>NZ_JBDZYG010000013.1:0-152711 GCF_040329455.1 Ruegeria sp. SCP11 | reverse complement strand
CTATGCAAACGCCGATAGGTTGCTGCACAGCAAGGATTTCACGGATATCGGTAAAGCCCTGCCGTTATACGAGGAAGCAATCTCGCTAGACCCAAACTTTGTTGCGGCAAAGCTTGGATATGCAGAAGCCAACTTTCAAATCTGGGAAGGAAGCTACAACACAATACGTTTCACGCTGGACGCACTGGATGAAGCAAAGACTATTGTCCGAGATGAGTTTCCCGAGTGCCTCTCGATTGTCAGCAACCTTCTGTAATGTCGCGTCGATGAGGACTTGGACAGGAGACATGTCATCCTCTTTGAACGCGTTGGCCAGACCGTCACGAGAAATGCGGATTGGAAGCGAAATTGAACGCTCCTTTCGATCGATCTGGAAACCCTGCTTGCTGAGCGTTTTTAGGACATCAACACTGTGGTCAATGAGGTGTTTTTGAGGAGTTGCTTTCACCAGTCTATCAAACCCGGCAACGAGCCGGACCGAACAGCCCAACAGTCCCCAAAAAATAAACTGTCCACGTGTAAACGTCCCCTACAAAATCCAACTTGAAGAAGAGATCATAACTTCTTTCACTATCGAAATCCTCGTCTGGGACGCGCCAGTCCAGGGGAGCGATCCAAAAGTCGCCCTTAAGATCTTTGCCGACCTCGCCCTGCCAGCCAGGCTGCTGGATTTTTTCTTCGAATGCCGTCCGAATGGCACCAGAAAGCGCCTTAGACATCTGATTCTGTTCGAATCGCAGCGCCTTCTCTAGAAGTTAGACATTCTCGACAATGGATCGTGAGATCATGCTTTCGTCTTCGTTCCTTTGGCCCTCAAAAATCTTCGGCGTAGCTACCGAAATGGCTAATAAGCTCGCGTGCGAGTCTGTTTTCTCCGACTGCAAGCCGTACTGCGCCAACAACGTCGCGCCAAGTGCTGATGGGAATATTGGAATGAGCCTTGAGCGGCGCCTTCGGACCGAGAAAAATGAGCCGAGGTTTCTCATGGCTATCTTTAGCGCGTTGCGCTAGGGCGCCGGTGTATCGTTCCAGTTGTTGGTCGCCAAGGACCGCATCTACCTTCACTTCACTGCCAATGAGAAACTGTTCTGTCTCCACCAGAATGTCTAGTCGATCTGAGAGATCACCCAAAGGATTGACTTCGGTGTAAACGCTGTAGTCAAGCGCAAGTTCAATTTCCCACACGCTATAGGAGGTTTCCGTACGCGCGCGAGTCCCGTACAGATCGCATTTTGCAGAAGGTGGGGCCACAACCCATTGTGATCAAAGGGGCGGAATCTTTCTACCTCTGGCACGAATGTCCGAGAATGGGCGACAACAGTTCGCTCGCTCGAAACGCAGAGATCGGCTGGAAAGTACACCTATCGTCGGTATGATTGACCCCGGTTCTTTTGCTCATGCAGCGAACGGCGGCAATGTGGGCGCGTCGGCAGAATGGCAGCACCGTTTCGAGTGACCGCTTTGGGTCGATTTTGCCCCATGTTGCACACCGCATGTATGGCCGGTTTGCACAAAGATGCCGCCGTGCTCATCAGGATGTAATTGGAGCATAGCTTCCGTCTTTGCGGTGCACTTCACGCCCGCTGAGCGGCGGATTGAATATGCAGACAAGCCTCAAATCGGCACCAGTGGCTTGTACAAAATGCCGGTCATGTTGATCCAGGGCGTAGACAGTAAATGGCTCAAGGAAATGCCAGGTTTCATCGTCAGACGCCCTGATCCGACCTTTGCCCTCGATACAATAACACGCCTCCAGATGATGGGTGTATTCAAGCTCCAGCACTGCACCTTTTTTGATGATCGTATCCGTCAGCGAAAACCCCATTCCATCAGCGGCAAGCAGTAACCTTCTGCTATTCCAACCCGGACCGGAAACGTCCCGATCTGTACCAAGAATATCTTTGAGTGCCGTAACAATCATTTTCCACCGACTCGTTATTATCGAACCGCGCGGTTCATCCCGCCGTCCGAAAGGATGCTCTGACCATTAATATACCGGGCTCCATCGCTGGCAAGAAACACGCAAGCTTGCCCAATTTCTTCGAACGTTGCTGGCCGCTGAGCAGGGATTTCCCGACGGGCCTGTTCGGACAGGTTCACGTTCTCGCAGAACCCAGGGAGCAGGTTGTTCATGCGAATGTTGTGCCGTGCATAACGATCCCCATAGAGCTTTGAGAAACTGTGCAATGCGCCACGCAACATGCTCATAGGGTAGGGCGCTCGCGGCTCGATTGTGTTCATGGACGAGATATTAACGAAAGCGCCGCCACCTTGTTCAATCAGGATGGGTGTGACGATACGAGCAATCTTCACAACGTTCAGCACGTACATGTCCAGACTCTCGTGCCAAAGCTCATCGCTGAGTTCCAAGAGCGGCCCGTCGAAATCGGGGTCGAAGCCCACCGTCTTGATGGCTTCAGGTACAGATCCGCCATGACCCATGTTGCTGACGATTGCATCAATCCGCCCATACTTGCTCATGGTGTCGTCGATCATCTCTTGAAGGTCATCGACATCCAGAACAGAGCCACGGCGGCCAATGCCCCCGAGTTCCTCCGCCAGTTCAACCGAGCGATTGGACGGAGACATAAGCGAGACCTTGTAGCCAGCCTTCGCCATTTCAATGGCGCAGCCTCGGCCAATACCTTGTCCTGTGCCTGTCATCAACGCGACTTTGGTATCGGGCATGGTATCTCCTTTCTTTAGAAATTTCTGCGTGAGATTTTTTGAGGATAAGTCAGTGTAACCCCGCTAAATTAGGCAGGCCTATCGAATTTTTGGAACATTGCTGTTAGGTTTTCTCACATGGTGGAAAACCTCAGACATCTTCGTGCCCTTCAGGCCTTTGACGAAACTGCAACCCACTCCAGCTTGACCAAGGCAGCGGATGTGCTGAACGTCACTCACGGGGCGATCAGTCGGCAAATCAAGTTGCTGGAACTGCATCTTGGCGTGACGCTTTTTCACCGCCGCCCCAATGGCGTTGAACTGACCACGGCCGGGGAACGCCTGCATCAATCAACACGCGGAGCATTTTCGGCTTTGCAGCTAGGCGTAATGGAGGTGAAGCGATTACATCACCGCCAGTCGATTACATTGTCTTTGTCCACATCGCTGGCGCTCAAATGGCTTGTTCCGTTACTGAACTCGTTTCAGAAGGAACATCCGGGTATCGCATTGTTGCTGGACACAAATGATGCCTTTGCGGATTTCGACACATCCGAGGTCGATGTAGCCTTGCGGTTTGGAAAACCGGCTTGGGAAGGGCTATATCATGAACAAATAAGACAAGAAGAATTGATTGTCGTAGCCGCCCCGTCCCTTGTTGAGAAAGTACCACTGCCTATGCGCGCGGATGACGTGGCAGACCTCCCATTATTGCACGATGCTTTCAACGTTGGATGGGAGAGCTGGGCCGCGCAAGTTGGGCTGAGTGCTGATCGGATCAACTCGCAGAGCATCAAGTACGTGGACAGTGCTGTTCTGTTGGAGGCGGCGATTGACGGACAAGGCGTGGCGTTGGCAAGACATCTTTTGGCGGAGAGGGACTTGGAACTTGGTCGGCTGATCCGCCTCGACAAAAGCCGTGTTCCATTGGATCGTGGACTATACTTCGTCTGCCGGCACGGTGATCAGGAGCGGGTTTCGGTGAGAATTTTCAAGAAATGGCTTATGTCGATTTAATCTCTGGGTTCCAATCGAAATCCCGCGAAAGCGGCCGTTGGAACACATACTACTGAAGTCAGGTTGGACGCGAATTGCATGAATTAGCTCTGCAGGATAATTCGCAGGCGCAGCGAATTCACCCTTTTTTGCGCGGCGCGTGACTTCGACCACCTGAATTTATGCGCCCACGGCGAAGGTCCGAAATGCGGGCTGCGACTGCAACGATCAAAGACTATGCCCAAGGTTGGCTCTGGGCCGAGATATATCGCAAATCGTGTGTCCGGCGGTTTCATACAGCTGCACTTCTTGACTAACGCTCCTAAAATGAGAGGTCGGAAACTGGGGTGGTTGTCCGAGATGTTGAGGGTCGTGGGGGCTGCTTCGAATGACCAAGCGCTTTGAAACGGAGCAAACAATCAACAAAAACCGAACCCGACTGGCGTCATTGAAATGACACTATAGCTGTTGCGGTTCCTTTCCAATTTTTGACCTCTCAAGAAATGGACCCTTGTTCAGAAGATCTTTCGGGCTCATTCAGGTCCAACACAGCGGGGTCGATCATGCGCATGTTTGCGCTCATCTTAACGGAATTCCGCATGGCTTCACTTCGCCGGAGCAATCGCCGGAAACGCGCTTCGTCGAGCATGAGCAGTGTCGAGGGAGCCAACGCCCGCACATTTACGCGACGGGGCCGTTTTATTAGCATGGCCAATTGCCCAAACATTTCGCCGCGACCTAACCGCGTAGTGTGTCTGCCGAACTCCACTTCGACTGCCCCAGAAGCAATGAAGAATACACTTCGGGCGAATTCATCTTTGGAAATGATCGTATCACCTGGGTTGGCATAACGGGTACGCAGCGCCCTGCTGAGTTTCCTCAGTGAAGCTCTGTCGAGATCAGAGAATAGCGGAAACTGACTGACCAGATCCCGTCCTTTAAGGGCGATGTCCAGTACCGGACGCTCTTCAGATGAAGCACGTCGTGCCGCCACTTCCTGCATCAACACCGAATAGAGCTCTTCACCCATCAGGCCGTCCTCGCGCATGACCGTGTATTCACGCTCTTCCAGTCGCAGCGCCGTCCGTCGGATGAACCGCCGCTCCAGCTTTTCGGCATAACCTGGATATTGCAGTCGCAAACCGTCAAGTGCTGTCTCAACCATCTCGGATCGACGTGCCAACAGGTCATCAAGCAATTCCGCAACCCGGCGGCCGTGGATCCGGCGTATGCGGCCACGGACAAATCCATCAAGATCTCGCAGAATCAGGCGTTGCATGAGCAATCTTTCAAACCGATCCGCTGAAATACGAGTGAGCGGGAACGAGATTCGAAGCCGGTTGTGCAAAAACACGGCGATCCGAAAAGACTTGCCGTAAACAACGGACCGATTTGACGCGCGCTGGTAGCCGATCCGACCTCCGGTCCGAGCGCCTTCAATGAGCCGATCAGCATCGGACAGAATCTTCTCACTCAGAACTGATGACATGGTGCGCTCTCGCATTCGGGCCAACACGGAATCCCGTTCTGCGCCGGCCAGCGCAATAAGGCCAAGCGTGATCCGGTCACGATCAAGGATCTGAGCGCTGTCTTCGGCGGCCTTTACAGCCTTATCGAGGCGTTCGCTAAATTGTTTGGCTTCGTTTCTGACGATATCGTGGGTCAGGTTGTAGTTTTCTGCAGTGCGGGACACGTCCTCGCGCACTGATTGCAAGGCGACCGCGACCACCTGACGTGAAAGGGCCGTATCAAGCGGAGAGAGCCTGTCGAGCCCAAGTTTTGTGATCACCGTGCGCAAGGTTGTTCCCTGAACAATCAGTGTAAACAGCGTAAAACCAGTGGCCAGGATGCCGACCAGACGCTTGGTCTCGAGCGGGATATGCGTGCTTTCGGTAACGGCCAGAGCCAGCGCCAAAGTCACGGCCCCCCGCAGCCCGCCCCACAGCATCGCAGTGCGATAAGGGCGTTCTACAGCTGGCGACAGACCGATTGCCGTGAGCAATGGCAACAACCCGAATAATACCGCCGCCCGCGCGAATGTTGCAGCAAGAACTACTACAACCAACAGGCCAAAGTCAGACGGCCGCACGCCTTCTAACAATCTCGGTATCAGCAATGCTGCTAGAATAAAGATCAGCGCTCCGGCCCAATGAGCCAGAAGGTCCCATACTTCTTGCAGATTTGTCCAAGCGACCGGTGACAATCGACCGGGGCCCGTCAGGTTGAGAGTAAGGCCTGCCGCCACAACTGCGATGACACCTGAAGCCCCGACGCTTTGTTCTGCAAGGATATAGGCGAGATACGGCAGCGCAACGGAAATTGAAATCTGCGCCATTTCCCAGCGGTCTACGAAAGCCATTAGCCAAACCGCCATACGCGCCATGAGCCAACCGGTAAGTGCACCGCCTGCGATCAACAGCGGAAACTGCCCCACGGCTTCGCTTAGTAATGGATCAGGTCTCCCGAGCATGACAAAGCTCATGAACAGCCCGAAAAGAGCAATCGCAGCTGCATCGTTAAGTAGGCTTTCGCCCTCAATAATCCGGGACAGCCTGCGCGGCGCCGAGATTGATCGAAAAATGCTGACGACCGCCGAGGGATCAGTTGTCGACACGATAGCACCGATCAACAAGCAGGCAGCCAGCGGTAGCGCACTTACCCAACTGAGCGCGTAGCCAATGGAAAGTGTCGCCACGATCACTGCCACAACGGCCATCATCAGGATGGGCATCCAGTCGTCCAGCATCCTGCGCAGGTTCATGCCGAGTGTTGCCTGAAAGAGCAACGTTGGCAGGAAAACATAGAGGAATACGTTGGACCGGATCGGCAGATCAATTATCGCTTGCGCCCCCGGATTCAGTACATCCGTCAGGTCGGTGTTGAGAAAGAATGTCGCGCCAAGCCCAATCACTACCCCCAGGACGGCGAGCATAACGCTGAAAGGCATGCGTAACCGTGCGGCCAATGGCTCCGCCACGCCGATTACAACAAAAAGAGAAGTGATGACGGTCGTAATGACGACGATATCCATCAATACGTATTACCTGAGAACTCGAAACAATGGAATCCACCCTTCTAGCCGGATCAACCACGAGGGATATATGTATGAATTTAAGCCTATCCAGACTGTCCAATTGCAGCGAATGGCAGGAATGAAGGGCCGCACTACGACGCCAGCGCGATGAGTAAACGGCTTGAAGGGGCTGTGATACGAGGTGTTAGGCTCAGCCGTTGAACCAAATCGGCTTATCGCCTTCTGACCAGGTTGCGTGCTTATTCATCACCAGCAAAAATACTTCGCTGCCCAGGAATTGATCCAGCCATGCCACTAAATTAGGCCACTCCTGTGCGTCAAACCACGCCCGGTCTATATGTGCAAACTGGCGAACAAAGGGTAGAAGCGCCAGATCGGCGAGAGTGGGGCGATCCCCGAAAAGCCAGGCCCGCCCGACTAACCGCTCGTCGAGGCTGAGCAAATAGCTCGCCGCTTTCCTGCGTTCCTCGTTGACGTCTAAATCCGGATACCGCGTGTCGTATTTTGTGTGATCCAAGGCAGCCTTGAATGGACCATCATTTGCCGCAATTAGGCCCCAACCTTCTTGAGGCATGTCCAAAAGCCGCTGCGGATCATTTTGTTGGAGCGCCCAAATCATAATTTCCAGACTTTCATCTAAAACTTTATCTGGAAGTCGCAGCGCCGGCACTGTTCCGGATGGGGATGTTTGTAAGAAGGCCTCTGGTTTGTCTCGTAAAAGAATTTCGCGCAGTTCGACTCTAACTCGTGAACTCGCCAATGCTAGGCGGGCCCTTATCGCGTATGGGCAGCGACGGAACGTCCATAAGATAGGGTACTGAGCCATACGAGGATCTATCTCCAATCTACCAGCAGGGTCAAACCTCCCGTAGTTTCCCAATTGGTACTCCTGCTCAAACGCCGTCTGGTACAGTCAGGCAGGCCGCTGCTTCACAAACATCGGCCTCACTAGCCGACGGGGTAGGGGAAACGGAGTGAGAAAATGCGGAATTGAGAATAAGTGACTAGTCTTGGGAAGCTGTAACGCGAAAGCCCCCAAGGTCTTAGAAGTCGTCTTTGAGCCGCTAAAATGACCAACCTTGCGCGATGTCGAGGGGACCGCTGTGGGTTCACTGCTTCCATTCTCTGCGATTGGCATCGATGGGCGGTAAGAGCCCTAAGCTGCCGTTGGTTGTTTTTCTCAATTCGGACAATCAAGCTACATGCCGCTGTGGAACGTGGGCTCCAGCGCGTTGCGAAACCACATAACCAGACATTAAACACAGGAAGGTGTTAAAGAGCTACCTGCCCACCTGCGTGGACAAAGTGCGGAACATTGGGCACAGGATCCTGCTGCGGTCTAAAGGCGCCTAGGCGATCCGAATTCGTTTGGAGACTGCCGAAACCTGACGCGATCTCGCCCTGTTTCATCATGTCATCGACAGCAAGCCCTCGGAGATGGAAGAACATCGTGGGTCGTGTCATATCGTCAGACGGGAACCAGAAACTACTCGCCAACAGCGATCTGATATCGCCCAGCCTTGCACCTCTGCTGCGATAGTTTCTTTGCACTTTTTTCTGTCGCGCTCAATCGGGTGCCTTCGATATCTGGACAAACTATGCGGTTGAAACGGGTACCTGAAGGTAGTTTCCCCCAAAATCTCCTTGTCGCCACTTAACAACTTGGCATTGCCTCGGGCTGAAATCCGCAAGAATAGATATTTTTGAATAAGCTGCTATACTGACTGTCAGTTGTTTTGAGTGCTTTTTGTTAGAGAGTGATGCTGTGCGAGTAGAATTGATTGAGGGGCGAACCGCAATCACTGAGTTGCGATCGCAATGGGATGCCGTCTATCAGGCAGATCCCGAGGCCAATTATTTTCTGTCATTTGAATGGCTTTTCGGAACTTCGGAAAGTGCAGGTGCCAGTAGCTTTGTTCTTGCTGTCCGGGCGCCTCATGGCGACCCAGGATATGTAGCCTTTCTTCCGATTCGGCTGGCTACCAAGCACGATTCCGAAGGGTTCTATAATGAGATTAATTTGTCCGGGAACTATGTTTCGGACTATAACGGCCTGCTCTGCAGACCTGAATCTGAAGAGACGGCCATACCCGCACTTGCTCAAAAGCTGCAAGAGATGAACTGGCGGCGCCTCCGTCTTCTCAACCTCCCGACCTCATACAAACGGCTTAACTTGTTCCTCAGGGCGTTCTCGGGTGAAAGCCTCGAGCTGAAGCACCTGAAAATGATCGAACCCGACGGCGTCAATAACGGGGTATGCCCTCATACGATGCTTCCAGGAGATTGGGACGAGTTTCTTAGTCAAAGAGTCAGTAAAAACACTCGCCAAAAAATCCGGCGCTTTCTGCGTCAGGTAGAAGCCTCGGACGCGTATCGTTTTACGCATACTACCAGCGAAACGCTTGGCCGGGATATTGAAACTCTTCTCCGGCTGTGGACCGACAAATGGGGTGAACGCAAAGGCGACCGACTGAACATCATTCTGAAAACCCAACGCAGAATGCTCAGGACAGCTTGGGCAACAAATACGTTATTCATGCCAATGCTTTGGCATGAAGACCGCCCGATTTGCGTGTTCAGCATATTGGTTGACCAGAAAGGCATGGCTTACAATTTCTATGTCGGTGCACGTGATACGACCTTCAAAGGCCCACCGCCGGGTTTGGTCCTTCACTCTTACGCCATTCGGCACGCCATTTCGCAAGGCTTCACAAAATACGATTTCCTTCGCGGCGACGAGCCTTACAAGTACTCCTTCGGATCGAAGGACGCAAAAATCCGGTCGCTGCTGCTGATCACACAAAGCGGTAAAAATCTTGGTAACAAACTTGATCGGCGTTGCCTGCGATACGTGTGGAAGCGTTCCCTAGCATTCTACAAAGCCGACGATCTGGCTGCGGCAAAGCGCGGGTTCGCGCAAATTCTGAATGCTGAGCCGAACGCCTCGCGTGTGCGCTACTTGCACGCGGTAACAGCCGCAAGACAGGGCGATAACGATACTGCCTACCGAGAGTTCGTAAAACTATTGGGGCGCCAGCCAAATTCGCTCAAGATATGGCTCAGACTGGGGCGTGCGCTCGTAGCCCGGCAAATGAACGCGGGCGAGGCAAAAAAGACCGGCGCCGGCTTGCTGAACAATTCCTTGAACGTGGCGAAACTCTTTTCCCTGTTTGGGCGCACGCTATTGAAGCTTGATCTGACCGATGACGCATTGGCTGTGGCCAAGGCTGCATTGCGCCTCGATCCCGACGACGCGGACCTGCAGGGAACCCTCGCGAGGGCGCTGCGCAGCAGGAGACCGAGAGCCACACAGCGGGACGAGCTACCGTCGCTTGAGACTTCGGACATTGACATCAAAACTGACAAGATACCGGCGTCGATTGGCGCAAAGACAAAAGTGAACACAAAGGTTATCACAACTTTGGACATCGACGCCCAGACCTATCCTACGTTCGAAGCAATGAGCCGGCAGAAAACGGAAACCGCGCTGGCGCGTGTAATGGTCACCTCCAATGCGAAGCGGTTCACGTCGCCGAAATCGCCCATTTTGCAAGGGCGATGAGCCCGTCTAACGTGCTCGAACCTTGGCGCGCCAACGAAGCCGTGGGGTACGTGACGGCAAATGATATTCTCCGACCTTTGCTGCCATACATTGCATGCTCCATCGGGAATTCAATTAACTGGTTTTGCGAAGAAAAGGGCGGTAAGCTGCCGTTTGCTGCGATCGTTAAAAAATCCCTGTTAGTAAAGGCGTGACGCATATTGTGCAGCGCAACAAAAGATCTAATGAACCACCGGAAGCTCAAGCGTAAGGCTTGCTCCCTGTACAGCACGGTTGATTGATACCTGACCTCCGTGGCGTTGCGCTACGGCGGAAACGATCGACAACCCTAACCCGCTTCCTTCGGAGGGCTCCAGTTGAGAAAACCGGCTGAAGGCCGCGTCGCTTTGGTCGGGTGAAAGGCCAACGCCGTCATCGGCCACACTCAGCCGGGCAGTGTCCCGATCCCGTTGCAGCACAACTAAAATTTTGGTCAGCTCAGTGCCACCATGTTTCATTGAATTATCCAGTAGGTTCTTTATTGCCTCTGTAAGAAATACTCGGTCACCCGCGACCATGATCGGTGAGTCTGGCATCGTGACCTCAAACTCGATACCCTTTGCGAGGATGTGAACGCCCATCTCTGCACAGGCCTCTTCCACGACCGAGCGGAAATCAATCGTTTCCATCTGATCCTGATGCGTTGGTAGCCTAAGCCGTTCCAACGACAACAATTGCTCTGCCACTGTGGCCGAGTTTTTGGCTGCCGCTACAAGCTCAACAATGCGTTTGTCTCTGTCTGAATCCGTTTGAGCATCCCGCAGCGCCTCGGCCATAGACTGGACTGCCGCAGCTGGATTGCGTAACTGATGCGCGGCTTCGGAAATAAAAACCTGGTGGGCGTTGATACTTTGTTCAACCTGCCCAAACAGCCGGTTCAGGGTCTGGACGATGCCTCGCACTTCGAACGGGACCGGCCGTTTGATCTCACCTAGATCGTCAGGAGAGCGCTGATCAATCGCATCTTGCAAATCCAACAAGGGCCGTAGACCTCGCGCGACACCAAACCAGACGACAATAGCCAGAGTTGTCAGCAAGATACCCATCAGGATCGCAGCGCGGATCGACAACTCATTGGCAAAGGCGTTACGGTCCGCGATGCGTTGCCAGGCCGTGACCGTCGCATCGCCTACCAGATTATCCAGTGTGATCCGCTCGGTCATTTTCAGCACACGCACAGGCTCATCACGATATACCGCTTCAAAGAACTGCGGTTGGTATGCGTCTTGTTTCGACGGGTTCGCGGAGGCCGGTGGATATGCATAACCGGTTACGTAGATACCACCGGGTCCGGTCACGTGATAGAATATCTCTCCGCCCGATGCATCGCGGATCAAGCTGCGCGTGGTTGGCGACAGGGCATCGCCCTCTGAAATCGCTACATCGCGCGAGATCGCCAGACCGGCGGACAATAGGCTGTCGTCAAAAAGCTCTTGCGCAGTTTGCTGGGCAACCGTGTAGCGCCAATACCCAAGCAGGATTGCAAGCAGCACTAACGGCGTCAGGATCAGAATGAAAAGCCGGAGCCGGAGAGAACCATGTCTGATCACTTCTCTACCTCAAGCAGATACCCAAGGCCACGAGCCGTCTTGATCCTGATGCCAAGGTTCTGAAGCCGCTTACGCAACCGAGACACATGAGGTTCGACGGCAGAATCCTCGACATCGGCGCCCACACCGTAGACGTAGTCGGTCAGCTGGCTTTTGGGCACAAGCCTGCCACGTCGCTCCAACAGGCATTCAAGCACGGCCATTTCCCGGCGCGGTACGTCAAGCACCTGGCCGTTTGCGCTGACCTGCCGGGTGGTGCGGTCGAATTCCAGGTTTCCGATGATCTCGCGCGCGCCGTAATCCAGTTGTTTGCGACGGGACAGCGCGCGAATGCGGGCCTCAAGCTCATCCATTTCGAAGGGTTTCACCAGATAATCGTCCGCGCCCGTATCCAGACCTGCAACTCGATCGCTGGTCTCTGTGCGTGCGGTCAGCAGGATGACCGGGGCGCTGTCGCCGCGGTTGCGCAGGGACCGCAGTATCTCGAGCCCTGTCCGTCCCGGCAGGTTGATATCCAGAACGATCAGGTCTGCGCCTTCCTGCTCCAGATACAGATCTGCGGTGTCGCCATCCGTCAGCACATCTGCGGCATGGCCCCGATCCCGCAGGCGATAGGCAATTGCGTTGGCGAGGGTCTCATTATCCTCAACGATGACGATCCGCATCGGGTCTCCTGCAAGTTTCACGCAAGGTTGGCGCTCCATGATTGCCAGATGGGAGGGGGAATCAACCCCACAGTTCTATTTGCGATCACAGTGGCGCGAGAGGCGCTTGCGTGGTTGTCTGGTCAAAAGGGAGGAACCAATGACCATTTCCAAATTCACCCGTCGCGCCGTCGTGGGGCTGATCGCCGCCGCCGGCATCGCTGCACCAGCCGCTGCCGAGGTTGATTTCTCGGGCAAGACCATCGAATGGGTCATCCCGTTCTCGGAAACGGGTGGTTCGGCCAAATGGGCCAACTTCTTTGCGCCGCTACTGTCCGAGGCTCTGCCGGGTCAGCCGACCGTGGTCGTGAAATTCATGCCGGGCGCAGGTTCGACCAAGGGCGCCAACTGGTTCCAGGAGCAAAGCCATGACGATGGCACGCTGCTGTTCGGTACTTCGGGCTCGACTCAGTTTCCTTATCTGCTGAGCGACCCGCGCGTGCGCTACGAATACAACGACTGGATTCCGGTCATGGCGTCCGGAACCGGTGGTGTGGCGTATCTGAACGCGGAGGATGGTGCCAAGTTTGATGGCTCCGCGAATGCGTTGAAAGACATCAATTTCATCTACGGTTCGCAGGGCGCAACCCGTTTGGACCTTGTGCCGCTGCTGGCATGGCAAATGCTGGGCATGAATGTTGAGCCCGTCTTCGGCATCAAAGGCCGCGGTGACGGTCGCCTAATGTTTGAGCGCGGCGAAGCCAATATCGATTATCAAACTTCGTCCGGCTACCTGAGTGGTTCGGCCCCGCTGGTTGAATCCGGTCAGGCCGTTCCAATGATGACCTGGGGGGCTCTGGATGCGGATGGCAACATCGTTCGTGACCCGACCTTCCCGGACATCCCGACATTCAAAGAAGTTTGCGAAGCAACCGATGGCTGTGAAACCAGTGGTGAAGCATGGGATGCATGGAAAGCATTCTTTGTAGCGGGTTTCCCGGTCCAGAAACTGGCCTTCCTGCCCGGTGATACACCCCGGGAGGTAGTCGACGCATACACCGCAGCGTTTCAGGCTGTGACCGAGCGCGGCGACTTTGCTGACATCTCGTCGAAGCGCGTGGGCAAGTATCCGGTGTTTGTAGGTGACGGTTCCAAGTCGGCACTGCAAACCGCGACAAACGTCGATGATAACGCCAAAGCCTATGTTCTGAACTGGCTCAAAGAAGCCTACGGCGTCGAGCTGAATTAAGCCGACCACTCACAGCGCGTGCCCACAATAACGGGCACGTGCCTTTTGATCTCTACCAAAATTGAATGAAAGGCGGCCGCTATGGAGGTTTTCGCCACCGCTCTTCCTGCGCTCAATGATGCGTGGGGTCTGATCCTGCAACCCATCGTTCTTGGGTATCTCATTCTCGGCGTCGTAATGGGGTTGGCCGTGGGTGTCTTTCCGGGGCTTGGCGGTATTGCTGGCTTGTCCCTGTTGCTGCCTTTCATGTTCGGCATGGACCCAATAATGGGTCTGGCGTTGATGATCGGGATGGTCGCCGTTGTTCCGACTTCTGACACCTTCGCGTCAGTTCTTATGGGAATCCCCGGTAGCTCTGCCTCGCAAGCGACCGTGCTGGATGGTTTCCCAATGGCGAAAAAGGGTGAGGCCGCTCGGGCGTTGTCCGCAGCCTTTGCGTCATCGCTGTTCGGCGGTTTGGTGGGTGCAACGTTCCTGACAATGTTCATTCTGGTCGCGCGGCCCATCGTTCTTGCGTTTGGCCTGCCCGAGATGTTGATGATCACAATTCTCGGGCTTTCGATGGTGGCCATTCTCGCCGGCCGCATTCCGCTGAAGGGCGTTGCCGCCGCTGGGCTGGGACTGATGGTCGGCACGATTGGTGAAGCCGACGCTGGCGGATCGCTGCGTATGGCGACCTATGACATTCCCTATCTGACTGACGGTCTGAAGCTGGTCATCGTGGGCTTGGGGATATTTGCGGTGCCAGAGATCGTCTCGCTGCTACGGCAGGACCGGTCTATTGCCAAAGGGGCCTCACTGGGGGCTGGTTGGTTTGATGGGGTCAAAGACTGGGCGGCAAACATTTGGCTGTCGGTCCGGTGCTCGATCATCGGGGTGGTCGTTGGTGTCATCCCCGGCCTTGGCGGTTCGGTTGTCGACTGGATTGCCTATGGCCATTCGGTTCAATCCACCAAAGACAAAAGCAACTTCGGCAAAGGCGAGGTGCGGGGCGTTATCGGGCCGGAAAGCTCGAACAACGCTAAAGAGGGTGGGGGGCTCGTACCAACCCTATTATTTGGCATCCCCGGTTCAGGTTCGATGGCGATCTTCATCGGCGCGGTTGCCCTGTTGGGGTCCGGCGATATCGAGGTTGGTCCGAGCATGCTCAAGGACAATCTCGACATCACTTATTCGATCGTCTGGTTGCTGGCGCTTGCTAACGTGGTGGGCACCATCCTGTGCATCGCAGCCTCTGGCGGGATCGCTAAGCTGACGACGATCCGGTTCACCTATCTGGCGCCGTTCCTGTTCATGCTGATCAGCTTTGCGGCCTTCCAGTCAGGTCAAAACTTTGAAGACCTGCTGGCGCTGTTTGTCATCGGCCTGATCGGCATCTTCCTACGCCGTTTCGACTGGTCACGCCCGGCGTTCCTGATTGGCTTCGTGCTGTCGAACCCGGTTGAGAAGTTCACCAACCAGGCCTTCCAAATTGCCTCTTTCCGGTTCCGCAAGAGCTTTGGTGAGGGGATGGAATATGTCTTCAGCCCCATCGTGATCGTTCTGATCGTGGTCACCGTGGTGTCTGTCATTCTGGGCATTCGGCAGGCCAAGATGATCATGTCCGAAGGCGAGGTCCAATCCGGCAGCAAGCGCGCGCCGCTGGTTTTCCTGCTGGTGATCATGGCCTACCTGATCGTGGCGTTGGTCAATGCCAACATGATCCCCGACTACAACATGACCGACAAGATCATCCCGCTGGTGATCGGCAGCGTTTCACTGTTCTGCTGCGTGGTCCTGTTGATCCAAATGATGCGGCGACCCGAGGGGGATGCAATCTTTGCTGACAAGGAAATTGCCGGTGAAGATGCGAGCGCTCCGCATGGGCTTTGGTCGACGCTGGCGTGGTTCGCAGGTCTTATCGCGGCCACATGGGTTGTGGGCTTCATTCTCGCCCTGATCGGATTCCTGATCGCCTTCTTCCGCATTCGCGCCGGTTCAAGTTGGCAGATGACCCTGATCCTGACAGCCTGCGGCATCGGCTTCATGTGCGTCATGGCGGGTGCTCTGAACCGGGATTTCCCACCGGGTCTGCTTCAGGACATGGTCAGCCTGCCGTGGCCGCTGAAATGAGCGATCCGCTAAAGCTGCTTTGCCTGGAAGGCGACGGTATCGGGCCAGAGATCATGGCCGCAACGCTGGCAGTTCTGCAAGCCGCCAGCCCGGCCCTGAACCGAGAGGTCAAGATCGAGCGGAGGGCGATCGGCTTTGCGGCGTTGGAGACCGAGGGGTCCACGATCCCGAAGGCCGTCGTCGAAGCCGCGAAGACCGCTGACGGGGTGATACTGGGTCCGGTTTCGCACAACAGCTATCCGCCGGTTGACCAGGGTGGGCGCAATCCTTCGGGAGTTCTGCGTAAAGAGCTGGAGCTTTTCGCCAACCGTCGCCCGGCCAGAACTTGGCCGGGGTTGGATGCGCCGTCCCGCAAGGCGTTCGACCTGGTCGTGATGCGCGAGAACCTCGAAGGGTTTTATGCAGACCGCAACATGTTCGCGGGTGGTGGAGAGTTCATGCCAGAGCCAGACGTCGCATTGGCGTTCAGAAAGGTAACGCGCTCGGCCAGCATGGATATCGCACGAGCTGGGTTTGAGCTGGCCGCGTCGCGCCCCTCCAAACATGTGACCGTCATTCATAAGGCGAACGTCATGCGCATGACGGATGGCTTGTTCCTCGACTGCACCAGAGCGGTGGCCGAGGAGTACTCGTCGGTCACTTTCGACGAAATGCTTGTGGATGCAGCAGCGGCCCATCTGGTTCGAGACCCTTCGCGGTTCGACGTCCTGATCACAACCAACATGTTTGGCGACATTCTGAGTGATCTCGCCTCGGAACTGGCCGGAGGTCTGGGGCTGGCTGGGTCCTTGAATTTCGGTGCCCACCACGCCGTGGCACAGGCGCAGCACGGTTCCGCACCGGACATCGCGGGGAAAGATATGGCCAATCCGGTCTCGCTGATTTTGTCCACTGAAATGCTGCTGCGACATCTCGGAGAAATCGCAGCAGCCGATCTGATCCGCGCATCCGTGTGCACTGCTTTGGCATTGCCTGAAACGCGTACGCGCGACCTTCACGGTGCACTTGGCACCCGTGATTTCACCGAAGTTCTCACAAACCTTGTGGAGGAGAGTGCGATATGACGCAAACCGCTATCCCGTACATTTTTATGCGAGGCGGTACCTCGCGTGGCCCCTATTTCCGCAGATCTGACCTTCCGGAGGATTTGGATGTTCTGGCCGACGTCTTAATCTCTGCCATCGGTGCAGGTCACTCGCTGAATATCGACGGGATTGGTGGCGGTGCTGCGGTCACAACCAAGGTGGCTATGCTGTCGACCAGCGACGATGAATGGGCTGACATCGACTATTTCTTCGCGCAGGTCTCAGTCGAGGAAAAGCTGGTGGACTTCAAGCCTACCTGCGGGAACATCCTGTCAGGGGTCGGACCTGCTGCAATCGAAATGGGTTTGATTAAGCCGAAAGATGATCAGACCGAAATCCGTATTCGTGCCGTTAACACTGGGGCACAAGTGGTCGCCAAAGTTCAGACACCGGGCGGTGAACTGACCTATGACGGTGACGCCGAAATTGCTGGCGTTCCAGGACGTTCAGCGCCAGTGCAATTGAGTTTCATGGGGGTCGTCGGCTCCTCTACCGGTGCCTTTCTGCCCACGGGAAATCTTCGCGACACTGTTCAGGGGATTGATCTGACCTGCATGGACGTCGCCATGCCCATGGCCATTGCATGTGCCGCCGATTTTGGCCTGACAGGCTATGAAACTGCAGAGGAATTGGATGCAAATCGAGAGTTCTTTGATCAGATGGAGGCCATTCGGATCGAAGCTGGCGAATTGATGGGAATGGGGGATGTCTCTCAGTCTGTAACGCCGAAGTTCGGGCTATTTGCCCCAGCCAAAGACGGTGGAACCATTGCCGTCCGGTACTTCATGCCATGGAAGACGCACCCAACGATGGCGGTTACAGGGGCGCAGTGCATGGCTTCGTGCGCGCTGACGCCGGGAACTGTGGCAGACGGGCTACTTGAGCGTGCGGTTGCCAGCCCGGCAGAGATCGTACTCGAGCACGCTTCAGGAAAAATTGATGTATTGGTCAATTTTTCGAACGAAGATGGGTTTTCACTGAGCGCCGCTGGCTTGGTGCGTACAGCTCGCAAGCTGGCCGATGGCCATATCTATGTGCCCCAAAGTGTGTGGGATGGGAGTTGAAAAGGCGCACTTCCGGTAGTATACTATGGTATACATATAAGGGGTATCACTATGGACGACTACTCAGAATGCCTCGACATTGCCCGACAGGAACTGAAACTGGCGCAAGCTGCGTTGAGGCGGGATTTGGCTGCGTATCCGGCGCCGATTGCTGGGTGCGACGAGCAGTTCAATCACTTGCTCGATCAACGCGAACGCGTTCGCAACGCACTGGCCGCACTTGAAGCTCCAAATTTTGTTCCAACACCAAGAAAGCTCTCACCCGGACGGAGCATTGAAAGCCGATGAAAGTTCACATTCTGGATGACTGGTTCGACACGCTGCGGGGTCTGCCTTGCTTTGCGAAGCTTGCCGAACACAACGTGACTGTCTGGACGGAACATGTTGAAGACATCGACGAATTAGCTGCCAGATTGCAGGACGCCGAGGCAATTGTCCTGTTCCGCGAACGCACCAAAGTGACGCGCGAGTTGCTTGAGAAGTTGCCTAACCTCAAACTGATCAGCCAACGCAGTGTGTATCCTCATGTGGATGTACAAGCCTGTTCGGATCAGGACGTGTTGTTGTGTTCTAACATGCACGGCGGGACACCATCTTATGCCGCCGCCGAACTGACCTGGGCACTGATCATGGCCGGAATGCGCGATTTGCCCGCGCAGATGGCTTCGGTCAAAGCGGGGCGGTGGCAAGCCGGAGTGGGCAAGACGCTGCGCGGACGTCAACTGGGGCTTTATGGTTATGGCCGTATTGCTCGGGCAATTGCGGGTTACGCCGAGGCATTTGGTATGAACGTAGTCTGGTGGTCATCAGATGAAGGCCGGGCACGCGCACTTGCGGATGACGCACCAGTTGCCACCAGTCGCGAGGCATTCTTCGCCGAAAGCGACGTCGTCTCGGTTCATGTGCGCTTGAAACCGGACACGAGTGGGATCATCACGGCGTCTGATTTTGCGCTAATGCGGCCGGGTGCACTGTTCGTGAATACCTCCCGTGCTGGGCTTATAGCGCCGGGGGCGTTGCTCGATGCGCTCGATACCGGTCGTCCCGGGAAAGCAGCGAGTGACGTGTTCGACACCGAGCCGTTGACTGACCCCAACGATCCGTTGCTGTCACATCCAAACTTGATCGCGACCCCACATATTGGCTTTGTTACTGAGGATGAGTTCGACCTGCAATTCGCTGACATCTTCGATCAAGTGAACGCCTATGCAGAGGGTGCCCCTATCAATATCGTTAACCCCGAGGTCTGGACCAAAACACCATAAGAATGTCTGCAACCAAGCCGTTAGGGATCACCCATTTGGTACACGCCAGGTGTTGGTTGACTATGGGCCCGGACCCTGTTGCCCAATCAAGCAAACGCAAAGATCTAGGAAAGGCTGGGCCGCGGTGCAGTACTTCCAATCAGTTTTAACGACGGCCATGGGCTGTTTCGAATTTTGGCTAACAGGTTCATTAGTATAATTTTTTGCTAAACAGAATTCAGCAACAGAGGGCATTCCCGATCAATTTCACCAATGCCATCGACGCTCGCTTTCGCGAAGTTGCGCAAGTGCATGCGGAAAAAGCCTAGCTTCAAGTAGATTTCATTACCAGGGGCCGAAGCCCCTGACAGATTTTGGGTTTACCAGGTTGTGTCCGGGTCGACTTTGAACAGATGTTCCATGAATACGCGCGTGACGGCCTGTAGCTTGTCGGTACGCGCATGGTCGCGTTGCAGTTCTGCCGGAACCACGTTCCATGTGATCGGTTCGACACCAGCCTCGATCATGCGGCGCATACCGTTATCGTGGCTGAGCTGGGTGATCGAGCCAACGGCGTCTTCCGGCACATAGACGTCATATCCGGCAAGTTCGGCCTCAATCGCGGGATAGGCCAGACAGACGTCTGTCCAGAGGCCACCCATAATCAGCTTTGTCCGGCCCGTTGCTTCGACCGCAGCGACAAACTCAGGTTCCTCCCAAGCGTTGACATTTGTCCGGTCGATAAAGACCGCGTTCGGCGCCAGATCGCTCAGTTCTTCGATCATCGGATCATAACCGTTCAGGCCCACGGCGACATGACTGAAAATGATCGGGATGTCATAGATCACAGCAGTCTTGATCAGGCCTGTGGTGTTGTTGATCAGCTCTTCATGGTCGATGTTCTTGACCCCTGCCAAAATCGGCGGCTGATAGTCGATGAGGATCAGCGCCGAGTTTGTTGGTGACAGAAACGGATCTTCATCAGCGGCACGGGCTGGTGTGCCCTGATAGCCTTCCGGATAGCTTGCTACACCGTCAACTGTTTTGATCATCGGGGTTTCTGCCAGTACTGGCAGTGCTGCGGCAGCGATGGTCAGGCTCAGGGCCATGGCGAACGGTTTGATGAAAGTGTTCATGAGAGTGTCTCCATTGGTGATCAGGGTTCAACCGTGCGTATGCTCGGCGATGAGTTGCGCGACTGAGGGACCGGGGCCGACGAACTCCAACACATTGCGGTCCAGGTCGCGTATGAAGATGGTTTTGGTGCCGCGAAATTCTCGACGGCCGGTGATTTCGATGCTGTTTTCGATGACAAAGGTTTCGGTTGCTTCGGCGTCCTTCACCTTGACGGCCAGGTGGGTGATGCCTGGGTATTTTTTGGCCTCGTCCATCAGGACGTTTTCGCCCGCTTTTGCGGTTGCAGGGCCGAGCAAGTTGATGTTGATCCCGGACGGGTGCAGCATCACCAGCGGATGGCCTTTGTCATAGCCACCGTCCGCGATCATCTGGAACCCCAACAACTCATAGAAGGCGACGGATGCATCGCGGTCACTGATACGGATGCCGATGTGATCAAAGTTTTTGATGTCCAACATGATTTGGCCTTTCCTTTGCTTGCAACAAAGGTAGCTATGCCTGTATTGAACTTTAATAGCTCAGTTAGAACAGCATTTATTCCACATGGATCACAATAAGGACCTTTTTGGTGGCATGGTTCTGTTCTGCACAGTGGTGGAGCAGGAAGGAATGAGTGCGGCCGCAAAACTGTTGGGCCATACGCCCAGCCATGTCAGCAAAGAGATCGCGCGGCTTGAAACGCGGCTTGGCACCCGGCTCTTGAACCGGACAACACGCCGGATCAGCCTCACCGAATCCGGGCGCATATACTATGAAAACGCTTGCCGGATTGTGGATGACACCCGTGCGGTGCAGAACCGGTTGCATTCGGTCGGCGACCGGCCATTTGGGGAGCTGCGGATGAGCGTACCTGTTGTTTTCGCCCACGGATGGCTGAACGACTGGCTGCCCGAATTTCTCCAGCGTTACCCCGAAGTTGATCTGAACATCGACGTGTCCGAGCGCCGCGCCGACATGGTCGGTGAAGGTATCGACTTGCTGGTGCGCATTGGTGATCTGCCCCCGTCCGATCTGATCGCTCGCGAGATCTTTCGCACACAGGGTCTTACGGTGGCTTCCCCTGCTTATCTGAAACGATACGGCACCCCACGCCACCCCGATGATCTAAAAGAACATGATCTGATTGATTTCTCGTTTCACGGGATCACACAAAGCTGGACCTACCCAGGACCCGACGGAGAAGTGATCACGGTGCCAATCGCTCCACGTGTTCGATGTAACGACGCTCATACCGAAAAGGTGCTGGCCATTGCCGGTCGTGGGATTGCCCGACTGCCAGAGCTTTCCTGCCAGGCTGAGCTGGATACAGGAACCTTGGTAGCGATTTTGCCCGAATTCCGCCCGCCCTCGATCGGGGTTAACGTGATCTATGCCAGTCGCGATAACCTGCCCGCCAAGACCCGCGCCATGATCGATTTTCTGGTCGAAAAGAGCGGCTGAGGTCAGGTCCCGCAGGTGTTCCAATCCCAACCTTGGCAGCGAGCGGCCCGCTCGTTATTAGTTTTGTCCGTTGCCGCA
This sequence comes from Ruegeria sp. SCP11, assembly GCF_040329455.1. NCBI lineage: Bacteria > Pseudomonadati > Pseudomonadota > Alphaproteobacteria > Rhodobacterales > Roseobacteraceae > Ruegeria > Ruegeria sp. SCP11. Next base: position 130,810 of record NZ_JBDZYG010000013.1, on the reverse strand, counting down.
AAGTCCGGTTTGCCCAACCGCAGCATAGTCTACTTGCTCCACGAACGGCAGCAACGGGCCGTTTCCACGACGGCCCACAGACATTAGATTTCGTTGGCTTCAGCTATGGCCGACGCGTCCTCAAGCTCCACACCGAGTTACCGAATTGTGCTGTCCATCTTTGCATGACCGAGCACGAGTTGCACCGCGCGCAGATTGCCCGTCGATTTGTAAATCTGGGTGACCTTGGTTCGCCGAGTTGAATGAGTGCTGTAAACGCACGCCTTCAACCCAATGGAAGTCACCCAATCACGAACAAGCCGCGCGTACTGACGGGTGGGGATATGCAGACGCTCATGAAATCGCCGGGCCACAGAAATTCTGAGCCAATCTTGAGTTCGTCTTCCAGGTTCTGTCGCAAACTTTGTTCCCATCTGTCAGACTAAGTGTCGTTTTGGTAGCGCTTGCTTTGAATAACAGGAGCAGACCGTGACAATCTCATTCAAGGGTGCACACTTTCCGAAAGAAGTGATCTTGTACGCTGTTTTCTTCTATCTACGATACGGGTGTCATATCGGGATCTGGAAGAAATCATGGCAGAACGTGGCGTTGAACTGGATCACGCGACCCTGAACCGCTGGGTGGGCAGATACGGCGGTCTTGTAGCTGATGCTTCACGGTGCAAAAAGCGTCCTGCCGACCGATCATGGCGCATGGATGAGACTTATGTGAAAGTGAAGGGTGAGTGGGTTTGTCTCTATCGCGCCATCGACAAACACGGCAAGACCCTGGACTTCATGCTATTCAAAACGCCGGAACAAAGCTTCCGCAACAAAGTTCTTCGCTCGTGCGCTTGATGTGAACGGTTTGGCACGGAAGATTGTCATCGACAAAAGCGGGGCCAACACTACTGGCATCAAAGCAATAAACAAGATGCTGAAAGGCTTAGGTTGTCCGGTACCGATTTAGATAGTCAGACGGAAATACCTCAATGACATCATTGAACAAGACCATCGATTCATCAAACGTCGGATCAGGCCCATGTAGGGTTTCGAGTCTTTCTCTTCAGCTGAATTGCCCTGGCCGGTATCGAATTGATCAACATGATCCGCAAAGGTCAGTTCACACCCGGACTCTCTCCGTTTCAGCAGTTTGCTCAATTGGCAGGGTAATAGACCCGCCTGCGCCATCTCTTCAGCCTTCAAAGGAATTTGCGACAGAACCTGGTGAATGAACAGCTGGAAAAGCTAACGCTAAACTTCACGCTCTATGTACTCTTGTTCAGTTGCCAATTCATTGGGTGTTAAAATGAGAAGTTTGCGAAAGATTCAACAACTCATTCACTTGACCCAATAATCATTTCTCCAACCAAGGGCGTATCGTACACATTTTGCCTGATGACTTTTGCGAAGGCCAAAGAGTTTGCGGTTCCCAGAGGGCATGCCGCTAACTTCATTGCTTCGCTCGCGAGTTGAACATTTTGGTAAACGGCGCCGACCTCTTTAAGGGTCAATGAGTATGCCAAGTCGCCGTAGGCGGTTCGAGTGATCGCCATGTCCGAAGATAGCAGAAGCAGAATTTGCGTGTGAGAAGCACAGTTCGCTGATGCGGCGGCGTCTTCCAAAAGGCCCTTGAGAGCGCGAGTGAATTTGGTAACCATTGTGAGGCCGTGACTGGCAGCATCGTAGGCATAAAGTCCAGGCACCAAACCATCGCAACGATTAACCAGAAGATACGTAGTCAACGAATATAAAGCACCACCACTGGGATAAGAGCGGTGACCATTCTCTTGGTAGAAACATCGGAAAAGCAACTCGTTAAGCTGCGCAAGATTGATCGGTGTGCGGCCTTGGTCGCGTCGACTTCTGCGACTGCGGGACACCAGAAAATGCGGCGGGTCGCTTGCGATAAGATCCGCTACATTTGGAAGCGGCAGCGCGATGTCCGGAATATCTTTGGCTGCCTGTCTAAATGTTTGCGGCTTCCCCGTTTTCCCAAGTTTAGTCCTTGTGAAACCGAGGCGTGTATGGCTGTGGAACAGCACTTCGTGCATAGGCGGTTGAGTTTTTGCAGTGCCGTCCAGCAAATCGCACCACGCAAAGAGCCGCATCAATGCCTCGAAAGCGTGGAGTTCAAGACCCGGCACGCAGTTTGTGACCTGCGTAGCCTCCACCCCCTCGGACAACTTGAAAAGCAATGGACCTATCTGTGGGTCCAGCAAATTCACGGTCGCCCAACTACCTGGGACCAGTGCTCTGAACCCCTTCTTTTCAGGCTGAAGCAGCGTTTGGGGAGACAGTCTGAAAGTTTTTCTCGGTTTGAACGTTGGAAGGCCAGTCTCTGGTGCGCGCTGTGGCACACAAACCGAAATAGCCAGAGAATTCTGTATGACAAAACGGCACAGAAAGCCGCGTTGATCCAGGCGAAACAGGAACGCCGCGCAGGCATCCGCTGCATCTGGATTTGGGGCGAGGCAAGCTGTCAAAACCGCCTCACTCACACCGCCCTGAGCGAGCTTTCTGGCGAGGGTTACTTCGGACCTGTCGGTAATAGATATCGACCCGCTTGGGCTGCGCAAATTCACACCTTGATCTGCCTCGTCCAGCAGAATGTCAGGTGCCAGCCCGTATGCCCAGATGTCCGGCTGGTCCATTACTCACTTCCTTTCAGGGTATCAAAGTGACGTTGCCACCCGGACCAGTGGACGCGCAGAATGCGCGGCTCAATGCACGATTTTTTGGGCGCAGTCCGCTCGACTTTCTTAGCCACTTGTCGAACACGTTCGGAGACGTGTCGAGTTTTGATCTGGGTGCCGGACCAATCGTTTTTGTGCATGATGCTGACCTTGTTCGGACGCTCTTTCGCTTCCACGAGGCGGATCTGCGCAAGCCAGTTTTCTTGCGAGATTCGAATGCTGGGCATTGGGGCGATGGGCTGACAACACTGGACGATCCCGAAACCTGGCGTGCGCGAAGGCAACTCTTGCTGCCGCTCTTCCGCGCCTCGCTGCGCGCGCCTCGATTGTCTGTTGCGGCAGAGCTCGCTGAGGCCATCACAGCGCGTTGGCAGGACGGAGAACCAATTGATCTGGTTCATGAGGTTCGGGTGTTGATCAGCCGCATCGCACTGCGCACAGTTTTGGATGCTGACCTTGAGGGCCACAGCGATGGTCATGGCCGCAGTGGTTTGGTCCCTTACCTCGAAGGCTACGGAGAGGATTTCACCGCCACCATGGGCAGTGGCGAAAGAGCAGTGCAGATGACACGCCCTCGGGCACCCAGCAATATGGATGGGGTTCTGGCCATCATCCGTGCTCGCTTCGATAGCTTTGTTGATCGGGGTGATGTTCTCTCGGCCTTGGTGAAAGCACATCAAATGGCTCCCGAGGTTCTTTCCAAGCAAGATGTCGTGAGCGAAATTATTCAGATGCTTTTTGCTGGCCACCTGACAATGCCTTCTGCTTTGACGCATTTCTGGTACGACATTGCCCGCTATGGGCTGGACAGGAAATTGGCTCATGAAGCAACGACGCTTAACAATGCCGAGCGTCTCAGCATCGCAACGCTTGGCACAAGCCGCACGATGGCGATATTGCGAGAGTCGATGCGCCTGACGCCGCCGGCGCCAATCCTGTACCGTGAAGTGGCACGCGGCTTTCGAGTGCGTGAATATCAACTGGATGAAGGGCTCGGAGTTTGGGTCTGCCCAGGTCTGCTGCATCGGGATCCTCGTTACTTTTCGCAGCCTTCTGAGTTTCAACCCAACCGCTTTGCCACAGGTCGCATTCCGCCAGTTTCGGCCAAAGCTTATATGCCTTTCGGTGCCGGTCCAAGAGTTTGCATTGCGGCCGCCCAATCCTTGTCGCAAATGGCCGTCATCATTCAATCAATTGCTCGAAATTTTGAGTTGAAACCCGTATCCGGAACGACCAACCAATTCGATGTCCTGCGTCGGCCTGGCGCCCAAAACTACCGAAATTCGTGACGTATGCGCGTTTAGTAGACTAACTGTTACTTCAAAGATCCAATCACAACTTGATCGTGTCTTTTTCCTGTGTGAAAAGGTTAAGAAAGTGTAGCAATGCTATGTAAATGTATAGACGAAAATCAACCGAGGGAGGAATCTTACATGACGGCACCGACGAATGAGGACTGGGGAAAGATGCACGCGAAAGCCTGGAAAGACCCGGAATTTCGGACGTTGCTCGAGCAAGACCCAACATCCGCAGTTAAGGCATATGGCGAAGAAATCGGCAAGACTTTCACACAGATCGTAAATGTCGGAGACAGACCCGACAACGTACACGATGATGATCTTCACGAACATGATACCGCCGTTGCGCCACCGGCCTGCTGCTGAGGGCACGCGCCCTCATGTATGACAGTGCCATCGCGGCACCCCGGTTCAAATCCAGCATCAAGGCAATCGTAGTTCCTGAAGAAGGTTTGTATCTGTTCAGCGAACATGGTCACGTCTGTCTGAAGGGCATAATATTCTCCGACCTGGCGCCTTTGCTGGACGGAACGCGCTTGGTTGAAGACATCTTCGAGCAACTGTGTCAGATCCATGTCAGTGCCGACGTGCTTTCAGCTCTGGACCTGCTCAAAAAGCGTGGCTTCTTGGCCGAAGACAGTTTGTCGATGCCACACAGCCAGCAGGCCTTTTGGGAATTGGCCGGTGTAAACCCTGCAAACGCCGCAGAGCGTCTGGCAAACACTCCGGTCGATGTCTCCTGCATCGGTCAGGATGGCGCCTACATGCGCGAGGCTCTCGAAAAAAACGGTCTGCGCGTTGTTGATCGCGGCGCGCTGACTGTGATTGCCACCAATAACTATCTTGCCGCTGAATTGGCCGAGTGGAACAAGCGGGCCGTTGAGGAAAATCAACCATGGATATTGGCCAATCCCGGCGGCCTTCAAAGCTGGCTGGGTCCTACATTTGTTCCCGGCGAAACCGCCTGCTGGGAGTGCCTTGCGCATCGTCTGCGATGGCACCGCCGCGTTGAAACCCATATTGGTAAGCTTTCAGGTCTGGCCGACACCCGCCTGGCACCAAAAGCCAGCATTGGTACTTCGCCAGTTGCGGCGATGGCGGAACTCGTCACCGAAGTGACGCGTTGGATCGGTGTTGGCGGCCCATCGGTGCTGGCGAACCGGGTGATCAGCACGGATCATCTATCAATGGAACGGAAAAGCCATACACTGACGCGCCGACCTCAGTGCCCCGTATGCGGTGACAGTTCTGCCTTGGCCGAGATAACCCCGCGACCAATTCTGCAATCCCGACCGAAAGTGCACGGCACCGATGGCGGGCACCGATCCTGCCGCCCGAATGAAATACAGGCTATACTGGAGCGGAATGTAAGTCCGATAACCGGTATCGTTGGATCTCTGGCCCCAGGTGTTCGTAGTAGTCCTTCCGACCAAGGGGTCTGGAGCACGCCGACCTATTCCGCCGACCACAACTTTTCAGACTTGCATGATACACGGTTTTTCCTTCGCGAAGGACTGCGGCGGCGGTCAGGCGGCAAAGGTCGTAGCCCGGAGCAGGCTCGTATCAGTGCGGTGGCTGAATCCCTGGAACGCTATTGCGGTGTGTTTGATGGCACCGAGCCGCGCCGTCTTGCCCGGCTCAAAGACCTCAACGCGCCCGTAATTCTGCCAAACGAATGCCTAGGCTATAGTGCGCAACAATATGCGGATCGTGCCGAGCATAATCGCAAAGATCACAAAGCATATTGGGTTTCCGAGCCTTTCGATCCGGAAGCCGAAATAGAATGGACGCCGCTATGGTCGCTGAGTGATGGCGTCATGCGGTATCTGCCGACATCAATGTGCTATTTCGGGTATCACGGACCAGGCCCCAACTTTGGACGTGCGGATTCCAACGGCTGCGCCGCTGGCGGCACCCTAGAAGAAGCTATTCTGCAAGGCTTGCTGGAACTGATCGAAAGAGATGCCGTCGCGATTTGGTGGTACAATCGGTTGACCCGCCCCCGCGTGGATATTGCAAGCTCCCGTGACACATACGGCCAAGAACTTCTAAGGCATTACTCCCAAATACATAGAACACTGCGGGTGATAGATGTCACAAGCGACATCGGTATACCGACCTTTGCGGCGATCTCGGGAAGAACGGACAAGGTTGAAGAAGACATCATTTACGGGTTTGGCTGCCATCTCGATCCCGAGGTAGCTCTGTCGCGGGCGCTTACGGAATTAAACCAGTCTCTGGAAGCCGTTCCAAAGCCAGGCGGCGCAGCCGCCGAAGTAACTTATCTTGGCAGTTCTGATGCGATCAATTGGTGGCGTACGACGCGGCTGTCGCAAGCGGAGTACCTTGTCCCTGACGACAGTCAAGCGATGTTGACGCTGGCTGACTTGGGAAGTCTGGCAACTGACGACGTTCTTGCGGATGTTGAGATTTGCGTTTCTCGCTTACAGGCAAACGATATCGATGTGCTGGTTCTCGACCAGACACGGCCAGATGTGAATTTCCCGGTCGTGCGCGTTGTGGCCCCAGGCCTGCGCCATTTCTGGGCCAGGTTCGGACCTGGGCGCCTTTATGACGTGCCCATACGTCAGGGATGGCTTTCTACGCAAACGCGCGAAGAAGACCTAAACCCACACGTTATACAATTTTGACCCATTGAATGAGGAATGCGGAGATGACCAGCAGCAGCTATTTCGACTATGCCCGCCCTTTCGACATCATGATCGGAATGTGGACGGGCCATTCAATCGTTTATGACAACAAAGGGAATTATCTCTACACCGGGCCCAGCATCCTGACGATCGACTGGAAAGAGCCGGGAAAAGTCATGCATTACCGGCAGGAAGACCTTGGAAGCCTGGACGAGTTGATACAAGAGCACGAGCACGGCGAAGCGCTCAAGGATCTGTTTGTTCTGCGTGAATTTGAGCTTCAAGTCGATGGCAAGTCCTGCGAGTCGATCACCGGTGACATAAAGGTCCACGGTGTTGAGAGTTCCCCCGGAACCTACCTGTTTCATCTCAACTTCCCGACTGGGGACTACTATAACAATCAGTACTTCCTCAATCCCAATCAGCGCCGCATAATCGGTCCATTCGTCCCGCGCGATGCAGATGGAAAAACCGACGGTTTCCAATTTGTCGTGTCGCAAACTTTCGAGCGAATTTCCTACGACGTTCCCGAAAACGCGTTCTGATCCAAATGCCAGAGCCAGCAGTCCCACAGCCAGCCAACTCGCGAATGGAAAGTGCACATGCACTTGTCATCGGGGGCGGTATCGCAGGACTGCTTTGCGCAAATATGCTGAAGGACCGTTTTAGCAAAGTAACGGTTCTTGAGCGGTCGAATTATGCGCAACCCTCAGATAGCACACCCGCAACACGTGCCGAAGTGCCGCAAAGCCACTGTCTGCATATGCTTATGGGAGCTGGCGCCCTTGCTTTTGACGAACTGGTGCCCAGTTGGCGCGCTGAATTGATGGCACGCGGGGCAGTGCCTTATGACGTGGGCTCCGATGTTGCCATGCGGGTGACCTCAGGTTGGTTGCCGCGTGTAGAAACCGGCATAACTCTCTACGGCGCTTCACGCGGCGTCATCGAAGCAGCGCTGCTTTCGGTGTTGCGCGAGGCAGACAATGTCAGGATTCAAACGGGGCAACGCGTTATCGGCCTCGAGGTTTCGCAGGATGGCGCGCGCGTCTGTGGTGTGAGACTTAAGTCGACCACCGGCGGCTCCGATGTTTTGGCAAATGCGGACGTGGTCGTCGATGCCAGCGGTACCGCTTCGCGTTTGCCGCGCTGGCTCGAAACGATTTATGGAGAGCAGCATCAGATCGCTCGGACCGAGATCGCACCGGGTCGGCAATATGTTTCGCGTTGGGTGCGGCTTGCGCCCGATCAGACCCCGGGCTGGCAAGGACTTGCGTTGGCGCCGATCCATGTGTCGGGCGGACGTGCGGGGATGATGATGCGCGCCGAGAAGGACCTTTGGGGGGTGGTTCTGCAAACTCCCGAAGGTGTCCCACTGCCGGCCGATGATCAGGCCTTTCTTGCATCAGTGGCAGCGTTACCAGACAGAAGTCTGTACGACGTTCTTGCACGCGCCATGCCGGTAACGCCCCTGCACCTGTTTGGCCGCACCGCTAATCGCCGTCGCCACTATGAGGATTACCCTTTCTGGCCGGGCAACCTGTTTGCGATTGGCGACAGCGCCTGCGCACTTGACCCCTATGCCGGTCTGGGAATGACGGCCGCTGCGCGAGGTGTCCAATTGCTCCAACGGTATCTGGATCATTCAGACCGTGCTGCAGCATCCTTTCAGTCACAGCTTGCCAAGCACAACCAGTGGCCATGGATGATCGCGACGGGTGATTGGACGCATGGTGCGTCAAACCCCGGTATGGCAGATCAGATTGACAGCCTTACACGGGCTGCACCTTTTGACCCCGAACTGGCCATACTGTTGCTGGAACTCCAGCATATGCTACGCGCACCGGAAACACTAACGAACGAGGCTGTTGCATGAAAATTGCTGTATTGGGCGGCGGAACAGCCGGATTCATCGCTGCGGCCCACATGACCCGATATTTTCCAAAGGCCGAGCTTTGGCACATATACGATTCCCGCATTCCGACAATCGGAGTGGGAGAAGGAACGACCCCACGCTTCCCCCTTTGGCTGGACGAGGTCACTGGCATCGGACCAGACGAGCTCCAAATGCGTTGTGGCGCCACGGTAAAGCTGGGGTCGCACTATGAAGGATGGGGATCACGTAGCATCGATTTTGTGAACAGGTTTCAGCCGCCGCGTCTTTTCGGATATCACTTTGACGCCGGTCGTGTGACAGGGGTCATTGCTGATCACGTACAAGCGAAGCAGCTTGATGCCCGGGTTGAAACCCTTGAGACTCAGCCCGTTGGCGTTACGATCGGATTTGAGGACGGCAGCCAACTGGACTGTGACTTTGTGTTGGACGCGCGTGGATTTCCCGCGGGAGCCTGGGCGCAAGCGCCTGAAGATCCAGAAATCATCCGCATGGATTGGATACCCACTGGCCGTGCGATGGTCCGCCGTCTGCCTCCCAGCACTGAAACCAGTATGTCCCGTTTGATCGCTCGGCCGCATGGGTGGGTGTTCCAAATCCCTTTGCGCGACTGGACCTCTTGCGGGTACGTATTCAATCCCTCGCTCAGCAGCGACGAAGACGTCTTGGCGGATTTCGACGCCTTTCTCGAAGATGAGCAGGTTGAACCCACGGAAATACGCGTGCGCGTCAGTTTCCCGAATTTCATGCGTCGAAGCTGGTTTGACGGCCGAGTTTTCACCATTGGCAACGCGGCATCATTCGTCGAACCACTCGAGGCCACTGCCATCGGTGCCACGATCATGCAGGTTCGCAACGCGCAACGCTGGATGGCGGAATACCACCCCCAAAGCGCGCCAGATATGGGCGCCGTGGACCACGCGAACCAAACCATGCGTTCTTATGTTTTGCGCAATTCTCTGTTCATCGCCTGGCACTATGCGTGCGGATCACGGTGGGATAGCCCATTCTGGAACCTGGCCGCCCGCAGCCTTGAGCGCGCGAGCAAACATAAGTACCTGACAGGTCATGTGGATGCGATGACCGATTTTCTGGAAGTTGGGCGCGACTTGCCCGGCGCACAAATCGGGACCTGTACGGAACAAGAACGATGGGTGCGGGAGATATTGCCAAAGCTGACTAAATTCATCCCGTTTGGCAACTTTTCAGAGCTTAATTTTGCGCAAGTTGGCCATGGCATAGGATACTATGGTGCAAACAAAAAGTCGGTAGGTGACAGCGCAAATGGATAACATGAACATGTCTTTCGTCCCAGGCTTCCAATTGTCCGAGCGTCTTTATGAAAGCACCAATTCGTTTGTGTTCCGAGCAGCGCGCGACTCTGACGGTGAACGCGTCGTCATCAAAATCCTCAAAAGCGATTTCCCCAGCGCCAGCAGGCTTGCGCGCTTCCGCAGCGAATTCGAGATTACCAGCAGCCTGAATCTTCCGGGTGTTATCCGGGCGCAGGAACTGCGTCGTCATAACAAATCGCTGATGATGGTACTGGAAGACTTCGATGGAATTTCTATCGCGGATCTGTTGTCTGCGCGAGCGCTGTCACACGAAGAGTTCCTTGAGACGGCCATTCAGATCGCTCGCACGGTTGACGGAATTCATCAGGCGCGTGTCATCCATAAGGATATCTCACCTCAAAACGTGCTCATCAATCCGGGCACAGGTGAGGTCAAACTGATTGACTTTGGCATTGCAACGCAGTTTTCAACCGAGCATCCGGTCCTGAAAAGCCCTGAGGTTCTGGAAGGCACCTTGTTCTATGTTTCGCCTGAGCAAACCGGGCGCATGAACAGAACGCTTGATCATCGCACTGACTTCTACTCAATGGGTGCAACGTTCTACGAGATGTTGACAGGTGTACCGCCTTTTGAAGTTGACGATAAGCTGGAACTTGTACACTGCCACGTTGCCCGCGAACCCATACCTGCCCATCGACGAAATCCGGACGTATCGCTAGCGCTGTCTAGGGTTGTCGAGCGTATGATGGCCAAAAAGGCTGAGGATCGCTATCAAAGTGCCGCAGGTATCATCGCCGACCTTGAAGCCGTGCGTCTTGGTGTCCATCTCGACCGGTTTGAACCCGGTCGGAAGGATCGCAGTGAGCGATTCACAGTTCCCGAACGCCTCTACGGTCGCGACCGCGAAGTGCGTACATTACTGGAAGCGTTCGAAAGAGTGCGTCAGGGACCAGCGGAAATGATGTTGGTCTCCGGTTATTCGGGGGTGGGCAAGACAGCGTTAGTGAATGAAGTCCATAAACCGATTACCCGAGCGCGTGGTTACTTCATCAAGGGCAAGTTCGAACAGTTCAAGAAAAATGACCCCTATTCGGGATTGACGGTCGCCTTACAAGATCTGGTTCGGCAATTGTTGACCGAAAGCCAGACGCGTCACGAAACTTGGCGCAAGGAACTCAACGAGGCTTTGGCTCCTAACGCATCGGTCATTCTTGATGTTGTGCCGGAGCTTGAACTTATCATCGGGCCACAGCCCGAGGCACCTGAACTGGATGCCGCAGAGGCGATGAACCGGTTCAACCAAACCGTTCGCCAGTTTTTGCGGGCGCTATGTGCTCACGACCGTGTGGTTGTGCTGTTTCTGGACGATCTTCAATGGGCCGACAGCGCCACGCTGGGACTTTTGAAGGTCGTTTTAACCGACGATCAGATCGGGCGGCTGCTGTTGATCGGTGCCTATCGCAGCAACGAAGTAAACGCGATGCATTCGATGTCGCGAGCACTGGATGCCGTCGAGGAGGCCGGCGGACGCCTGTCCAGCCTGCCGCTGGCCCCGCTGGGCATGTCTGACGTCGCAAATTTGATTGCGGACACGCTCCAATGCGACGCGTCGCAGCTTTTCGATTTGGCACAACTCGTTGTGCAAAAGACCCAGGGCAACCCGTTTTTTACGCGGCAGTTTCTGATGGATCTGCACCATGAAACGCTGATTGCGCAAACGACGGATAATTTCGATGAACCCGCGAAATGGACATGGGATATTCCGGCCATCCGCGCAGCAAAGATCACCGACAATGTCGTCGACCTCTTGTTGGAGAAACTGCGCCGGTTAGAGCAAGACACGCAATCCGTCCTGCAAATTGCGGCCTGTATAGGTAATCGTTTTGACATCGACACACTGGCGCTGATCTTACAGATCGAACTTCAGGAAGCCTTCGAATGCCTGCTTCCGGCCATTCAGGAAGAGATGATTCAGCCTCTATCCGACCTAGTCGTGACGGAAATGGACAACGCCCTGTCCCCGCTTGTGGTACGAGAGTTTGCGTTTCAACACGACCGTGTTCAACAGGCCGCTTACGGTCTGATCAACACTGATGGTCACAACAGCATACATCTTGCTATTGGGCGCGAGCTTAGGGCTCGGCTGACACCGGAAGAGCTGAATGACCGAATTTTTGAGGTTGTCGATCAACTCAATATCGGCCGAGACGGAATGGAAGACCGTGCCGAACAGGTGGATCTTGCGCATCTTGACCTGATTGCCGCGCGCAGAGCCTATGACTCTGCCGCTTACGACGCCGCACTGTCCTTTGTGAACGTCGCTTCCGAACTATTGGGACCGGACAGCTGGGGCGAGAACTATGAGCTGATGTTTGAAGCTCAACGCCTGTCCGCAGCGCTAGAATATCTAACCGGCAATTTCGAGCGATGCACCGAAATTGTCACTACAACGTTGGCACACGCACGAACTGACCTTGAAAAGGCCGAAATCTACTTCACGCGTATTGCGCAGCATACTTTGCTGATGGAGTTCGACGAAGCCATCGATGCAGGAATCAAGGCTCTGGGGTTTGTCGGTGTCCAGATGAGCCTCGACAATCTGGAGGAGGCCGGCCAAAACGCGATCGGCCAGGCTGCGGCGATGCTTGGGGCCACAAACCCGGCGGCGCTTTTTGACAACCCGGACGTCGACAGCCCTGAAATCGCGCTGGCACAACGCAGCTTGCGGCACCTGACCATTGCGGCTTTCCTGAACAACCAAGAGCTTTTCCCGCTAATTGTCGGCACCTCGGTACAATTGTCTTTGAAGCACGGTAACGCGCCGGAATCTGCACTGTTTTTTGCCAATTTCGGCCTAATCCTCGGCGCGTTCATGGGCAAGTACCGCGAGGGTGCGGCATTCGGTGAGCTGTCCTTGCGGCTCTGCGACAAATTTGGTGCACGTGCCCCGACAGCAACTGTGTGTCTGGTTACCGGCGTGGAGCTCATCCCGTGGGTGCAACATGTACGTAATGCGATACCCGTGATCGAACGGGGTTATCGCGAGGGGATGGATTCAGGCGACATTCTTTGGGCGGGTTATCTGGTAATGTACCGCGTCGTAATTGACAGTTTCGCGGGCAAACCGCTTGAAGAAATACTGGATGCAATGCCCGCCCAGTTGGACGCCCTCCAGCGGGCGCAAAACCACGGTGCCGCGGCAGGAATAAATGCATATCGGCTGGTGCTTTCAACGCTGGCGGGACGTACGCAATCCAGCACGAATTTTTCCACCGAAGATCTGGACGAAGCGACGTTTCTGGCAAGGTGTGAAGAGAACCAGATGTCAATGGCCATCTGTTTCTATAGAATTCTAAAAGCCCAAGCCCTTTATGTGTTCGGACGACCGCAAGAAGCGCTTGCTGAGACGCGTTTGGTGGAGCCGATCCTCAGCTTTGTCGTCAACCACCCCTGCCTTGCCGACCACCTTCTCTATCAATCGCTTTCGATCGCCGCGATTCTTCGGGATGGCAAGCCCGATCCCGATATGCAAAACCGTCTGGAAGCAAATCACGAAAGGCTGAACCAATGGGCGGAGTCCGGTCCGGACAACTTCCTGGCTAAAACCCTTATGGTGAGGGCGGAAATTGCGCGCCTGAATAGCAATGATGCAGATGTGCTAGACCTGTATGACGCGGCCATTGACGCAGCACAGAGGGGACGCTTTCTGCAGGATGAGGCCCTGGCGTGTGAACTGGCCGCGCGTTACGTGATAAACCGTCGACCCAATGCAAGGATCGGCTTGATGTACCTACGTGATGCGCGGCATGCCTATCGCCTTTGGGGTGCTCATCGCAAAGTAGAGGAGCTTGAGCTGGAGTTTCCTCAGTTGCTCACGGAACATCGTGATCGTCGCGCGACCACGCAACAGCTCAACGAAAGCTATTCCGCAACCACCGAAAAAGCGACCAACCAATTCCTCGGGCAGGATCTTGACCTGAATACGCTGCTGAAAGCGGCGCAGACAATTTCAGCGGAAGTGGTAGTGGGGCGGCTTCTGGACCGGTTACTTGGAATCCTGATCGAAAATGCCGGTGCCCAACGCGGCGTGCTTTTACTTGCACGTGGTGACGCACTGATGATCGAGACAGAAGTCAGCGTTACTTCCGAGGGAGGTACACTCCAGACACCCGTACCTCTCGATTCCGACCAAGGATCCAGAATTGTCCCGACCAGCGTAATCAATTTCACGGCGCGAACGCACGAGGTCGTACTGGTGGACGACGCTCAGCTTGACGAGCGTTTCATGGTTGACCCCTACGTTCAGCAAAACGAAACGCGTTCCGTTCTGTGTCAGCCTATCCTCCACCAGAACGAGTTGATTGGCCTAGTCTATCTGGAAAACAATCTGGTGAGTTCGGCCTTCAAACCGGAACGAGCGCAACTGCTGTCGCTGCTTTCAGGACAGATTGCCGTTTCAATGCGCAATGCTGAGATCGTTGAACATCTGGAAGAAAAAGTTCGCGAGCGGACTGAGCAGCTTGAGGTTCACGCAAAATTTCTTGAACAGACGTTCGGTCAGTTTCTCGCCACGGAAGTTGTGGACCAGTTGTTGAAATCGGCGGATGGGGTGGACTTCAGCGGGAAGAAAACCACGGTTACCATGTTGATGTCAGATCTGCGGGGGTTCTCGACCCTCTCTGACGAGTTGCCGCCGGAGAGCATTGTGGCAATGCTGAATACATACCTCAGCGAAATGACCAACGTTATCCAGAAATACAATGGCACGATTGATGCCTTTATCGGCGACGCGATCTTGGTGGTTTTTGGTGCGCCCTTGCAACGACCCGACGATGCTGAACGAGCTTTGGCGTGTGCGTTGGAAATGCAACAAAGGATGGGTTGGGTAAACGAATGGAATCTCAGAAACGGTTTCCCTGAGATTGAGATGGGAATCGGACTGAACACTGGTGAAGTCGTTGTTGGCAATATCGGTTCAGACAAACGCGCAAAATACAGCGTTGTGGGTAGCACAACCAACCTGGCTGCCAGAATCGAAAGCTACACCGTCGGTGGCCAGATCCTGATCGCAGACAAAACGCGCGAAGCCGTCAAAACGCCACTTGAACTAGGAACGATGCGCACGGTCGAACCCAAAGGTGCTGGCAATCCTTTGAAGCTTCATGAATTGATTGGCATGGGTGGTACCTATGCGATCACCCTTTCTTCGCAATCTGTCGAAATGGCTGAAATCGACCCACCCCTTGCGCTCTCGTACAGAACGGTCGTTGGCAAACAGGTCGTGGGTGAAGCGCAGGACGGCCAACTTCTGAAGCTTTCTTCCGTCGAAGCGTGCATGCAAACCAAGACAGCACCAAAACCTTTCAGCGATCTCCAGTTTCAGATCGAGTGGCAAAACGGCTCTGAAAGCACTCTGATTCTCTACGGTAAAGTCCTGGATACGCGCGACGACAATGGTTGTTTTACGGTGCGCTTTACTGCAGTTCCTCCTGATGTGCGTTCAACCCTTAGTGATATTTTTGAGAAAAATAGAAGTTTTCGAAAAAAGTTCCCGAACTTGTAAGATTGGGGCGGAGAGTTAAGTCCGGTGACGCGGTTTAGCGGACACATGGTGGTCCTATTAGAAGAACTTGTCTTGAGGGGGCAGGGGGTTTTCTTAGCCTCCATCAATTCATAGACGATCACCATTCAAGTACGTCAAAATCAGTCCCGAAGTTATCCGCTTGGCGGTGCTGCTGTACGTTCGGTTTCCACTTTCGCTGCGAAAGGTCGAGGACCCGTTACATGTACGCGGTATCGAGGTGAGCCACGAAATGGTGTGGTACCGGTGGAACCGGTTAGGCTCAATGCTTGCATCGGAAATTCGCAGAAAGCGGGTTCAGCAATTGTGGGAATACTCAAAATCGAAATGGCACGTTGACGAAGTGTTTGTGCAGATCAATGGCAAGCTACACTACCTGTGGCGCGCTGTAGATCACGAAGGCGAAGTGCTCGAAGCCCTTTTCACCAAACGTCGAAACAAGCGGGTAGCATTGAAATTTCATAAGAAATTGATAAAGCCACATGGCACAGCGGCCGAATTGATCACGGATCGCTTCGCATACTCATGGACATTCGCTTCATAGCGAAGTGTGACTGAGTCGTCCGGATTCCGTGTCGCTTCCACTGTTCTCATCAGCCAGGGCTCACTCAAAGCGATCGGATAGCCGCTGCTATTGATGATGAGTCCGTGATTTTCACACAGCTCAGCATAGCCCTTCAGAAAGGCTGCGATGCGATCATTCGTTATGCTCATGGGATCAGCCATCTATCTTTCGCTTTGCTAAAACCTGACAACTCTTACCAACCGCCTTTCGGATGAATCCGAAGCAACTCTGCATCGAGTTCCTCGTCGGATATCTCTCCGGTGATGTGGCGTTCTTGTAGGGCCAAAAATTCTGGAGAAATCATGCCCTTTTCAATCCGTACAGAGGCATTTGCCTGACGCCAGTTCTCACGGCGTCTGTCTTGCTCTTCTTTCGAAATTGAACCGGCCATACCCTGCTCTCCTGTTGACGGCAACTCACCACCCCTCCATGCTACTCAGTAGTACAGGAGGGCTAAAATGAGTGTCAAAGCATCTATTTCTCTGACGGAATCTCAAGATGCCTATGCACGTGACCTGGTCGCACGCGGTCACTACTCCAGCCTGAGTGCCGTTCTTCAACATGGGCTTGAATTGTTGCGTGAGCAATCGCAAAACACTGAAGCGCTAAGAGAGCTTCTGAACCAGCGTCGCAGTGGCAACTTTGTCAGCTTGGATGAAGGCAAGAAGCGCACCAAAGATATGATCGCGCGTAAGCGGGCTGAGCGTGGTCTATAGGGTCGTTCGCGCAGAAGAAATCGATGCCGATCTCGATCTCATTTTTGACTATCTCGTTGAAGCCGCTGAGCACTTCGGTGAAGATCCCGAGTCTGCTTTTCGTCGTGCAGAGAAGCGCGTCATCGAGATCGAACAAAGCTTAGAAGATCTCATCAAGGTTCCACATCAGGGCACTCTCCGGCCGCACTTTGGAGTGGGTGTACGGAATGTCACCAAGCACAAAGCGATCACCTATTTCGACGTTGACGATGAAAGGAAAGTCGTCCGCGTGCTCGCCGTTTTCTACGGTGGACAGTGGCACGACGCGCACATTCTGCTGAGACTTTTGTCGTGACAGTAGCGCACCCATTTGACGCGCAAAAACACCAAGCCTTTGAACTCATATACGCCGGAAGGTGTCGGTGGGGTCGTCAATAAGACGCCCCGCTCCAAGTTACAGCCAGAAAAGTTCTACGGTGTGATCAATACCATCGGATGACATGATTTCAGTGAAGTGGCGCGTCACGGGAGATCAGGGAATAGTAGTTTTAAGTTCTCGGATTGGGCTATCGCTTGAAGAACTTCATGAGCGGACAGGGTTTCAGGAGAAACCCTGTCCGCACGCTCTGCTGTTAGGAGCTTGAATCTTTCACGAACATCCCGGTCGTGGTCTTTATAGAATTCTTCAGTTTCGTATTGAACGTAAAGGGTTCGCTTGGTTCGATCGCCTTCTCTCTCCGAGATCACCCAATTTGGCCACGCTGGTCTATAAGACTGTTCCAGCAGGGAGTTTACGAAACTGGCGAGCTACACGCCTTTCGTGCGCGCGCTCTTTTTCTTGTTCTTTCCACAATTGCTCAAGTTTCTCGGCAGATTTTCGAATTTCTGGATCTCGGGCCCGCGCAAGAGAAATGTCTTGAGCCAAGGCCAGGAACATTCCCCCGAAAGCACTTTTGGCTTCGTCGCTCACATCTCCGAAATTGGGAATATTGGTTTCGACAAGTTTCTGCTCCTTCTGCGTCAGAGAATTCAAAGGCGTTTTGGGCACGTGTGCCTATGGCATAAGATTCATCACTTTGCCCAACACGGGTATTTGATTCGCCAAAAAGTCGAGAGCTTTCCGCTCGCAGGTTGGTTTATCGGAGTATGCACAGAAAATATTGCACTTCCAGAATTTCTCTTTTTTACTGCGGAGTAATCTACTGTTTGGTTCTTTCTTTTGAGTACGACATGAACACGTTAGTGCCATTTTCGTATGTAATGCCAAGGTCAAGAACCCATTCCGCGATCTTTGTAATTGCTCTTTCTACTTTCCAGTTAAAAGTTTGTTCCGGATCAAGAACAATTGGCTGTTCATACCATTAATGCAGAGAATACTCGTGTTTAGTCATTTTGTGGTCCCAAAGTTTTGCACCAGGCTCAGATCAGGTGCATTGCTTCGCCCGACGGGCTCATCCGCGCCGGGTCAGTGAGGACTTTGGATCAACCAAATTTAATCCAAGGAAATTCGTGCTAATTTGTACAACCATTTCGATTCCAAGAAGCCTGTGCGAACGGCTTTTCTTTCCGAGAGAGTCAACAAGGGACATTCAGCCGAAAACGCAAAAGCTGTCATAGAAAGCAAAGCGTTCTTATCGAAAAATTAACATAATTACTCTTATCACTCTTCTCGAAACGCTTGATTCACCTGATCTAGCAGAGGTTTGGACAGGTAGCTCAGTACAGTGCGGTCCGAGGTCGTCAGATATGCTTCTACCGGCATACCCGGAACCAGTTCCTGATTCCCAAGCCAGGCAAGCTCTTCAGGTTCAACTGACACGGTCACCCAATAGAAAGACAGCCCTGTCGCTTCGTCAACGGATGTTGAGGCAGAGATGCCGGTCACCGATCCCCGCAACTCAGGCGTCGTCCTTTGGTTGAATGCTGGAAACCGTACATTCGCAGGCTGACCGATATACACTTGGTCCACTGCAGAGGGATCAATCCGGGTGCGCAGCACAAACCCCTCGTCTAATGGAACGATCTGTAAAATCAAGCCGCCAGGTGATACAACGCCACCCACGGTACTGAACTGCATTTCGTGCACCCGGCCGCTGTTCGGAGCACGAATATCGACCCGATCAAGCTGTTTGCGTGTGGTCAGAATCTGTTGCCGCAATTCCTGTATCGAGGTGATGGTCTCTCGCAACTGAGTGACCAACTCTTCTTTTGTTTGGCGTTGGCCTTGAAGAAGCTCCAGTTCGGTATCTCGGACAGAATTTTGTATGCGCGCAAGTTCCGATTTATGCTCAGCGATCTGACCCAACAGGTCCGCTTCGTTGCGCTGCAAAGACCTGAGTTGGCTGGCCCTTGAGAGACCTTTGTCTGTAAGTGTTGTCTGTGCCGCGATTTCTTCATTGATGTAGGTAAGCTGGCGCTCCTTAGCCTCGATTAACCCGTTCACCCCAATTGTCTGGTTCTCAAACTGTCGGATTTTCTCCGCAAGCTGCTCCTTCCGACCATTTTCCAGTTCAATACGAGCCTGAAATATCTGTTGCTGCCCCGCTTGATGGACATGGACAGCTTCCTCGGTCAGTAAAGGATCAATCTCAGCAAAGGATATCTCGGTCAAATCCAATTGCTCCGCGAGAAGTCGGTCCCTTAAAGCCATAGCCTCCGACAAGCGCGTTCGATAGATCGCCATGTTCGCCTTAAGAAGTGTATCATCAAGCTCTATGAGCACATCACCCTGCTCGACCTGTTCCCCATCGCGGACGTGGAGTGTTTCGATGATCCCACCATCGAGATGCTGAACGGCTTTGGGTCTGCCCTGAACCTCAACCGATCCTTGGGCTATTATGGCACCGCTGATCTCGGTGGTATTGGCCCACCATGTTCCTCCGGTTAGCAGTGTAACTGCCGCTGCCATCCCCAACAGGCCCGGCCAGCCTGTTGACGTCTTAAGCTGAGGCCCCTGCCCTTGCATTGCAATCATCACTTATACACCTTCGACGGATGGTGCCGGTTTGCTCTGCGGCGGTCGCACCGTTTTTTGCAGAATTTTTTCTTTGTCACCGAACTCAGCAACGCGTCCAGAATGCAGTACCAGCACCTTGTTGACGGCCGAAATCGCACTGGGTCGATGTGCCATGACCACAACGGTGCTACCACGTTCGCGAAGTGACACGATTGCTTGCGACAGGGCGTCATCTCCCGCAGCGTCCAAGTTTGAGTTGGGCTCGTCGAGGATGACGTAGCGCGGCTTTCCAAAGATCGCTCGGGCAAGGCCAATACGTTGCAGCTGTCCACCAGATAATGGGGCTGATCCAAACCCGAGTTGAGTTGCATACCCGTCCGGAAGCTGCAGGATCATCTCATGCACGCCAGCGATGCAGGCCGCCTCAATGACGTCTTCATCTTGCGCATCGCCGTCAAAGCGGGCGATATTGTCGCGAATGGTGCCAGCCAACAGTTCCAGCTTTTGCGGAAAATACCCGATCTGCCGTAGCTTCGTGACAATTTCCTCTGGCTTGTGTCGCTTGTTTCAAATCGTGAATCCTCCGTTTTCCTAAACATAACGGCGGACCACTTCAATTGGGGGAGGATCAGTAACGACCAGGCTTGCATTCAATTGCCCCTTATTATCTCCAGG
Organism: Ruegeria sp. SCP11; assembly: GCF_040329455.1. NCBI lineage: Bacteria > Pseudomonadati > Pseudomonadota > Alphaproteobacteria > Rhodobacterales > Roseobacteraceae > Ruegeria > Ruegeria sp. SCP11. The sequence continues at coordinate 110,529 of NZ_JBDZYG010000013.1, read as the reverse complement.
TAGCAGCTAAATCCAAGTAACGAGGTCGCGATGTCACCGCGTTGTCATTTCAATTTCGCCTGGAAAATCATTTTTTTGACCGCCTTCGGAATAACCCACAAACTGACATGTCCCTTTGGAGATTATTGTGAATTGTAATAATTCACGCCGGGGTCATCCTCCCCGGCGTGAACGTCCTGCTTTAATTCTCACTTGATGCCTATTCGCATCATCGGGAGGAAAAGTGAAAATCCGGCAGGAAATTTTCAATAGTAACCAAAAGTGCTAAATGACTGAGATTTGGAAACTGGAGCTACCTTGATAATCCAATTCAGCCTAGCTTTTTTGATGCCCGTGGACTCTGAGTGATAGGCAGGAATATTGATTCCGGACAATTCTACCCCTTTTTTTGAAAACGGGTTACTATCAGCTCGAACCAAGGGCGAAAAACTCAATCGACGGTTTCAATTACAGTTAATTGCCTTCCCTATGGTTACATTGACCCCTCAAAAATCTCCTACGGTTTTCATAGGGGTATTAGGTCGGATGATTACGTCCGGCAGTTTTACTGCCGTAGCACGTGAACCGAACAATTGGCATGGCGAACTACAAGAGCCGCAGTAGAGCCCAAGAAGAACTCCTTCATCCCGGGTCTATGCGACGCGAGGACGATACAATCGATGCCGTGTTTGTTGGCGTATTCAGTGATCGCCCGACCTGCCGACTGGCTTTCGATCAAAACTGAAGAAACACCGATTTCATCTTTCAAACGTTCGGACAAGCTCGCCTTTGCTTTTTGGAGGGATTTCTCGGCGATCCCTTCATCCATATAGTACATAATCTGTCTATTCGGTGGTTCGTGAATATGCGCGGCAGTAATTTTTCCGCCGTCGGATACAAGGGCGTGTGCTGCCGAGAGCGCGTTTTCACTGATGCCATGTTCGAGAGATAACGCTACTAAGATATTATTGTACATTTCTAACCTCTAGTTAAAGGTTTCGATTTTGCTGCTGCGAAACTGTCTCTCCCGGCTTCATCTTTGAGAGAGATCTCACACACCCCAATCCGCGGAATGGGGTGCGATCTTCGGTGCTGTGCCTGATATTGTCGAACTATCAAGCAGTTACCTGCTGCCCAGCAGGAGGTCCGGCAAGTAGAGAGCCAACTCCGGGACAAAGGTGGTGAGCATCAGCGTCGGAAGCCAGGCGAAGATGATGAAGATCAAAGTCGGCCAGAGCATGCGCGATACCGGTTCATCACAGACCTGAGCACCAAGATAGAGCAACGGCGCTGTGGGTGGTGTAATGTTCGCCATACCCAGGTTCACACCAATTACAGCCGCAAAATGGACCGGATCCATGCCGGTGCTCTGTGCGATAGGCAGCAAGATCGGTGTCGCCAGAAGCAGACCCGAAATGTCATCCATCAGCATCCCGATCAGGATCAACACGATGTTGATCATCAACAGGACCACAATCGGATTATCCGATACCGAATAAACCATTTGTTTTGCCAGTTGAGGTGCACCTTGCGCGATCAGGTTGTCCGACACGATCAAAACCATGAAGATCATGACCATGACCACGCCAATCGTGACCCCTGAATTCTGGATGGTTTGCGCCAAGGTCTTCCAGGTCAGTCCCCGGTAAAAGTAGATCGCGATCGGGATCGAGTAGACCACAGCGATACCGGCGGCTTCGGTGGGTGTCATGATGCCACCATAAATCCCTCCCAGAATGATAAGGGGCATCATCAGGGCCGGTCCGGCCAGGCGTGTCTGTACTCCAAAGGTTGGCAGGAATGGCTTGGGGCGTTCTGTCAGCTTGATGTCGTCGTATTTCCGCAGCATGAACTGATTGACCACAATCAGCAGCGTGATCAGAATGAACGCCGGCAACACCGTGGACAAGAAGCACTTCAGAACGTGTTGCTGTGCAACCCAGCCATACAGGATCATCGTCGAGCTTGGCGGGATCAAAAGGCCCAGCGGGCTTGCCGCAACAATCAGCGCTGCCGATTGCCCACCCGGGTAATTGGCCTTTTTCAGGTGAGGCATCATGATGCCGCCAATACAGGTCAGCGTTGCATTTGCACTACCGGAAATGGAGCCAAACACACCACAGGCCAGCACGCCCGCAGCGCTCAGACCACCTTTGATATGGCCAATGAACATTTCAGCCAACGAGACGAGAGGGGCTGCGATCTTACCCTTTTCCATGATGCCGCCGGCGATCATGAAGAGCGGGATCGCCAGAAGCACCAGGGAACGGATGCCCGTTGAGCCGGTCGGCAGATAGCCGGTGATCGATTGATCTCCGACCATGGCGATGAAGATCAAAACAGCTCCGAATGCCACATAAACGCTGACGCCCAACAGCAGCATAAGGCAGACGATTAGGAGACTTCCTCCGATGATCATTGGATTTCTCCTTTTTGCATTTCTGATCTCAGGGGCAGACCCAGGCCCTTACGGATATGCACGTACAAATATGCAGCCGTGAACGTTGCCATGAAGCCAAAGGCGATCATGATACAAATCCGCCAGGTCACAAACGGGATACGCAGCACCGGGGTTGCGCGCAGCCGGGGGAACGAGAAGTCATCAAGCAAAGAGACGTAGCAGGCATACATGAGAAACAGGATCACCAGCACCTCAATCGTCAGAACGACGAAGCCGCGCCACCAGATCAACCGGGGGTTTTGGATCACAATGCCCAGAATATCCGCGTTGATATGTAGATTGCGCGCAGATGCCAGAACGGCGCCTGCGAAAAAGCCGATGATGCTGATACCCAGAAGCCATTCTTCATAGGCAAAAAGATCGCCGCCAAATCCATATCGGATGACAACAACGGCCCCAAAAGTGAATGCCATCAAGAAGCCGGAAAACATCACGATCTGTCTCATGACAAATGCCACTGCTTTCAACGGATACCCAATAACAACTGGCAGCTCGTCGGTGATTTTTTGCGAAGTCTTGTTTTCTGCGCTTTCGACGACCAATGGACGGTCAGCTTCCGAGCTAGTCATCTTTCTCCCTCCCTTTGTTGAGCCAAAGACAAAGAAGGGCCAACTGATGTGCTGGCCCTTCTTTTAGTGTTTATTGTTGTTCTTTAGCTGCCAGCAGGCGGTCAATGATGTCCTGGCCGACGTTTTGTGCCATCCCAGGCCATACTGTCGCTTGAACATGAGCGGCCATCGCAGCCTGTTCTTCGTCGCTCAGACGCAGGATGGTGTAGCCTTTATCCAGCAGTTTCTGACCGAATACTTCGTCATTCTCCCGGTTGTAAGCAAAGAAGTCTTCCGAAGCTTTGGTCATCGCTGCCTGAAGCACTGCACGCTGTTCGTCATTCAGCTTGTCGAGCGTGCGCTGCGAAGCGTAGAAAGTTGTCAGTTCCGAGATCGAGTTGTATTCGACAAAGTGGGTTCCAACATCCGACTTGGCGAAAATCGAGTAGGTTGCGGTCTTGGTGCAGCAGATCGCGCCATCAACGATACCGGCCTGAAGCGCGGGGAAGATGTCACCCCATGCCATGGTTGTCGCCTGGAAACCCAGTTCTTCAACCATCGATTTCACAACGCTGGATGACCAAACACGAATGTTCATGCCCTTGTTGTCGAAGGTGTTCCAGTTATCGGGCTCTTGCGACGCGACGATGCCGATGAACCCTTCAGGGTTCTGCGCCATGACGCGCACACCGTATTCGTCAGTGATCTCTTGCAGGATGGAGTTGAACTCGGAGTCCATGTTGAGAAGCGTGCTTTCCATGTCATCCCATCCTCCAAGCAGGAACGGCATGGACAGAAACTCAAGACGCGGATCGGTATCGGCATAGATGAACGCCGATGCTAGATCGATATTGCCACGGGCGACATCTTCGAACAGCGCTTCACCCGAACCCAACTGGTTCGCCGGGAATACTTCAACTTTCAGGCCGACATCCGCAGCTGCAACATCTGCCGCAACCTGTTCCATCATCTTCGTGCCCTGGTGATCGATCGGGAACACGCCGGCAAAGCGCAGGGTCATGTCTTCCGCGAATGCGGCCGTTGACATCAACACGCTCAGCGCGCCTGCGGCCATACCTTTGGTAAACTTATTGAAACTCATCTAGATCTCCTCCTTGTTGACGAGTAACACCCGCCCAGCAGCATGCTGGAGCGGGCGCTTATTTGCTTCAGATCAGCAAAGTTCCGGGGCGACGAACTCGTATCCGAGATCATCGGCCACAGCCTTGTAGGTCACCTTGCCGTTGGCCACGTTCAGGCCGTTCATCAGGTGACGATTGTCTGCAAGCGCCTGCTTCCAGCCATTGTTGGCAATGGCCAAAGCGTGTGGCAGCGTGACGTTGTTGAGTGCGTAGGTCGACGTGCGCGCGACCGCGCCCGGCATGTTGGCGACGCAGTAGTGAACAACATCGTCGACAACGTAGGTGGGCTCTGCGTGAGTGGTGGCTTTGGACGTTTCAAAGCAGCCGCCCTGATCGATGGCCACGTCCACAACAACCGCGCCTGGTTTCATTTTCGAGATCAGCTCGCGCGTGACCAGCTTGGGCGCAGCAGCACCCGGGATCAGAACCGCGCCAACAACCAGATCAGCGTTGGTCACTTCTTCTTCCAGCGCTGCTTTGGTCGAATAGACAACTTTTGCTGACGCTTCGAAGTGATTTTCCAACTTTTCCAGAACAGTCGGGTTGCGGTCCAGAATAGTGACGTCTGCGTGCAGACCTACGGCCATTTGGGCCGCATTGAATCCGACGACACCGCCGCCAATGACAACGACCCTGCCCGGCTTCACACCCGGCACGCCGCCCAGCAGCACGCCCAGGCCACCCTTTGCCTTTTCCAAGGCGCTGGCGCCGGCCTGGATCGACATGCGACCGGCAACCTGGCTCATCGGTTTCAACAGCGGCAGACCACCATTGTCGTCGGTGACGGTCTCATAGGCGATACAGACCGCGCCCGAGTTAACCAGATCTTTGGTCTGCTCAGGATCGGGTGCCAGATGCAGGTAAGTGTAAAGGATCTGACCTTCGCGCAGCATGGCACGTTCGACGGCCTGAGGTTCCTTCACCTTCACAATCATCTCAGCGTTGGCAAAGACGTCAGCTGCAGTTGCGGCGATTTCGGCACCAGCGGCGCGATAGGCTTCGTCATCCGCACCAATGCCAGCCCCGGCATTGGTTTCGACAATGACGTTATGACCATGCGAAACCAGTTCCGCGACACTCTCGGGGGTCAAACCTACACGATATTCGTGGTTCTTGATTTCCTTCGGAACACCAATGAACATGCTTTTCACTCCTTTGGCCGGATGATCACTTTGCCGTTGGCATGACGAACTCGGCACCTTCCGAGATGCTTTCAGGCCAGCGCTGCATGATGGATTTCTGCTTGGTGTAGAAACGCACGCCTTCTTCGCCATAGGCGTGCATGTCGCCGAACAGGCTCTTCTTCCAGCCGCCAAAGCCGTGCCAGGCCATTGGAACCGGGATCGGGACATTGACGCCGACCATGCCGACCTGAACCTGCTTGCCGAATTCGCGCGCAACGTTGCCGTCACGAGTGAACAGCGATACGCCGTTGCCGAATTCGTGGTCGTTGATCAGTTGCAGACCTTCAGCGAAGTTCGAGACTCGGACGCAGGACAGAACCGGGCCAAAAATCTCTTCCTTGTAGATCTTCATGTCCGGCGTGACATTGTCGAACAGCGTGCCGCCTAGGAAATAGCCTTCTTCGTGCCCTTCGACGGTATAGTCGCGGCCATCGACCAGCAAATCAGCACCTTCTTCGACACCGGAGTCGATGTAGCCCTTGATCCGATCCCGCGCAGCGGCCGTTACGATCGGACCCATCTCGGCGTCCAGTTCGAGGCCGTTTTTGACCTTCAGCGTCTCGGCACGCTCCTTCAGAACCGGCATCAGCTTGTCGGCGGCATCGCCAACCAGAAGGGCAACCGAGATTGCCATGCAGCGCTCTCCGGCCGAGCCATAGGCCGCGCCGATCAATGCGTCGGCTGCCTTGTTCATGTCGGCGTCGGGCATCACCAGCATGTGGTTCTTTGCGCCGCCCAAAGCCTGAACGCGCTTTCCGTGTCGCGCACCGACCTCGTAGATGTAGTTGGCAATTGGCGTTGAACCGACGAAGGACACGGCCTTGACGTCGTCATTTTCCAGCAACGCGTCCACGGCGACCTTGTCACCTTGAACGACATTGAACACGCCATCAGGGAAACCGGCCTTCTGCATCAGATCTGCGTAGAGCAACGCTGCGGACGGGTCGGTCGGCGACGGCTTCAGGATGAAGGTATTGCCTGCGGCGATGGCGATCGGGAACATCCACATCGGCACCATGACCGGGAAGTTGAAGGGAGTAATTCCGGCCACAACGCCCAACGCCTGACGCGTGGTCCAGTTGTCCATGCCAGTGGACACCTGCTCGGTGTAATCGCCCTTGAGGAGTTGCGGAATGCCGCAGGCAAACTCGATGATATCAATGCCACGCTCAACTTCACCCTGCGCGTCAGTGAACACCTTGCCGTGCTCGACCGTGATGGCGCGGGCCAAATCGTCCTTATGCTCGCGCACCAGAGCCAGGAAATTGTTCATCAGACGGGCGCGACGGATTGGAGGCGTGTTAGACCACTTAGGAAACGCGGCTTTGGCAGCAGCCACCGCATCGTCAACTGTCTGTACAGTCGCCAGCGACACCTCGCCGGTTTGCGTTCCGGTCGCCGGGTTGAACACCGGCTGGGTTTTTTCGCCGGACGTAACAGTGATTTGGCCATTAATGTAGTGGCCGATCAAAGTGATCGGGGATGCATCTTTCATGATGTCAGTCCTTTTTAGGGTTAGCGGTCAGGGTTATGGCAGGTCAGCCAATACCTCTCCAAGTGTTTGACAGAGTGTCTTTATTTCAGGTTCCGAGATGATCAGCGGTGGCGACAGGGCGATGATGTCACCAGTGACCCGGATCATGATTCCAGCGTCCCAGGCACGCTTCATGGCGTCATAGCCCCGCGCGCCCGAAGCGCCGTCACGCGGCGCAAGTTCGATGGCTCCGACAAGGCCCAGATTGCGAATATCAATGACATTCGGCAGGCCTTTGAGGCTATGAAGTTGATCTTCCCAAGGCTGAGACAACAGGGCGGCACGGCGGAACAAATCGTTCTGTTTGTAGCTTTCCAAAGCCGCCAGCGCTGCGGCACAGGACACCGGATTTGCGGAATAGGTATAACCATGGAACAGTTCGATCGGCGCATCGGCGTTTTCCATAGCCGATGCATAGATCTTGTCGGATACAATGACCGCACCCATTGGAATAACGCCGTTGGTCAGGCCTTTGGCGGTCGTGATAATGTCGGGCTTGACATCAAAATACTCTGATGCCGTTGCCGAACCCAGACGACCGAATGCGGTGATCACTTCATCGAAGATCAGCAGGATGTCATGTCGGTCGCAGATCTCACGCAGCCGCTTCAGATAACCTTTCGGCGGCAGGAGAACACCGGTGGAACCGGCCATTGGTTCAACGATCACAGCCGCAATGGTCGAGGCGTCATGCAAGGCAACCAAGCGCTCCAGATCGTCTGCCAATTCTGCCCCATGTTGCGGGCAACCGCGGGAGAATGCGTTTTTCTCCAGGTCATGCGTATGACGCAGGTGATCAACTCCGGTCAGAAGAGTGCCGAAATGCATGCGGTTCTTGACGATGCCGCCAACGGAAATGCCGCCGAAACCAGTGCCATGATATCCACGCTCACGCCCAATCAAACGTGTGCGCGCTCCATCGCCGCGCATCCGGTGATAATGCAGCGCGATCTTGAGCGCCGTATCCACTGACTCGGATCCCGAGTTGGTAAAGAAGGCGTGGTTCATCCCGTCCGGCATCATTGCAGTCAGTTTCCCTGACAGTTCGAACGCCTGTGGGTGAGAAAACTGGAAATTCGGTGCGTAATCCAGCTCGTGCACCTGTTTCTGTACCGCCTCAACGATAAGCGGATCACGGTGACCCGCATTGACGCACCACAGTCCGGCGGTGCCGTCCATCACCTTACGGCCATCGGAACTGGTGTAGTACATCCCTTCAGCCGACTGGATCATGCGGGGCTCGCGAAGGAAATCACGATTGGCCGAAAACGGCATCCAGAATGATGACATTGTGTTGGGTTGATCGAGCACGTCTATTCCTCGTGAAGAAGATTTCCATTTGATGTAAGATACTTGCAGAGTTCGTACTGTCCGCACACCCGGCTTTATGGGAATCTGTAAGTCATTGAAAAACAGAACGGCTGAACCTAATGTGCTTTCGATCAAAAGCAGGAAATCACGATGGCTGACTCTTCGATGTCCGATCTGGAAACTGCCCGGCGGCTACGATTGATTCGAACCTCAAAAGGCCTTAGCCAGCGCGAGATGGCCAAACGGGCTGGGGTAGGAAGCGGCACGATTTCCCAGATCGAAAGCGGATCGACACAACCGTCTGTGGCCTTGCTCAAAAAGATTCTGGCAGGTGTTGATGTCAATCTAGGGTTCTTTTTCAGCTTCGAACTCAAAAACGAGGACAGCTTTTATTTCCCCCACAGCGGCATGCGCGACCTTGGATCATCTGGTGTTTCCTACCTGCTTGTCGCTGGCGAGCGCCGAAATCGGAAGTTGCAGATGCTGATAGAGGAGTACGATGTCGGTGCGGATTCCGGCCGAGCAGAGTTGTCCCATGAAGGTGAGGAATGCGCGGTTGTCATAGAAGGTCGACTGGAAGTTACAGTGGACGGGCAGTCCAGGGTGCTCAGCCCGGGAGACGCATATTACTTTTCGAGCATATTGCCACATCGTTTTCGAAACGCCGGTGATACGCCATGCAAGGTAATCAGTGCCTGTACTCCTTCGTCGTTTTGAAGTCACAGCGAGCATACTGTTTCCTGCGGAGTTCTGAGTAGGAGTATTTTTAACTTCGATCAATCTTACTAAAAGGGCGCCAAATTACTGGACGCAGATACATTCTGGGACATTTGACCCGATTTTGTGCCCTTAATTCTCGGATATCCACAGCTAGCGGCGGCTTTTCTCGAGGGTGCGATCCGCACATCGGCGCAACTCCGCGGGGTCCGCATTTACACCGAGTTGTTCGATTGCATTTTTCGCCGCCGCCAGAAAATCGGGTTTCGTTGTGTTGTCGGATTTTCGTGCCGGGAACCAGGCCTTCTAAACTATGCGATCATCTTTCGCCGGGGTTGGCGAACTGCATGAAAGGTGAACTAGCTGATCCAATAAATTACGTTGACCAGGGAATGCCATGCGTAGCCTATCTCGTGCTGTAGAATCACGACGCATCGCAATAGATACGGCCACCAATTGTCGCGTCATTAACGTCATTAATAGCTGAACAGCAGCGAGCATAGCATACCGGTCATGGCGGGATTTGGAGCAGAGCCCCGCGTGACGAAGCTCTGGCGCAAGTACCCGTACCACCTGTAGCGCCAAGTCCACTTGCCGACCAACACGCTGACTTCCGCGCCAATACAGTTGCTCCAACCACGCTGCGCCCTTTGAAGCTCGGACTTCCAACCGTGAGGGAACTTGAAACTCTTCACCTGGCGCCGAGCCGAGAGGTAATAGGGGATCTGTCGCAAGCTTTGACCATTGACCTTCATAGCATTTTCATTGCATTAGAGTCAGGTTTCATAACCAGTAGATGACAATTGCTGCGAGGGCGATCGCGGAGAGGAAGACCTTGGGGCAGCGATCATAGCGAGTGGCCACGCGCCTCCAGTCCTTTAGCCTGCCAAACATAATCTCTATGCGGTTTCGCCGTTTGCATCTGCGCTTGTCGTACTTGAACGGCGTCTTGCGCTGCTTTCGACCTGGGATGCAGGGGCGTATCCCTTTGTCTTTCAACGCATCTCGGAATCAGTCAACATCATAGCCCCGACCCCGAGCAGCCAGTCCACATATGGTATACTCCTGAGCAATTCCCGAGTACCGATGAAATCGCTGACGTGCCCCGCAGTGACAAAAAGGCTGAGCGGCCGCCCTTGGCTGTCACAGACAGCGCGTAGTTTGGTATTCTTGCCGCCCTTTGTTCGACCAATCAGACGGCCACGCCCCCTTTTTCGCGGCCATACTGGTCGCGGTGCGGTGTGCCTTGAGATAGGTCGCGTCGATCATGACCGTCTTTTCTTCGCCGTGTTCGGCAGCCAAGCCGACCATCATCCGCGTGAAGATACCTGTCTCGCTCCAACGCTTCCACCGGCTGTAAAAGTTTTGTGCGGCCCGTATTCCTTGGGAACGTCACGCCTCCGCAATCCATTGCGATTGACAAAGATAATCCCAATCAGCACCCTCTTATCATCGACCCGGGCTTGCCATGCGACCGCGGAAAGAAAGGAGAAAGCTTGGCCATCTGCTCATTGGTCAGCCAAAGAAGGTCGCTCACATCACCGCTCCGTTTTCCAAGCCGTGAATCATGCAGCGCAACGGAAATCAATGCATCCTGAACCTAGCATTGGACAGCCCCGCTATTGCTTGTTCCGCGGCTTATGGCTCCCAGCACAACTACAATCACGATGGCACCCCAAATTGCACAATTTGCACTTGCGCTCATCTTCATGAAGAGCCTCTGCCAGAAGGCAATGACCCTGTTACAAAGATCGACATAGGCCAGCCGACGACAGGCAAATTTGCAGTGAGTTCACCGGCTGATCCGGAAGAAACACTAAGCGCTGGTTTATTGAGTCATTTTCCAGACTGAGAGAAGCTTCACCGATGCAGTTCCTCGGTGATGTTTGTCTGCTACAGGCTAAGCGCACACTGATGTTGCAGAGGCGTATCACCTAAGATGCCAACGAAACTGAACCACTCCGGAAAACCCGGAGCGGTTCACACCGTGTATCGTACGTAGCCTCGACGTTGTAAGTACTAGATCGCTACATTCAGTAACGGCTGGAGTTTTGTCTATATTGTTGATTGGAGTTGTAGCTGCCCAGACAAATTGCAAGTTCGAACTTCTCGGATTGCGTCGACCCGCGTCATAACTTGCCCAACAAGTACTTCAACCTACCGTAAATTCGTAGCAATTTCCTCGTTCGTGTAAGTCACTCAATGAGAAGGCCCGAAAGTTTGTTCGCACCTTGCCTTAGTGTTTCCAGAAACGACATCAGGCTGGAAACATCGTGCCGTTGTGTCGGGGCGTGAACCGACAAAGTAGCTACCAACCTGCCCTGCCCGTCCAGAACGGGTACCGCAAGGGCCGCCATACCTGTCATGAACTCCTCATCGTCAGTGGCATATCCGTTCTCGGAAATACGCCTAACTTCAGCCAGCAACGCATCGGAGTTTGTAAGTGAATGCTCGGTCTGCGGGTGCAGATTCCCCGCTGACAAAAAACCATCCAGCGTTTTCTGGCGCAGCGTTGACAGGTACATCTTGCCGCTCGCAGTACAATGGAAGGGCACTTGAGTTCCGACCGGTAACTGAATCCGCAAGGGCCATTTGGTTTCTACCCGGTCCAGATAAATCATCCCTTCACGGTCCGGAATGGCGAGGTTGCAGGTCTCGCCCACTTCCTCGGCCACACTGCGCAGTATCGCAAGGCGCGCAGTGCGCAGATGTTCGGCGGACATGGTGTTGACCGACAGCAACCGCAAACGCCGCCCCGGACCATAAGATCGGCCGTCAAGGTCACGTTGCAGGAACCCCTCGGCTTCGGCCGTTTGCAAAAGGCGATGAACGGTGGGTTTGGCCAGACCCAATGCCTCGATCAGGTCCGACGGTTTGACGGCCACCCCGCGCCGCGCGACCTCTTCCAGGATCAGCAGAAGGCGCAGGTTGGTTGGGATTTGAGTCTCTTTTTCTTGTGTGTCCGTCTCAGCCATCCTGCCACAGTCTAGTTATTCGGCAGCAGGATCAAGGCCAGATCGGGCACCAGCGACACCAAAATCCACACTGACAGCAATGCCGCCAGATAGGGAACCGTATAGCGCAGCAACCGGAAGTAGGGCACACCCGTCACACCGGAGGCCACATAGAGGTTCAGGCCGTAAGGCGGCGTGATGAAGCCGATTGAAGCCCCAACGAGGAAGATCACCGAAAAATGGATCGGATCGATGCCCACCGAGGCTGCAATCGGTGCAAGGATCGGCGCGAGGATGATGGTCACCGGCAGGCTTTCCAGCACCATGCCCGAGAAGAAGACGATCACCATCGAGGTGAACAGAACCGCGTGGTAGCCGCCCATTGAGGTCACAAAGTTCCCGATGGTTTCCTGCGCCCCTAGCAGAGACAGGATTTGCTGCATCACCACCGAAATCGCAATCAGCGGCGCGAGGATGCCGGTGATCTGGGCCGAGCGGATGACGATCGAAGGGATTTCGGGGATCGTGAACCCTTCGACTACGAACATCTCGGCAAAGGTCTTTTCGGTCGGCGGAATGTCGTTCCGCGCACCCATGATGCGGTTGATCGGGTAACTGACCAACCCGGCGATGACACAGAAGCCCACAGTCACACCCGCCGCTTCGGTGGGGGAGAACTTGCCCGTATAAATGCCCCAAAGCACCAGTCCGATAGCAAAGAAACCCAACCACGCTCCGAACGCGGTTTTGAGCACCCGATTTAGTTGCAACGGGATCAGATGACCCCAGCCATTCATGCGGCAGATGATCCAGCAGGCAAACTGCATGCCAAAGACCATCAGCGCGCCCGGTAGAATACCGGCCACAAACAGCTCGGAGATAGGCAGGTTCATCAGGAAGCCGTAGACGATGAAGATAATGGACGGTGGAATGATGATCCCCACCGTACCGCCCGCTGCAGCGGTTGCGGCACTGAACCGCTCGTCATAGCCACCTTTGACCATCTCGGGGTGCAGCATCGAGCCGATGGTCGCCGTCGTGGCCGAGTTCGATCCAGAAATCGCCGCGAACAATCCGCAAGCGCCAAGCGATGCCATCGCCAGTCCGCCGCGTATCCAGCCCAGACAGGCGTAGGCGAAATCGCTGAGTCGTCTCGCAATGCCCGATTTGTTGATCAGGTCGCCGGTCAGGATGAACAGCGGCATCGCCAGCAGAGCAAAGCCCTTGTTGAACACGTTCAACAGTTCGGCCCCCATATTGTCCAGCGTCAGGCCAAGGACAAAGGAACATCCGATGACCCAATAGCCGATCACCAGCAGCACCGGCACGCCCAACATGAACAGAAAAGTGACCCCAAGCGAGATCAGTGTGACCATTGTTCCGTCTGTCATTAGTCTGCTCCGATCACGGCCTGCTTGATGAGCGGCTCACCAGTTTTCCAGTTGTGCAGATCATCAGCGAGATTCTGAAACACGCGCCCGACCATCAGAAAGAACGACAGCGGCGCGGCCAGCAGGAACCACCACTGCATGATATTGTCGGTGCCCAGAACGATCTGAAAGTTCGACGCCGACAGAGCCACCAGCCGAGTGGTGGTCACGATGACGATCACTGCGAAGATGTACCAAAGCACTGCGTCCAGAAACAGGCAGGCCAGCTGCCCTCCACGCGGCATCGAAGTGCGGAATTCGCTAAAGCTCAGATGGGTTCGCAGCCGCACGTTATAAGACGCGCCAAACCACGCCATCACCATGAAGAGGAGTGGAGGAATGGTAGTGGACCAAGGCTCTTGATCATTAAACACAAACCGATCGATCACCCCCCAGAAGATGATGAAGGCAATCGCAAGGTAGGAATAGACCATCACGGCGCGTTCAAAGTGGCGTTCGACAAACGGCACCTTCCGATAAATCCACATGATGAGGAGCCCACCTAACGCCGAGACGATTGCGCCAACAACCCAAGTTGCGTCAGATTCCAGCGCGGATTGAATCTCGAATGAATCGAAAGTGAGCAACGCACTGAATATCGCGCCGACATCTGCCCAAAATGACATGAACCCCGTCCTCCCAGTCAGTGTTTAGAGGAACCGGCCCACACGGGCCGGTTCGTATTAAGCTTAGGTTAGGCCTCGCCTCTCCACCAGCGGCGTGGCTCGACGTTTTCCGCGATAGTATCAGCGGGAATCTCACGCGCGATGTCATAGATCTCCTGATAGGTGTCGATGCCACCGGCCCATTTGTTGATCCGCTCGCGCCACTGCGCCCACGGCTCGGGGTTGTAGTTGGGGGCACACATTTCCTCGGCCAGCTTGATCTGGTCGTCGGCCAGAAAGGCCGGGCGCACGCCGTTTTCGGCGAAGATCGTGTTCGGCAGTTGCGGCTCCGAGAAACCAACCGTATTTAGCAGCGCGGCCTCGTTCGCGCCTTGGATAAGCGCCTGCGTGAAGTAGGACGATTCCATGACCGCATCCTGCAGTTCTCCGCCCAGGCTATCAAAGACCTTCGAAGACATTGACGTATGCTCGGTACCGCAGAAGAATTTCAGGTTCACCGACTGCGAAACCACCGGCGCCATGTTGGCATAAGCTACAGCCGAGGCCCATGTTTCCGCGCCATCGATCAGACCGGTTTTCAGCGCATCGAGCGTTTCCTCCCACGCCACCGGCACCGGGTTCAGGTTCAGCAGCTGCATAGCGATTCGGCCAAGCTGGGTGCCCGTCACGCGGTTTTTGGTGCCAAACAGCTCTTCCAGCTTGGTGACGGTTGGCTTATCGGCGAAGTTCGCGCCCATTTGAAGGCCACGCAGTTCGCAATGCGTAAACAGGAACTTCAGCCCGTGACGTTTTTCCAGCGGATCGCGCAGGATGCGCTGGCTCGCCGGGCTATAGAAGAAATGATACTGCGCCGCACGGCTGGGGAACATGTAAGCATAGTCCAGCACGTTCAAGTAAGGCGCGCCACCGGCCGAGTTCTGGGTCGAGGCCGCATAGATATCGACGATCCCCTGCTGGGTTTTTTCAACACAGCTGAGCTGTCCACAGATCTGGTTGTCACCGATGAATTCGATGCGAATCTCACCGTCTGTGCGCTCTTCCAGATCGCGCGCAAATTCGATCGCGCCCGCGCGCTCGATCAGCAGGTTGCGGGTGTTGAAGCCCGAGGCCCCAAATTTCAACGTGTGCTTAGGCTCTTTCGAAAAGCGTTTTTCATAGGTTGATTCGGCAGCCTGAGCCAGATTCGCCAGGCTCATTGCGCCGCCGAACCCGCCTGCTGCCAGCAGTGTCGAGCTCATGCCATAACGCCCGGCCACGCGGAAAAAATCCCGCCGCGAAATACCACTTAGTTTCCGACCGATCTCCATTGCTTACCTCCCTTATTGCAATTATTGAGACGTTTTGTATCAAAAAAGGCTAGTATAATTCTTGCATCTTGCATAGAGTTTTTTTCAACGACGTTGTGAGGAGGCGGTCATGGAAGTGGATTATGCAGTTGTTGGCGCGGGGTCTTCGGGCTGTGTCATTGCCAATAGGCTGAGCGCCGACCCCAACGCGACCGTTGCACTACTCGAGGCAGGAGGCCGCGATACCAACCCGTGGATTCACATCCCCGTTGGCTATTTCAAAACCATGCACAATCCTTCGGTTGACTGGTGCTACCGAACCGAACCTGACCCGGGTCTGAACGGGCGATCCATCGACTGGCCACGCGGAAAGGTGCTGGGCGGATCATCGTCGTTAAACGGACTTCTGTATGTACGCGGTCAGAAAGAGGACTACGACCGCTGGCGTCAAATGGGCAATGAGGGTTGGGGTTGGGACGATGTCCTGCCCCTTTTCAAACGTTGCGAGGATCAGGAGCGGGGCGAGGATGAATTTCACGGCGTCGGCGGGCCTCTATCCGTATCCAATATGCGCATTCAACGGCCCATCTGCGACGCGTGGGTTGCCGCGGCACAGGCAGCAGGCTACCCGTTCAATCCCGACTACAACGGCGCCGAACAGGAGGGCGTCGGTTATTTCCAACTGACCACTCGCAACGGTCGCCGCTGCAGTGCCGCCGTGGCCTACTTGAAACCCATCCGCAGTCGTCAGAACCTCAACATCATAACCAACGCTCTGGTGACGCGCGTGGTGTTGGATGGGAAAAGGGCAACCGGACTGGTTTACCGGGACCGCTCTGGTGCCGAGCATACCCTGAAAGTTCGGCGCGAGATCGTTCTGTCCGGCGGGGCGATCAACTCACCCCAGATTTTGATGCTATCGGGGATTGGGGACCCTGATCATCTCAAGGAAAACGGAATCGAACCGCTGCACGCCCTACCCGGCGTAGGCAAGGGTTTGCAGGATCATTTGCAGGCGCGCCTTGTTTTCAAGTGCAATGAACCCACGCTGAATGATGAGGTCCGCAGCCTGTTCAATCAGGCCCGCATCGCACTGAAGTATGCTCTGTTCCGTGCAGGGCCAATGACCATGGCGGCCAGTCTTGCAACTGGCTTCATGAAGACCCGGCCCGACGTCGAAACACCCGACATCCAGTTTCACGTCCAACCCTGGTCCGCCGACAGCCCAGGCGAAGGCGTGCATCCCTTCTCGGCCTTCACTATGTCGGTCTGTCAGCTACGACCGGAAAGCCGGGGAGAGTTGCGCCTAGACGGGCCAGATCCGTCTAAACATGTCAAAATCTTCCCGAACTACCTGTCCACTAAAACGGATTGCCGGACCATTGTCGACGGTGTGAACATCGCGCGCAATATCGCCAAGCAGAACCCTCTGGCCTCTAAGATTTCCGAAGAGTTCCGCCCTACGGCAGAGCTGAACGTCGACGACTACGAGGGCACGCTGGATTGGGCCAGATCGAACACGGCGTCGATCTATCACCCCACCGGAACCTGCGCGATGGGCACCTCAGAAGGGTCGGTTGTTGATCCGAAACTGAAAGTCCACGGGATTGCGAACCTGCGCGTGGCTGATTGCTCGATCATGCCCGAAATCGTCAGCGGCAATACTAATGCACCTGCGATCATGATCGGCGAAAAGGCTAGCGATCTGCTTGCCGCGGATGCCTAGCCAACCGAACTGACCGCCGTGTAGAGCGCACGAAACCGATGCAGCCGGTCGGACATCGCACCTATTGGCGTGGGCTCAAATCTGTTGGCTTCCGCAGGTCGGGTAGCAAGGTCGCTGATGCTTAGCACGTGATCGCCGCACGCTGCTAGCCGGGCCGCCCCATAGGCCGGTCCGGTATCCGCCCCGTCCGCGCGCACGATTGGTTTGCCGGTTGCTGACGCTATCAAACCAAGCAGCAGATCCGACCGACTGCCGCCACCGATCGCGGCCAATTCGGGAAGTTCATTCATGGTATCACCAAAGCTTTCAGCGGCGTCCGCGAAACTAAAAGCGATGGCTTCCAACACCGCGCGGCAAATCTCCGCACGTGTCGTGGCGTCCTCAAGGCCGAAGAACCCGGCCCGGACATGCGGATCCCCATGAGGGCTGCGTTCACCAGTAAGGTATGGCAGGAATATTGGCACCCGGTCACTGCGGACCGTTTCAGCCAATGCGACAACTTCGGCCGGCGAGAGCTCAAGCTGCCTTGCGATCCACGCGATTGGGCGTGCACCATTCAGCATAGCAGCCATCTGGTACCAGCGCCCCGGTAGCGTATGCGCAAAGGCGTGCACAAAGCGCTCGGGGTTTGGCTTGTATGTGCGATCGGCCACGAATAACTGACCTGACGTACCCAGAGAAACGAACCCCCGCCCCGGCTCGGTAGCCCCCAAGGAAACTGCGCCAGTGGCAGCGTCACCGCCTCCCCCCACAACCGGTATGCCGGCGTTCAGCCCGGTCTCAGCGGCAGCTTTCCCCGTTACCGTCTCGACAATTTGATGACCGTCAAAAACCTGCGGCAGCCAGTTGATGTCAACGTAGGTCGCTTCGGCTATCTCGCTGCACCATTTTCGCGCGTCCTGATCCAGCCATAATGTGCCAGCGGCGTCCGAGGCATCTGTCACCAGCTCGCCGTGCAGACAATGGCCGATATAGTCCTTGGGCAAGAGAATGTGGGCGATACGGGCGTAGCTTTTAGGTTCGTGCCGTTTCAGCCATGAAATCTTCGGGGCGGTAAGCCCCGGTAAGGGAAATACGCCAGCGATTTGGCCGATGTTCGGCAAGGCGCTGCTCAAGTCCTCGCACTCACGCACAGCCCTGCTGTCGTTCCACAAGATAGCCGGGCGGATCGTCTGCAACTCCCGGTCAAGCAGGACAGCGCCGTGCATCTGCCCGGACAAACCAATGGCTCTCACATGCGTCAGAGCAACACGCTCACCAAGCTGCTGCAAGGCTCTGCATGCGGCCCGCCACCAGATGTCGGGGTGCTGCTCCGACCATCCCAGCTGAGGTGAGCTTGTTTCAAGGTCAACCGACGCCCCGGCCAAGATACCTGACACATCCGCGCAGACAACTTTGATGGCCGACGTTCCGACATCAATCCCGAGATACATGAAGACCCCCCTGCGCAGCGTCGGCTTCCCGGCCCTTCGATGGCTATTGATTTCTTGTCGCGCGCAAAGAATATGTAAAGCTGTGATAAGATCAAGACGGTGAAGGTCCGCAGGCAGATTCGCATGACCAAGATAAAAAACATGGAAGAATTCGCGGCGCTCAGCGGTATATCCCGGCCGACGGTTTCGAAGTATTTCCACGATCCGGACAGCGTCCGGCCCACAACAAGGGCGCGCATCGAAGAAGCGCTCGAACGGTTCGACTACCGCCCCAACATCTATGCCGTGAACCAAAACCGTAAACTAACTAAGAATGTCGGTATCGTTGTACCCTACTTGGCCGATCCGTTTTTTGCCGAAATCGCACGCTATCTGGAACAAAGTTGTATTGCGGCTGGGTATCGCCCTTCTCTGTTCAGTTCTCATGGTGAGAAGAAGCTAGAGAAGGACATTCTTGACAGCCTGCAATCCATGAAACCCGCCGGAGTGCTACTGGCGCCTTTGGGGCGCATCTCTGACAAGTCAGCGATTGAAAAATTTTGCACTAGTGTGCCAACGGTTCTGTTCGACAGTAACCTCGACGGTCTGGGCGCGGCGTTTATCGGGTCCGACAATTTCAGCTTTGTATCTCAGACCGTGGAATACATGACCCGCACCGGCGAACCGCCTTCTTTTTTTGAGATGCGCACACCCGCAAACCCCAATGCCAACAAGCGGCGCAAAGCCTATGTTGACGTGATGGAGCGCCTAGGCTTTGAGCCGCATATCATCAAAATCGAAGGCACTGGCTGGGCATTCGAAGAAATTGGCCGGCAGGGTGCGTTGAAAGTGCTGGATAGTCGCGGGTTACGCACAAATTCGGTCCTGTGCAGCAACGACCGGCTGGCTATCGGCTTTCTGGCGGCCTGCTACGAACAGGGGATTCGGATTGGGCGAAAGGAAGATTGCACATTGCGGGTGGCTTCGAATGACGACCATCCCTTTGCAAAGTTCACATGTCCGTCGCTGACAACTGCGGCGCATGATTATGACAACGTGGCGGCGCGAAGCGTCGAAACGTTGTTCGAACTTATTGAAAGTGGGGGGAAATTTGACAACCGGACAGAAACTCTCTTCCCTGCACGGTTGGTTCTAAGGGATTCCGCTTAACGATATAAATTTAACGCGCGTAAAGTTTTTATTGACGGCGCGACAATTATTAAACTAGGCTCTCTGTACAGCATCCAAGCTCAGGGAGGACAGGGATGTATCTGAAACACGCACTTCGTGCGGCGACCGCGCTGACTTTCGTCGCTACGGCAGCGGCCCATGCGCAATCCATCACCATCGCCACTGTGAACAACGGCGACATGATCCGGATGCAGGGCTATACCGACAAATTCACCGAGGCGACCGGCATCGACGTCGAATGGGTGACACTTGAGGAAAACGTGCTGCGCCAGCGCGTGACCACAGATATCACCACCAAAGGTGGCCAGTTCGACATTATGACCATTGGTATGTACGAAACCCCAATCTGGGGCGCCAATGGCTGGCTGGTGCCGCTGGAAGGCATGTCTGCCGAATATGATGTAGAGGATATTCTGCCCGCGATGCGCAACGGGCTAAGCCACGACGGTACATTATTTGCAGCCCCGTTCTACGGCGAAAGCTCGATGGTGATGTATCGCACGGACCTGATGGAAAAAGCTGGTCTGGAAATGCCTGACGCGCCGACCTGGCAATTTATCCGCGAAGCGGCCGCCGCGATGACCGACCGTGATAACGACATCAATGGCATTTGCCTGCGCGGCAAGGCCGGTTGGGGTGAGGGCGGAGCCTTTATCACAGTGACCGGAAACTCCTTCGGCGCGCGCTGGTTCGACGAGGACTGGAAGCCTCAGTTCGATCAGCCCGAATGGAACGAGGCGTTGACCTTCTTCGTCGACATGATGGCAGAATCCGGACCTGCTGGTTATGCGACCAACGGCTTTAACGAGAATCTATCGCTATTCCAGCAAGGCAAGTGCGGGATGTGGATCGACGCCACTGTTGCGGCCTCATTCGTGACCAATCCTGACGACTCGACCGTTGCGGACAAAGTCGGCTTTGCGCTGGCTCCGAACGCGGACGGCGTTGACAAACGATCCAATTGGCTCTGGGCCTGGGCGCTGGCCATCCCAGCGGGCACTCAGCAAGAGGATGCAGCCAAACAGTTCATCGAATGGGCCACGTCTAAGGACTATATCGAGTTGGTGGCCGAGAACGAAGGCTGGGCCAACGTCCCGCCGGGCGCGCGCACCTCGCTCTATGAGAACCCCGAGTATCAAAAAGTGCCGTTCGCCAAGATGACGCTGGACTCGATCTTGTCAGCAGACCCGAACAATCCGACTGTAAAACCGGTGCCCTATGTTGGCATCCAGTTTGCCGCGATCCCGGAATTTGCAGGCATCGCCACACAGGTGAGTCAGGAATTCTCGGCGGTCTATGCCGGCCAGCAATCGGTCGAAGAGGCGCTGGAAAAAGCGCAGGCCTTCACCGCCGAAGAAATGGAAGCCGCAGGGTACTGAAGGCTTCTCCCCGCGGGCGGGCAGAGGTCTGCCCCCCGCTCTACCCTTCCACAACCCATGTTTTTCTCGCAGGCTGGTATGCGCCTGAACAGAGAGGTCTTGCATCATGGCAACCCAACATTCCCGATCAGTGGCTCGCCTGATGATGGCACCCGCAGTGGTCCTGCTGCTTGGCTGGATGCTCGTGCCCCTGACGATGACCCTGTACTTTTCCTTCAAGAAATACCTGCCCCTGCGCGGCGGTGATCTGGGATGGGTCGGGTTCGATAACTACGTCCGGTTTGTGTCTTCCAGTTCGTTCTGGCCCGCCGTACAGGCCACGCTGTTGATTGTCGGTGGTGTCCTGGTGATTACCGTTGTACTGGGCATCCTTCTGGCAATGCTGTTGGATCTACCCATGTGGGGGCAAGGCGTTGTCCGAATTTTGGTAATCGCCCCGTTCTTTGTAATGCCCACCGTATCCGCGCTGGTCTGGAAGAACATGTTCATGGACCCGGTGAACGGCTTGCTTGCGCATCTGTGGCGCTTTTTCGGGGCCGAGCCGATCTCGTGGTTATCAGAGGCTTCGATGACCTCGATCATCATGATTGTCTCATGGCAGTGGCTGCCCTTCGCAACGCTGATCCTGCTGACCGCAATTCAATCGCTGGACAGTGAACAGTTGGAAGCGGCGGAAATGGATGGTGCACCGGTGCTGAAACGCTTTTATCACATCGTCCTGCCGCACCTGAGCCGCGCGATTACCATCGTGATCCTGATCCAGACAATTTTCCTTTTGTCGATCTTCGCCGAAATCTTCGTGACCACCGGCGGCGCATTCGGCACCCGTACGCTCACCTACCTGATCTTCCAGCGCGTACTGGAAAGCCAGAACGTCGGCCTAGGATCAGCCGGAGGTGTCTACGCCATCATCCTTGCCAATATCGTTGCGATCTTCCTGATGCGCATCGTTGGCAAAAACCTGGACGCGTGAGGAGGAACGACCATGGCCCGCGCCGTCACAACCCGCCGCAAATCGCTGAACACCGCCATTGCCTGGGCAGTTGGACTACTGATCTTTTTCCCGATCCTCTGGACCATCCTGACCAGCTTCAAGACCGAAGCACAGGCCATCGCCAGCCCGCCCTTGTTCCTGAACTTCGACTGGACGCTTGAGAACTATGCCATCGTGCAGGAACGCTCGGACTACATGCGGTTCCTGTGGAATTCCGTGATCATCGCGGGTGGATCGACCATTCTGGGTGTGATCATCGCGGTGCCTGCCGCATGGGCGATGGCCTTCGTGCCGTCGAAACGCACCAAGGACATTCTGCTCTGGATGCTGTCCACCAAGATGCTGCCTGCGGTCGGTGTTCTCTACCCGATCTACCTGCTGTTCATCCGGCTGGGTCTGCTGGACACGCGCGGCGGCTTGGTCGTTGTCCTGATGCTGATCAACCTGCCGATCATCGTCTGGATGCTTTACACCTACTTCCGCGAAATCCCCGGCGAAATTCTGGAAGCCGCACGGATGGACGGGGCGACGTTGAAAGAGGAAATCCTCTACGTGCTGACACCCATGGCTATCCCCGGCATCGCCTCAACTGTTTTGCTGAACTTCATTCTCGCGTGGAACGAGGCGTTCTGGACCCTCAACCTGACCGCTGTCGACGCGGCGCCCCTGACGGCCTTCATCGCCAGCTACTCCAGCCCGGAAGGTTTGTTTTTTGCCAAGCTCAGCGCGGCCTCGACCATGGCGATTGCACCAATTCTGATCCTTGGCTGGTTCAGCCAGAAACAACTTGTCCGCGGCCTGACTTTCGGCGCTGTGAAATAAGGAAAACGACTTATGGGACGTATTCAACTCAAGTCCGTGACCAAAAGCTTCGGCGACGTGCAGGTCATCCCGCCGCTAGATCTGACGATTGAAGATGGCGAGTTCACGGTCTTCGTCGGCCCCTCAGGCTGCGGCAAGTCCACCCTGTTGCGCCTGATCGCGGGGCTGGAGGATATCACCACCGGCTCCATCGACATTGATGGCGCGGATGCCACCGATGTGCCGCCTGCAAAACGTGGTCTGGCGATGGTGTTCCAGTCTTACGCGTTGTACCCGCATATGACCGTGCGCAAGAACATCGCCTTCCCACTGCGCATGGCGAAACTGGATCAGGCGGAGATCGACAAGCGTGTCGAAGGGGCAGCAAGCGTTCTCAACCTGACCGATTATCTGGACCGCCGCCCCGGCCAGCTCTCCGGCGGTCAGCGTCAACGCGTCGCCATTGGTCGCGCGATCGTGCGCGAGCCAGCAGCTTTTTTGTTCGATGAACCTCTGTCGAACCTCGACGCCGCCCTGCGCGTGGGAATGCGGCTCGAAATCAGTGAACTGCACGAACGTCTCGCGACCACGATGATCTACGTGACCCACGATCAGGTTGAAGCCATGACAATGGCGGACAAGATCGTCGTTCTTCAGGCCGGTGTAATTGAACAGGTCGGCTCCCCGTTGGAACTCTATCGCACACCACGCAACCTGTTTGTCGCCGGGTTTATTGGTTCGCCTAAAATGAACTTCATTGAAGGCGACGAGGCCAAAAAGCTCAGCGCACACACAATCGGAATACGGCCAGAACATATCGCGGTCTCGGACACCGAGGGGACGTGGTCGGGCGTTGTTGGTGTCTCGGAACACCTTGGGTCCGACACGTTCTTCCACATCCACGAAACCGGTCTGGCTGAAACCATCACAGTCCGCGCTGATGGCGAAGTTGGATTTCGCCACGGCGACCGCATCCATCTAACCCCGCGCGCCGATGTCATTCACCGGTTTGACGCACAAGGGCTGCGGATCGAATGATGCGTCTGGCTGGCAAAACTGCTCTCATTACTGGGGCCGCTCGAGGCATAGGCCTTGCCTTTGCCAAGGCCTATGTCGCCGAAGGCGCACGCGTTGCCATTGCCGACATCGACGCCGCTCAGGCACGTGACGCTGCTGCCGAAATCGGTGATGCCGCAAAAGCCGTTGAAATGGACGTAACCAGCCAGTCCAGTATTGACGATGCGATCGGGCATATTTCCGCGCATTTCGGTCCAATCGACATTCTAGTCAACAACGCTGCCATTTTCACTGCCGCGCCGATCACCGAGATCGCACGTAAAGATTACAGTCGCGTCTTCGATATCAACGTCGCTGGCACCCTCTTCACCATGCAAGCCGTAGCTCGACATATGATCGAACATGGAATCCAGGGCCGGATTATCAACATGGCCTCGCAGGCAGGGCGGCGCGGAGAGCCTCTGGTCGCAGTTTATTGCGCCAGCAAGGCTGCGGTCATTTCGCTAACTCAATCGGCGGGGCTGAACCTGATCCAGCACGGCATCAACGTAAATGCCATCTCTCCAGGTGTTGTGGATGGAGAGCACTGGGACGGCGTCGACGCTTTCTTTGCAAAATACGAAGGCAAAGCCCCGGGCCAGAAAAAGCGCGAAGTGGCCGCGGCCGTCCCCTATGGCCGTATGGGTCGCACTGACGACCTGACCGGGATGGCTGTGTTTTTGGCATCCGACGAGGCCAAATACATCGTGGCGCAAACCTATAATGTCGACGGCGGGAACTGGATGAACTGATGGTTTCTGTGTCGCACACAAATAATCCTTTGGGCCTGCGCCGCGACAAACTGGGCAACTTAGCCAAGACGGTCGGCATCCCGAAATATCAGAGCAAGGACCTGAGCCCCGGCATTATTCATATCGGCCTGGGCAATTTTCACCGTGCGCATCAGGCGTGGTACATTCACCAATTGATGCAAAGGGGGCTCGCGCATGATTGGGCGATCATTGGCGCGGGTGTCCGGGAATATGATGCCCGGATACGGAACAGGCTGATCGAGCAGGACTGTCTGACGACGCTGATCGAACTGGACCCGTCCGGCATATCCGCCGAAGTCATCGGCCCCATGGTGGACTACTTGCCGATCGAAGCAAACAATGCACCTCTGATCCGAAAAATGGCCGATCCGGCGATCCGCATCGTTTCGCTGACAGTGACCGAAGGGGGCTACTTCCTCGACGCCAATACTGGCCTCTTCGACCCCACCCACGAAGATATCCGTCACGACGTAGAAAACCCCGCGCAACCGCGCACAGTATTTGGGGCCATCGTCGCGGCTCTTGGACAACGCCGGTCGCAGGGTTTGCCGCCTTTCACAGCGCTCAGCTGCGACAATTTACAGGGCAACGGCACGATTTTACGCAACTGCGTCGTGAGTCTGGCGCGTCTGTCGGATCCTCATCTGGCCGATTGGATTGAGCGCAACGGAGCTTTTCCCAATTCCATGGTGGATTGCATTGTGCCCGCGACGACGGATCAGGTGATCGAACAATGTCGCGCTCTTGGAATCGAAGACCGCGCACCAGTATCGCACGAGAACTTTCGCCAATGGGTGATCGAAGATGATTTCTGCGCGGGTCGCCCTGCTCTTGAAAAGGTCGGAGTCACGCTGACACACGACGTCCGTAGCTATGAGACTATGAAACTGCGCATTCTGAATGGTGGCCATCAGTTACTGGCGAATGTGGGCGAAATTCTGAGTGTTCCGACAATTTCTAGCTGCATGAAGCACCCTGATATCTTTAAGTTTTTCGCCAAGGTACAGGCCGAAGAGATCCTGCCGCACGTCTCCTCTGTGCCCGGAACAACTCCGACCGAATATCTTGGGCTTGTTGAGCAACGGTTTTCGAATACCTCTATTCACGACACAACCCGCCGGGTGGCGTTTGATGGATCGTCCCGACATCCAGGCTTTCTGCTACCGTCACTGCGCGACGCTCTTGAAGCGGACGCGTCTATTCAAGGCCTCGCACTGGCCGAAGCATTCTGGTGCCGAATGTGTGCGGGCCATCGTGAAGATGGCAGTAACATCGCAGAGAATGATCCATTGTGGGTCGAGTTGAACACTGCCGCGCTGACTGCCCAAGACGACCCGATGGCATGGATTGGGCAAAGCAAGATTTATGGTGATTTGGGCCAAAACCCACAATTTTCCGAGGCGTTTTCCAAATGGCTGACTACCATATGGCAGCAAGGCGGCCGAACAGCCATCGCAGTCTACGTCAAGCAAGGCACCGAAGGGACGTGATCACCTGCCGCTCGGCAAGTGATCACTTGCACTCGTAAACTATTTCTTTCCGGCCACAATCCGATCCAGAATGAGCGCGCAGAACAGGATTGCAAGACCGGCCAGAATACCCTGACCTGCCGCCGCGTATTGCAGCGCTTCCAACACATCCTCTCCCAGTCCTTTGGCCCCGATCAGTGACGCGACAACGACCATGGCCAGTGACATCAGGATGGTCTGGTTTACCCCCGCCATGATGGTCTTGTGGGCCAAAGGCAGGTCGACCCGCCACAGCAGATACCGAGGTGTAGCACCGAATGCCAACGCGGCCTCGCGCACAGTTTCAGGCACTTGCTGCAAACCAAGAACAGTGAAGCGGATCACCGGAGGGCTGCCGAAGATCATGGTCGCCACCACGCCAGCTGGTTTGCCCGATCCAATGAAGGCCACAACCGGGATCAGATAAACGAAGGATGGCATCGACTGCATGAAATCAAGTATGGGCCGCACGATGGCAAAAGCGCGGGGTCGGCGGGCACAATAGATACCCAGCGGAATACCCAATGTGATGGAAATCAGCGCTGCGGCTCCCAACAGGGCAATCGTGGTCATCGCCTTTTCCCAGAAATCCAACAAGCCCAGATAGGCCAGTGCGGCACCGGTAAAGATCGCCACACGCGGACCGGCCGACAGATAGGCTAGCATGATGATCACCAGTGCAACCACCGGCCAGGGGGTGTCGACCAGAACGACCTCGATCCAGTCCAGCAGGGTGCGCATCCCGTAGGTCAGCCCATCGAAGAATCCTCGCCCGGCGGTTTTGGTCCATTCGAACACCGCCTGCACCCCGTCGCCTACATTCAGTCGCCAGTCCCGATTGGTCGGGAAGGTTTTTAGCACTGCCACTGCGTCAGGTTGAGCGAACTTGATCATGGAAAGGATAACGATCACGCCAGTCAGCGCCGTGGCGACAATCAACCTAGGGATGGACCACCCGTGCGCCACACTGGAATCTGATCGCCAACGCGCGAATTGCCCTTCCAGCGTCCAATTGGCCAGAGAAGCGGCCAGAAGCTTAACCGCCAGCGACAGGACGATCCCGATGACCAGATAAGTGATCCCGGTCGAATCCGCAGTACGGGCTGCCTCCTGTGCAGCCGCCAGAGCACCCTCGAGCGATTCCGCAGCGCGTTTGAGTGAATCAAGCGTCGCCGACCCGGATTGTTCTGCTGCTGCAATCTGTTGCCGACGCAACTCCAACGTCTGCTCGATCTGCTCCGCCCGCTCCCGAAACTCACGTCCCAGATCACCAAAAAGACCCAAGCCAATCTGGATATAGGCCAGTGTTTCCAGAACCAGGAACCCCAGAAACCACGACCATAGCCCTCGCGCTCCAAACCAGATCGGCCCGAGAATCGCCGCGGCTTTGTTCAACGTAAAGCGATAGCCCGGCGCCTGCATCATATAGGCGAAGGTCTTTTGGTAATAGGACTGCCCCTGCCCCACGAAGTCTCCGATCAGATCATTCAGGCGGTCGGCAGTTTCCGGTTGGATCTGTTGCATATCAACATGTTTCATAGCGGTCCCCTTATGCCTGGCTGTCCTGAATCGCGCGGATAAGGCCCGCGCGGTTGATCACGCCCACGGTCTTGCCATCCTGCGTCACAGCCACAACGCCGTGGCCCTCGACGCAGAGGTTCATCAGATCGGACAGGTCCATATCCGGATGGGCCTCTTTCGCATCGTCAGGTACTTCGCCGTGATGCGCCTCGAATTCGTCGACCGGTTTCATCACCGCGTGGGCGAAGATCATGTTGAGTTTAGAAATCCCAGCCACGAAGTCGGCAACATAGTCATCGGCGGGGTTGAGGATGATCTCTTCCGGTGTGCCGATCTGCACGATCCGGCCGTCCTTCATGATTGCAATGCGATGGCCTATGCGGATTGCCTCGTCGAGGTCATGGGTGATGAACATCGTGGTCTTGCTCAGCTTGTGACTCAGCTCCATGAACTGATCCTGCAACTGCTTGCGGATCAACGGGTCGAGGGCCGAGAACGGCTCATCCATCAGCAGGATTTCGGGATCGGCGGCGATTGCACGGGCAAGGCCTACGCGCTGCTGCATCCCGCCCGACAGCTCATGCGCGTACTTGTCTTCCCAGCCGTTCAGTTCCACCAGTTCCAGAACCCGATCAGCCTCCTCCCAGCGACGGGCTTTGCCGGTGCCACGGATTTCCAGCGGCATCGCCACGTTGTCGCGGACGGTGCGGTGGGGCATCAGGCCGAAATTCTGGAACACCATGGCGACACGGCGGTTGCGCAGGTCACGCAGGCCTTCGTCATTCAGGCCCATCACGTCCTCGCCATCGAGGTAGATATGGCCATCAGTGGGTTCCAGCAGGCGGTTCACATGACGCACGAGGGTCGATTTGCCCGAGCCTGACAAGCCCATAACGCAGAACAGTTCACCCCGTTCGATCTCAAAGCTTGCATCGGCCACGCCGACAACACAGTTGAAGCGTTCCAGCACCTCGGCCTTGCTCAGCCCGTCGCTGTGGATGGCGTTCAAAGCCTCCTGCGACCGTGCACCGAACACTTTCCATACGCCCTTTGCGTCGATTGCGATATCCGCTGTCATACTGGCCCCGCTGCTATTATGTGTGTTGAAGGGTGCCCCCGGATTTCGAGGGCACACTGGATTCAGTTAGTGGTCAGACCAAGCCAGCTGTCGACTGTGTCGCCATTAGCGGCGATCCATTCGGCGACCACCTCATCGGTGTCGCGCCCTTTGACTACCACCTCATAGGTCAGCCCGCTTAGCTCACCCGCATCCATGTCGATATTGGCCAAGAAGGATGCCGCTGCCGGGTTGCGCTGCTCCAGCGATTTCGAATGCGCAACCGTGACGGTTTTGACCGGTTCACCCGTGCTGACGTGGGATTTGTTGTACCAATCGGCATCCTGATCCGGCTGAACCATCTTGTAGGTGGTCGCGTCATGCTCAGGCTCTTCCAGAATGGTCACGTCATAGAGTGCGTGCACGTAATGCGGCGCATAGCAGTAGAATGCTGCGCCCTTTTGCTGGTCGATCTGATCCTTAAGCCGCGAATAAAACACCGTTTCATCCTCGGTTGTAGGAGTCAGGAAGGTTTCGATCCCATAGTCCCGCACACGCACCTTGAACGTGTTGGTCGAAGCCCAACCGGAGGCGCCTACCCAGACCTCACCCAGCCCGTCACCATCGGAGTCGAACAATTCCTGCGCCATTGGCGTGGCCAGATCATAGATCGAGCGGATGTTGTGATCCTCGACCATATAGTTCGGCACGCAAATCCCTGCGCGGCCCTCATAGCTGCCTGAGGACAGCGCCACAGTACCCTTCTGATCGACATATTCGTCAGTGAAGGACGACTGGTTTGGCAGCCAGACATCCGGGTGCACATCGATATCGCCGCGCCCGCCATCCATGGCGGCAAAGATTACCGCATTAGCGCCGGGGGCATAGCCGACTTCGCCACCCAGACGGGTTTCGATGACCTGCCCGATCACGCGGCTCATTATTTTGGCACCGGGCCAGCTGGGTTCACCCACCATGACCTTGTCCTGCGCCATTGCCGTTGTCGCGCCCAATGTCAGGGCTAAGGTTGCGGTAAGTGCGAATTTTCTCATATGTCTTCTCCCGTTACGTTGAGTTACATGCGCCTTCAGGCGCGCGCCCGCTTGCGTTGCGGGTCTATGAATGGAATGTCCGAGACGGTTGCGCCGAGGCGCTTCATGTGCCCGTCGAGTTGGCCGATCTCCAAGTGGGTGCCGTTGTCCGCGTACTCGACGGATAGCCGAGCCATGGCGATGGTGTGCTCCAGCATTGGCGAACGTGTCGCCGATGTGACGATACCCACCTGCCGCTCGCCCGAAAAAACAGGGGCACCGTGGGCCGGTACGTCATCGCAACCGATCAGCAGCCCCTTGAGCGCTCGGCGCGGGTCGCGGGCATTGCGTTCCAATGCAGCTTTGCCGGTGAATTCGGATTTGGTGAGATCAACGGCGAAGCCTAAACCAGCCTCAAACGCATCGACACCCGGCGCGAATTCGGCATTTGCAGCAGCCAGACCAGCTTCAACCCTGATGATGTCCAGCGCGGCCGAGCCCATCGGAGTGATTCCGAATTCCTCGCCCGCCTCCATCACTGCGTCCCAGATCGCAACGGCGTCGGATTTGGAACAGAAGACCTCATACCCCAATTCCCCGGTATAACCGGACCGTGACAGCATGAACGGTGCACCCTCGCGGTTGTTCAAACGCGCGATAGTGACGCCAAACCATTTCAGGTGGTCCAGAGCCGGAACATGCGGCTGGGTAAAGGCGATCTTGCGTAGCAGGTCGCGGGATTTCGGCCCCTGAATGGCGAGGTTCGGCATCGCCCCACGGAGCGCATGGACGCGCACTTGTAGACCGCGCGCGTCCGCCAATTCCTGCAACACGCGCCCGCTCTCTTCGGACCCGCAGCACCAGCGGAAGATCTCAGGCGCGAGACGAAACAGAGTGCCATCGTCGATAACCGAGCCACTTTCGTCGCACATTAGCGTATAAGACCCGCGCCAGACCGGGAGCTTTGCCACACTGCGTGTGGTAGCCAACTGCATCAATGCCTCGGCATCCGGGCCAACGATATCGAATTTGCGAAGGCCGCTCATGTCCTGGACGGTCACAGCCTTACGGCAGGCCCAATATTCACCCAAAGTACCGTGGGCAGGATAACTTACTGGCGCCCACAAGTCGCGCGCAGGTGCAAAATGCTGGGTCAGTGGGGCCAGACGGTCATGAAAGGCGGACTCCTGACTGATCGACATTGGGGCGTCTTCCTTTTCACGATAGGCAACCGCTCGGCGGATCGGCGTTTCGGGGCGATAGATGCGCACATGCACATCGGTCGGGTTCCAGCCATTGATCGGATCAATGTCGTCCGGACAGGCTGTCGAAACACAAACAAGGTGTTCCAACGCACGCATGGCGACGTAGTCGCCGGGGCGCGAATGTGACTCTTCGGTCAGGATGTGATGCGTCGCCGGGTCGATCCACGTGTTCCAGAAAAAGTTGATCGCGGGCCACGCCGCTCGACGTGCCACACCATAGGGCGCCAAGGCGTGGGACATGTTGTCAGAGCAATTCAGATGGCCTGGGAAGCCCCGATCCTCATAGCCGCGCGCTGTGCATGCCAACCCAAATGTGTCATGACGACCGCATGTGTCCTGCACAACATTCAGTAACGGTCGCATCTCACGGTCAAAAAATTTGTCCAGCAATCCGGGGCCGGGATAAGCGCGTCGTACCATCGATCGGGTGGCCGTCGAGTCGATCATCCACTCTTCGCCTCGGTCTAGACCATCCGCCCGCAGCGCCATGAAGTCAGAACACTGCTGGCCCTCGACATCAATGATCTGAACGAATTCTCCGGCCTTCAGTTCGTAAGCCACTGCGCTTCCCCGCTGCACGGTGAATTCATCCCGCGTATCACCCAGCAACGGCGGCAACTGCGGCCCCTGTATTGCCGCTGACTTATGCGCGACAGTAACGCATCCGGCTTCCCTGCCCTCAATTAGTTCTGCAACCCCAGCGGTGCAGATTACCCATACCGTCGCCGCTTGGTCCGCTCGTAGAATCAGGGTCTCCGGAGCCTCCTCCAACCTGTGACAGGGAATCCGCCGATCACCGCCCTGCGCCGTGACCCAACCCAAGAGGCGGTCGCTGTCAAAACCACCCCATTCAAGCAGTCCGGTTGCCGTCAAACCCAGCGCCGCCAAAACCGGCTGCCCATCGTCGGCGAAAGCCACAAGGTCCAATAGCCGACCAGAACCAACCCCTTCTATTGAAATGATATCTTCGGGTTTCATGCTCAGCCGGACAGCTTCACGCGGAGCCAGGACATGCGTGCTGATACCAGAGGTTTTAGGAAAGCCCGGAAACCGGCGACTAAGGCCGACAAACCCCATATTCGTGAACGCATGTAAGACAGATGACCCTTGCATGGCAGCGCAGATTCCCAAAATGTAACTAGTTACAGAGGTTGATGAAACTAGTTACATATGTCAACACTTTCCTCAAGAACCCGCAAAATGGACGCCTAAAACCCACGATGCAAAAAGCTCCAGAGCCTAAAAAACGTGCGAATCTCAGAGATGTAGCAAAAGCTGCAGGTGTGTCCGTCGCAACAGTGTCACGGGTACTGAACGATCCGACTGTGGTGAAAAAAGACACGCTGGAAAAAGTTCAGACCGCCATTGCTGAACTAAAATTCGTTCCTAGTGCCGCCGCCCGGGCGATCAATTCGGGCCGCACCCGATTTGTCGGGGCACTGGTCCCTACTCTGGACAACGCGATCTTCGCTCGATTTCTCGCCGCACTGGAGCGCAAGCTGTCAGACCATCAATTGTCTCTGATTGTTGCAACCACCGAAGCACGCCTAGACATCGAAGCCGAGAAAGCCAAAAGTCTGGTAGATATCGGAGCAGAGGGCTTGATCATCACCGGAGCCACACACAGCCCCGCCTTTCACGACCTGATCGAGCGCACAATGCTGCCAACGATTATCACGTCTTTCTTTGACCCTGAAAACCCGCTGCCAACCATCGGATATGACAACGCGACCGCGGCGCAACTTGCCTTGCAGCATCTTGCCGATCTGGGTCATCGGGACATTGCAGTTGTACACGGCCCTGTTCACGACAATGACCGCACACGAGAACGTCTTGCCGGCCTCAAAGCCCTTTCGTTCGCTGGTAGGATTGCGACCTTCGAAACAGAAATCAGTCATCAAGGGGGAGCAGACGTTGCGAAACAGATTGGCAAGCTATGCCGCAGGCCAGACGCAATTTTGTGCTTATCCGACGTTGTAGCCTTGGGGGTTTTGTTAGGCCTTCAGGCACAAAACATCGTGGTCCCAGACCAGATATCCATGGTGGGCATTGATGATCTTCCAACTTCGGCCGTAACCGTACCGCCATTGACAAGCGTTCATTTACCCGTTTCTCAAATGGGTGAGCGTGCTGCGGACGCACTGGCATACTGGATCACGACCCAGCAGGAACCAAAACCTGAAAAGCTCGGAGCAAGGCTCATCGTCAGAGATTCAACCAAAGAAGTGTAATTCTAAAGATCGGAACCGATCACTGGAACGCTCGACACTAAAGTCTTCTCGTTTTCCCACAAATCGCTGTTCTTCGACACTAGCCGGAACTCATGCCCGCAATCATCGCCCCCAGAGCCACGAGATGCACAAGCATCAAGGCTTTATCATTCCACAGTGCGCCAACCGCAAACCATCCCACAACACCCACCAGAAACAGGTAAAGGTTCAACGGCGTCCAGCCAAATCCCGTTGCCGTATACCCCAGAATCTGAACCGTAGAAGCCCCCCATTTGACCGCAAACACAAGACGCTCGAACGTCGGTGCTTTCGGTAAGGTATCAGACCGCACGTGTGAGCCCCCCATCAACGCGCAGATTCTGACCCGTCATGTAGCCGCCGCCCGGTGACGCGAGAAAAGAGATGAGCGATGACACTTCCTCCGCGCGTCCATACCGCCCCATGGGGATGCGCGCCTTGCGATCATCGGTTTCCGGCAAGCTATCGATAAAACCCGGCAGGATATTGTTCATGCGGATGTTTTGGGCCGCATAGCTGTCCGCAAATAACTTGGTGAACGCAGCCAAACCAGCACGGAACACACCGGAAGTTGGGAACAAAGGATCGGGCTCAAATGCCGCGAAGGTCGAGATGTTGATAATCACGCCACCCCCCTGCTGTTGCATGACCGGTGTTACCAACCGCGTCGGCCGGATAACATTCAACAGATAGACCTCTATGCCCTGATGCCAGTCCTCATCGCTGATTTCCAGAACCGGGCCTTTGGGCCCGTGACCTGCCGAGTTTACCAATACGTCAACACGCCCCCAACGGTCCTGTGCACCATGAACAAGGGCCGACACATCATCCAGGTTCTGGTTGGAGCCGGTCACGCCAAATCCTCCCAACTCGGCACCAAGCGCTTCGCCTTTCCCAGACGAGGAAAGGACACCGACCTTGAACCCGTCTGCGGCAAGCCGACGTGCAGCATCTGCTCCCATCCCACTTCCACCTGCTGTAATTAGAGCTACTTTTTCTATTGCCATTGCCGCCTCCTTAATCAGTGAACTTGAAAATATTGCAATCTTTTTGAAAGTTCGCGCGAGAATTGAAGTTTCATGCCAATAGAAATACTATTGCCAAATGACAGACCTCCCTCCCCTCAACGGGCTTCGCGCTTTCGACGTCGCAGGACGCCGCCTGAACTTTCGGGCTGCTGCCGATGAGATGGGCGTGACGCAAGGGGCCGTCGCACAACAAGTCCGTCAGCTTGAGGCACAACTGGGCGTAAAGCTGTTCGAACGGTTGCCAAAAGGGTTGGCCCTGACGAGCACCGGCCGCAGTTATCACACGAGGGTTGCGCAGGCTTTTGCCGAGTTGCGCAGTGCGACGGCGCATCTGAAACCTGAACCCAACAAGGTGCTGATCAGTGTTACGCCAACATTTGCCGCAAAGTGGCTCATCCCGAACCTGCCGGATTTTTCAGACAAATACCCCGACATAGACTTACGTATTCTGGCAACGGAGAAGGTATCGAGTTTTCACAGCGATGGTATCGATCTGGCCATTCGCCAGGGTGCGCCGCCGTTTGGGGCGTCGATCAAGGCAACGCTGTTGTTCAGGCAGGATGTAATTGCCGTCGCCGCGCCAAAGCTGTTGGCAAATGTGGACCTTCCGATCAGACCGGAGGCGCTTTCACACCTTCCAAAGATACATGATGCACATGATCTCTGGCCCGGCCTGTTGAATGCAGCCGGTATTGCGGATCAACACAAGCGTGGCCTAAGGCTAAGTCAGACCGCATTGGCCATAGACGCAGCAATCTCTGGGCAGGGTGTTGCACTCGTCAGCAGATTTCTTGTTTCCAACGAAATTGCGGCGGGTAAGCTGCTGGACCTTGGATATTCAATTGGTGCCGGCCCACAGGACTTTTACCTTCTTGCACTGCGCAGGTCTGATCCCTCCCGCGCAATCGACACAGTAGTGTCATGGTTTACGGCACAAGCACAGCACCAGGACTGATGGTATTTGCAGTGGCGTCGTTAAGTTATTGACCCCGCCCATCAACCGCTTGTCGATGTCCTGCATTTGCTCACGCTGGACGTGGATCACCGCGCATATGTGGTTGACAAATCGTGTCGAAGGACGCCATAGGCCAGCGAAAAAGCGGGAGAAATTTCAAGGCCGGTTCAAGTCCGCCGGGTAGTCGCAGCTTTTCCTGCACGTGCATGATCAAATTCCCAACCTGTTCTGCCTTCACCATCACAAGCTTACAGCCGCTTCCTACCACCAAACAAGAGCAGCCGCATTCGAATGGTGTTACCTAGCATAAGTCGGTTCTTGCCAATCAACGCAAGCAAGAGCGCAACGAAGCAGTCAACAGAGTGGACAGCCCTAATGACTGCTTCACTCTAATCATGCCGCCGCGGTTGCTTCGATCTCAAACAGTAGGCCGGGGATAGCGAGACGCGTAACGCCCAAGAGAGTCATGGGTGGCGCGACTTGGTGAGCCCCAAAGCGCCTCCCCATAAGGTCAAAATTCTTCAGCGCCTCATCCACGTCGGTTGTGTACATGCCAAGCTTTGTCACATTACTCAGGCCCAGCCCGGCCTCTCTCAGTAGCGCCTCCAAGTTATCCAGTGCCAAATCAATCTGAGCCCGCATTTCGCCCGGATGCTGCGGATTGCCGTCGCTGTCCACAGCGGTCTGACCAGCACAGATTACCTGACGTGTCGCGGCCTCGATCACTTCCGCCTGATTATAGCCCAGCTTGGTTGACCAGTCCCACGGGTTCACAGCAGTACGTCGCATCAATTTATTCTCCTTGTTTCGTGTTGCAGAAAACCGTCTAAATCCGAATGGTGCCAATAACTGTCACTATTGTTGAGGAGATGGGTCCATGAACATTCGACTCAGACGTGACGCCATCGTGCGACGCCTTCGCCGCAGCGGAACAACGACGGTCGAAACCCTTGCCGATGAAGTCGGCACTTCCCGTCGAACTGTCCTTCGCGATATCAACGCATTGCGTGACGAGGGCTTTGTGATTCACTCTGATGTTGGCCGTGGAGGAGGTCTGCAACTTGATCCTCAATCCCTGCAAGCCACAGCTCAGCTTTCGGTACCAGAAGTTTTTGCTCTTCTGATTAGCGTTTCAGCAATGCGGGCCGCGGGCAATCTGCCCTTTTCCGATCTCGCCGACGCCGGCCTTGCCAAGATCGAGAAGGCACTGCCCCCTGATAAAATCCGTGACCTTCGCGCCACCCTCGACTGTCTGCATATCGGACAATTGTCACCGCTTCAGGACATTTCAGACGTGGGAAAAATGGATGCCGACCTTTTACCAGCGTTTGAAACCGCGTTCATCAATCGGCAATTCATCCGCTTCGACTATCGAGACGTAACAGGTCAGAACACCGAGCGGCAGGTGGAGCCGCAGGCCATGCTGATCCTTCAGCCGCTTTGGTACCTCGTCGCTTGGGACCCCACACGCGAGGATTTCCGTCATTTTCGGATGGACCGGATTAGTTCGCCATCGGCCGTGGAAGGAACAAGTTTCCGTCACCGCCACGTTCCGTTCGAAGATGATGTCTGCCCCTTCAGCGAATTGTTGGGCGAGAGTCCTTAAGGTGGCCCCTTGTCCACGCTGTGACATCGGTGAAAAGGGTTCTCTCCGGACGTCAGATTTACGTAATTCTGCTACACGATGCGCCGTCAAAGACGGATTGTCGTAGGGGGCAGTCACGACCAACCAGAGAATCTATCAAGCGAACAGAGAGTTTGCCAGCTATTCGCGCGCTCCACCGAGCCTGGAGCAACGGTCGCACTTTTAGCTAGAAAAGCCACTGAAACCAAAGCACATCGGCGACCTGCATGTCCCGAAAAAGTGACGAAAAACACCCTTAGAGTTTTCAAGGGCTTTGGGTGCGTTTCCGGCCCATCTGAAATTGATCAAAGGCACGCCAAACCAAGCGACTACTCGAGCCGAACAGTTTCGACTGCAATCGTCACAATGACTTCATAGCACCACGTGCATTTTTTTACCGGTAAGGTTCTTGAGTAGTCTCAGAAATTGACATCATTACTGGACTTGTATTTTGTTATGAGATTTATAAATGTTTTTACTAAATGACGAATAGATACTTGAGCACTCCCAATGCGCGCATCATTCGAACAGTTAGAGGCATTCGTCACCACCCACAGCGAAGGATCATTTTCCGCCGCGGCCCGAAAATGCAACAAAGCGCAATCGGTTATTAGCACCTTGGTCGCCAATCTTGAGGTCGATCTGAACGTCGAGCTTTTCAACCGCAGCCGAAGATATCCTACCCTTACCGAAGCGGGAGAGGCGTTGATCTCACAGGCTGAAATTCTTTTGGAGCGTCGCAGACGGTTTCTGGCCATAGCCGATGCCCTATCCATGAACTTGGAGAACCGTGTGACGCTCGCGATGGCGCCGCACATCAAACTGGCCAACCTGGGAGAGATCATCCGCACCTTCAATGCTGAGTTTCCGTCTGTTGATGTGGAAATCCAGTCGTTTACAGCCGGGGAGATTCAGCGACTGATCGTCAAAGGCGTAGTGGATTTAGGGATTATTCTGGAGCCCGAGGGCATCCCTCAGGCGCTCGACTTTCGCTCTTTAGGTACACTCCGGTTGGTCTGCGTCAGCCACCCGGAAAGCCCGCTTGCCCAATTACCGTCGGTCTCTTGGGAGGAATTGCGCCTGCATCGTCAGATTTTGTTGAAAGAAGCCGACAACCCCGACAGTGCAATCCTTAAGGCCTCGCCGTCGATTTGGCAGGTCAGCACCACATCTGAGGCCATCGATATTGTGCAGGCCGACCTGGGGTGGTCGGCGCTGCCTCTGCACGCGGTGGACGTCTTTGTTCAGACCGGTGCGCTGAAAATCCTGCCGCTGCAATTCGAGACCAAACCCTACGCCGAACGCTCGGTGGATATGGTTTGGTCCTTTGAAAAGCCCATGGGTCAGGCGACAGCCAAACTGTTGCGGAAACTGTCAGAAGAAGCTGTTATCCAGAACTCTACCACCACTTAAAGCTCGCCGCGAAGTTCCTTGGCGAATGAGGAGATGGTGTATTGTGGTGCTCCAAGAATCTCCCACGTTTCGTTGGCAACCTGCTCTTCCTTCAACTGCTGCACGAATGTTAGCAAGTGTTCGATAAAGGCCGCCTGCTCTTCTGGCAGCCCCATCCGGCGGACCGCCTCCATTGGTAGCTCAATGACTTCTGCCCCGGGAGCGTATGCTCCCAGAAACTCAGTCGCCCCCTCGATGTAGGTCTTGGCTTGCTGACCCTGAACGGCAAACCCCTTATTTTTGGCAGCGTCGTTACCAATCGCATTGAAGACCAGCTCTGCCAAGTCGCTGGAATTGGTAAACCAGATTGGGAGAACGTGATTTCCGATTATGGCCAGTTGGTTGTCCATCAGAAATTCAGGCAGCGAGTCCAGAAAGAATGAGCAATAGAAGAATGTGTAGGGAATACCTGACGCCTTGATGGCATCGATCCCGCCCTGGCGAATCGCATTCGTGCCATAGGCCATGCCTTCAGTTGAAAACTCTGGATATGCAGTGTCGACTCCCGCAATTTGCATAATGTGCTGAACGCCTACTTCTTTCGCTGCTGCGACGACATTGATCACGCCTTCCCGCTCAGTATGGAAGGGCAAAGTGGTGTCCAGCGTCTCGGTATTAAGCGTGATGTAAAGCGTATCAGCCCCCCACAAAGCCGATGTCAGGCTGGCCGGATCCGACACGTCGCCCTGAACGAGCCGAACGTTAGAAGGCAAAGCAGTTTTCGCCGCTACCGGGTCCCGCGCGATGGCGGTCACTTCGACGCCTTTTTCGACGAGTTTTGCGGCCACGCGATGCCCCAGATGGCCCGTGGCGCCGATGATGGTGATCTTCTTGGTCATCGTGATTTCTCCTGTTTCAGCGGCGCTTCTACAGGTTGGGCAGCAACGTGTTTAATCATGATCCATCTATTTTATAGATACTAGTTTAAGCAAGCAATTGAGCGGACTTCGTAGTTGCAATGAATATGCGCACTTTGATGGCAGAAGTGTTTAGCTGCATATCAAGCGCGAAAAATTGCTTCGGCCCCTGTGCGCACCTCGTATGCGATGCAGTTTGTGTCGATCGGAAGGCAAGACACGTTGTACTCAACCCATTCCGAACCTTTGCCGCCTAAGCTTCTCTAAACCGCGGTTCTTGAAAGCGAACTTTCATGAGTGCCAAACCAATTTACAAATGAGGGGTCATTGACGCGCCAGCAGTGAGTTCAGTACGAAATCTTCTACACTGCCAATAATGCCGGTCATTGGCGTTTCTGACAACACGCTACGGTAAGCGCTACCCTCCAGAACCTCTACTATCAATTGTGAAGCCTGAAGTGGATCTGGTACGGAACGCAGGTCGCCGTCCTTTATCCCTCGCACCACAACTGTTTCGAGTGCTTCGGTCAGCGCTGCCCGGTTGTCTACAAACAACTGCGCAATATCTGGCTGCCGAATGGCTTCACTGGTAATTTCCAATGTCAGTATGACATTCTCTGGTGCTGCAAGGTATTTTGCGTAAGCGCGGATAAATTTCTTCAAAACCTTCGGCGCGGGTGATCCCGATGCCAGAATATCGAGAAACTGAACCAAGTCACGTCGCTCCAGCATTGCGATCTCGACAAGTACATCGTGTTTTCCACGAAAATGATTGTACAGGTTCCCAAGGCTGACCCCTGCCCGAGCCGCGATGTCGCGCACGCCGGTCTGGTGATAGCCGCGCTCCAGGAAGCACATGACTGCGGCTTCCAATATCTGGTTGCGTCGTTTGGCCGTCGCCCTCTTCCGAGAAGAGTCCTGATTATTTCCTGTATCTGTCATTTTTAATTTTCGATATTGAACGAACGATCGTTCATAATATATGACACCTTACCACTGACCACAAGGTGCAATGGATTTCGGTGACGCGGAGAAAGACAGGTCTATGACTGACAAGCCCCTGGAAGCTAAACAACGGCCGGCACGACAATGGCTTTGGATTGGGCTTGCACTAATTCTATTCGCCACAATCGTGGTTCTGTTGTTTGGCACCGAAGACACAATCGATGTTGAGGCCGCAAAAATCCCACCCTCGCCACCGATCATCTCTGTCATCACCGTTGCCCCGGGAACAGTGCAGGCGCAGGTTTCGGCCTATGCCAAGGTTCGACCGCGCTGGGATGCCGAGTTGCGATCCGCAGTATCCGGACGCATCACCACAGTACACAATGCGGCCTTGGCCGGGGCTCAGGTAGAGCGCGGAGACCTCCTGTTTTCAATCGAAAGCGCGCCTTACCAAAGTGCCGTCGCGGCGGCTGAAATGGAACTTGAACAAGCGAAACTGGCGCTGTTGCGCGCGCAGAACAACGTAACCGTCGCGCAGCGTCAGTTCGACCGGGATGAGAAAGAACCACCCAACGAACTGGCTGTGAACCTACCACAACTGCGCATTGCGGAAAAAACCGTTGCGACGGCCGAGGCGCGCCTCAACGCGGCGCGAAACGAACTGGCGGACGCAGAGGTGGTGGCCCCGTTTTCGGGATACGTCATGCACCGCTTTGCCAGCCTTGGCCAAACGGTTGCTCCAGGCGATGCCCTGATACACCTTTCCGACGACCGGCAATTTGAACTGGTTGCCGAGTTCAGCCAGGCGGATTGGGCGCTTCTGAATCATCCGATCTCCGGTACAATGGCGAGTCTGACACAACGTTCGGGGGAGCCTTTTGGGAAAGCTCAGGTCCGGCGCGGTGGCGGGTTTCTGGATCAAGACACGCGACAGGTGCGAGTCTTTTTAGACGTCACTGCGCCTAATGAACGTATACTGGCTGGCGACTTCCTGCAGGTCAAAATCCCTGGACGCCGAATTGCAGAAACACTGACCCTGCCCGAAAGCGCCCTAACCCGCGCCGGTTACACCTGGCTTGTAGGTGACGACGATCACTTGCAGAGGATCAGCGCCAATATTTTGTTCCGCAGGGAAGGCAAGATCATAATCCCGGCCCCTGAAGGACTCGGCCCGTGGCGTGTGGCCATAGCTCCGCTGGAGTCCTTCTTGCCGGGTCAGCGTGTGACGCCGCAATTCGATGAGGGGTGAGCCATGCATGCCCTGACTTCCTGGTTCATTCGTAATCCGGTCGCTGCCAATCTGTTGATGGCGTTGATTCTGTTCCTTGGGGTGCAGACGCTGTTAAGCATCAGGATCGAAGGCTTCCCGCGTATTCCTCCGGAAAGCGTCACAATCGCCATCGAATTTCCGGACGCGACAGCCGAACAGGTCGATGAACTGGTGACGCAGAAGGTTGAGCAGGCGCTTGAAGGGCTGGAAGGCGTGCGCAGTGTCACCTCACAGTCCCAAAATGATCTTAGCGTGGTCACGGTGCGGCGAGCAGGCGGCGCAAAACTGCAGGCCGTTCTGGACCGGGTGCGCATTCGCATCGATGGGCTGACCGATTTACCCGACACCGCGCGCCGACCAGTGATCGAAGCTTCGGGGTTTGATTTCCCGGCACTCTATCTGAATCTGTACGGTGAAACGGACCTGGCCACATTGCAGAGCCTCGCGCAGCACCTCAAGGAAGAGCTGTTGGCGCAACCGGAACTGTCCCGTCTACAAATATGGGGTCTAATCCCGCGAGAACTGCGCATCGAAGTCGACCCCGCGCTGTTGCGCCACTTTGGCCTGACCGTTTCGGATGTAACACGCGTCATAGAACGGAATTCACTGGCGTTTCAGGCGGGCCGTCTGCGAACCGAAGGCGGTACGATTTTCCTGCGGGCTGATGATCGGGCAAAATATGAGCCAGAATACGCGGCCCTCCCGATCATCGAACGCGGCGACGGGTCCTTCGTGCCGTTGGGCGATATCGCCAAAATCGAGGACGGGTTCCAGGACGGCGAGTATCTGTTCCGGATTAATGGCAAACCGACCGTGGGCATGGAAGTTCTGGTCGGGCAGAAAGAGAACCTGCTGGAGATCAGCGACGTGGTCCGCGGCACGGTGGATAAGTTCAGCCGCCAGCTTCCGTCGCAGGTTCACGTTGAGGTCTGGGGGGACAGCGCCGGTTACATCTCGGACCGTCTGGCACTGTTGCGCTCGAACGGAGTGCAGGGGTTGATCCTGGTAACCTTGATGCTGTCGGTGTTCCTGAACGTGCGGCTGGCCTTCTGGGTTGCTATGGGCATTCCCGTTTCCGTCATGGGGGCGATTGCGGTCTCGGGCTCGAAATGGGTGGATTACTCGCTGAACGATGTCACCACCTTTGGTCTGATCATCGCCTTGGGCATTCTGGTTGATGATGCCGTTGTGGTGGGTGAGAGCGTTTTCGAAGAACGCCGCAAGGGCAATGAACCAATCAAAGACACCGAACGCGGCGTGCACCGCGTGGCGGTTGCCTCTGTCTTTGGCGTCCTGACGACGATTGCGGCCTTCTTCCCGATGCTGTTGATCGACAACCCGTTAGGCAAAGTGCTGGCCGGGTTTTCGGGTATCGTGATCCTGACGCTGATCTTTTCGCTTATCGAAAGCAAGTTCATCCTGCCCGCCCATTTGGCACAGGTTTCGATGGGACAAGAACGCCGATACCTGCTGACCCGCCTCTGGGGACGAGTACAAGATGCCGCACAGGGCGGGTTGCACTGGGTTCGGGACAGAATTTATCAGCCTGTTCTCGTTGCTGCGGTGCGCCAGCGCTATGCCGCGCTGATCTTGTTCATAGCCGCCGCAACGCTTGGGCTTGGCTTGATGTACAAGGGCAAAGTCAGGACGGTGTTCTTCCCTGAAGTACCCGGTCAGATAATCACCGTGAACCTTGAAATGGACGCCCGCGCACCCTTCGCACTGACCCGATCGAATGTGAACCGGATCGAAGCTGAATTGATCGATCTGAACGCGGAACTTGCCGAAGGTGCAGGCATGACCACGGCGCCCATTCAGACTGTCTTCACAATCATCAACAGTGCTGGCAGCGCGCAGATTTTTGCCGAGATGATCCCGATTGCCGAGCGTCCGGACGTTCCGATCCTGAAAGTGGTTCGCGCATGGCGTAACCGGGTAGGTGCAGTCGAAGGCGCGACCGAGCTGGAGTTCACCGGATCGGAAACGCTTGCCGGAGGGTTCCGCATCCGATTGGCGTCAAAAGACGAAGACCTGCTGCAAAAGGCCAGCGCCGAGATGAAAGCCTTCCTGTCCAATATCGAGGGCGTGGCAAATGTGCGGGATGGGTTGGCGGGTGGTCAGCCCGAACTGAAACTCCGCCTGCGTCCCGACGCTCGGCACCTTGGCTTCAATGCCGAAACACTGGCCAGACAGATTGGCTATGGGTTCGGTGGGGCCGAGGTAACCAAGGTCAGGCGCGACGGATCCGAAATTCGCGTGGTCGTGCAGAACGCGCGGGAAAACCGCGACACGCTCACCAATCTGATGCAGACCCAATTGCGCAGCGCCTCTGGTAACTGGGTACCGCTGGAGACAGTTGCAGAAATCGAAGGTTCCTACGCGTCCGGCACTGTCAACCGTCGCGATGGCAAACGCATGAACGTCGTGGCCGCCTCTGTCGACCGTGATCTAGTCGCTCCCGAGGAGGTCGGGCAGGCCGTATTCGAACAACTGGTCCCCGAACTCCGCGCGAAGTACCCAACCGTGACCGTCCTGCCGGCCGGGGAATTGGAAGAGATGTCGGAAATCAGCGGCAGTTTGAAACGCGCACTGCTGTTCGCTGCCGTTCTGATCTATGTGCTGATGGCTGTACCGTTGCAAAGCTATTGGCAACCCTTCGTCATCCTGGCCATCGTCCCCTTTGGTTTCATCGCGGCCGCCGTCGGTCACTTGATCATGGGTGTCTCGCTGTCGCTGTTTTCATTCTTCGGTATGCTGGCGCTAACCGGTGTAATCGTGAATGACAGTCTGGTCATGATCACCCGCTACAATCAGGCGCGTAAAGAAGGGCAAGCCGTAAATCTGGCCTTGAAAAGCACGGGCATCGGGCGCTTCAAGGCGATTGTCCTGACCACCGCGACAACGGTGATTGGCCTGTTGCCTTTGCTGACCGAAACCTCTGAACAGGCTCAGTACCTGATCCCTGCGGCAATCTCACTAGCCTTTGGGGAACTCTTCGGCACAGCTCTCATGCTGCTGCTAGTACCGGTTCTGATCGCCATCACCGAAGATGTCATCGCAGTGTTCAAACCAACGCTTCCCCAACCTTCTGAAGAAAGGACAAAGGCATGAGCCGAAACCTTCTGGTCCCCGTACTTGCCCTGTTGGCGTTGGCGGCACCTGCCGACGCTGATGGTCTGAATGTGACCGTTGACGGCATTCGCAATGCCAAAGGAAACATCGTGATCCTTGTGTTTGATGACGCACGTGCCTTTGACAGCTTGGATGTCTGGAGCGCGATTGACTATTCCCAGATTCCATCGCGCAAAGGCAGCGTCAGCCATGAGTTCGCTGACCTGAACGCAGGCCCATATGCGGTGCTTTTGTTTCATGATGAAAACAAGGACGAAGAGTTGAACATGACCGCGACGCGACTGTTGGAGGGCGTTGGGTCCACAGGTGCCCGAACCCTCAGGATGAGCCTGATTTCAAGACCGCTTCGGTCTGGCCCGGCGATGTCCGTGTTCGCATTCATTATGATCAGTAGCGCACCATGCTGACAGATCGAAAATTGACCATCGGTACGCTTCTTAATGTGTTTCGCTGGCGCGTCGGGTTTACTTGGCTTCTGATATTGGCTGAGACCGCGTTTACCGT
The DNA here is from genome assembly GCF_040329455.1 of Ruegeria sp. SCP11. Taxonomy (NCBI): domain Bacteria; kingdom Pseudomonadati; phylum Pseudomonadota; class Alphaproteobacteria; order Rhodobacterales; family Roseobacteraceae; genus Ruegeria; species Ruegeria sp. SCP11. Next base: position 65,627 of record NZ_JBDZYG010000013.1, on the reverse strand, counting down.
GTTGATCCCGCTGTTCATCGGCTTCTCCATTGACGGATTGCTGAAAGGGGACTTTCTGCCCTTTTCGCATCTGGGGGCGCTCATGATCATCCTCACACTGATTGGCGTGACCCGACGGATTTACGACACCCGAGTCTACGGGACGATCCGTGTTGAATTGGGCAAGGCGCTTGCGGCGCGGTTTGCGGACTTGCCAATTTCATCGTTGAACGCCCGGATCGGAATGGGGCGTGAGCTAGCCGACTTTCTGGAAGAGGTTTTGCCTTCGGCAATCGCAGGGGTCGTGCAACTCGTCGTTTCGGCAATCCTTCTGTTTTATTTCTCACCGGCGCTGGCCGTGTCAGCCTGTGGAGTTCTTATCGGAATGATATCTGTCTACGCCCTGTTTCATTCCCCCTTTTGGCGATGGAATTGCGCGCTGAATGAACAAATGGAGCTTCAGGTCAGCACACTGGAACAACGCCGAAACCGCCCGGTACTGGTGCATCTCAAAAAACTGCGCCGGTTCGAAGTAAAACTTTCGGATACCGAGGCCATTCTGTATGGCGTGATCTTCATCCTGCTGATCGGTCTGATCCTGTTCAACCTTTGGTTTTCAACTCAGAACTTGAATACGACGCCCGGAACGATCTTTTCGATTGTCAGTTATTCCTGGGAGCTTGCCGAAGCGGCGCTTGCTTTGCCAGTCACGCTGCAATCCTTGTCGCGGCTATCCGAAATCACGACCCGATTGCAGAACGGGTGATCGAACGCTTATCTATTCTAAAACATTCGCGTATTTTAAGCCTGCAATCCTCCCCAATTTTGTTCAAACCTGTCCGGGAAGCCACAATACGATCGCTGGAAAGGCAACCAACAAAGCGATTGTGGCTGCATCCGCCAGAAAAAACGGTGTCACGCCTTTGAATACGTCCTGAACGCTGAGGTCGTCGCGAACTCCGGCAACGACAAAGCAATTCAGCCCGATAGGTGGCGTGATCAGACAGAACTCGGCCATTTTGACGACCAGAATACCGAACCAGATGGCACACATCGGGCCAGACATGCCGAATGTACTCTCGGCGGCACTTACGGCCTCGCCACCGTTCAGAGCCATAACGGCGGGGTAAACAACTGGCAGCGTCAGCAACAGCATTCCGATCGCATCCATGAACATGCCCAAAACAGCGTAAGCCAGAAGAATGCAGATCAGGATCAGCATGGGCGGCATCTCAAGCGACGTGATCCAGTCGGAAAATGCGTTTGGCAGCTCGGCAAATCCCAGAAAGCGAACATAAACCAACACACCCCAGATGATGGTGAAGATCATGACGCTCAGCTTGGCGGTTTCCAACAGCGCGTCTTTGAGCTCGGACCAGCGCATGCCTTGATACAGCGCCATGAGGAACACCACGAATGCTCCTATGGCGCCGCCCTCGGTTGGGGTACCCCAGGCATCACCGCCAAACGGGTTGTAGACAAAGAAGATGATGGTCACGACGACGATCACGATGGGCAATGCGGGCGGCAACGAGAGGAATCGTTCTTTCCATGTAAATCCGGTGACTGCGGGACCAAATCCTTTGATCACGACGGCCATGCCAATGATCAGCAAGCCATAGATCACAGCCGAGAACATGCCCGGGATGAATCCCGCCAACAACAGTTTGCCCACGTCCTGCTCGACGATAATCGCGTAGATGACCAGAATGGCCGAAGGCGGGATGAGCGAAGCGAGTGTACCGCCTGCAGCGACGACACCTGCAGCAAAACGCTTGTCGTATCCGATCTTCAGCATCTCGGGGATGGCGATACGGGCGAACACAGCGGAAGTGGCGACCGAGGCTCCGGATACCGCAGCAAACCCAGCGGTTGCGAAAACGGTCGAAACCGCCAGCCCACCGGGGACCCATGCCAGCCAACGCTTTGCGGCTTCGAACAGTGCTTTGGTCAGGCCCGCGTAATAGGCGAGGTAGCCAATCAAGATGAAAGTCGGGATAAGGCTCAACGCTTGGCTTGAAATCTTGGAGTGCGGCACCTGCCCCGCTGTTTTGACTGCCACAGTCACAGCCTTGCCGAACCGCGCCGGATCGTACCCAAACTTTGACCAGAAGATCCAGATCAGACCAACCATGCCAGCTGTCGCGGCGGCGAAGGCCACGCGCATCCCCAGCACCACAAGAACAAGCATACCACCCGAGACGATCAGACCAATATCAATGGGTTCCATCAGATTTAACCTCAGTTATCGTGGCCCGAGACGTGCTCGGCTTCCATTGCAGCTTGAGTGGCTGCGTCAGCTATCAGCGGGACGGCAATAGGTGCCTGATCGGGGTGCCGGATCGCGCGACCGTAGGCCCAGAGCTGTAAAGCAAGCCTTAGGCACAGCACGCTAAAGGCAACGGGGGCCAACAGCTTTGCGGGCCAAAGCGGGATACCTATGTCTATCGAGCTGTCGCGGCTCCAGAGTGGAGCACCAAAGTCAAAGCTGCGTGCGAAATGCGCCCAGCTCCCCCAGATCAGCAAGACGATGAGCGCCAGAATGACAGCGGTTGTATTGAACTCAACGATATAGAGCGTCCGGCCTCTAAGCGCTCCAACAACCATGTCCATGCGTATGTGGCCGCCATCACGCTGCGCATAGGAAATCCCCATGAAGGCGATTAAAGGCATGGCCTGCTCGATCCAGTCCACGTAACCGGGAAGTGGCGCATTGGCGAAGTTCCGACCACCAACTGAGACTACGGCTATTACCATCAGCGAAAAGACTGCAAGACCGCTGATCAGGGCCAGAAAGCTTTCCAGTTTGTAGAGGTGTTGATCGAGAATGCTGAGACGGCTGTCGTTGGACAGCACCAGGGATGACCCGGCCATCGTTTTGCTCCGCTGTCAGGGAAAAAGGCACCCGACGCCAGCTTGACCGACGCCGGGTTGTGAGTGGATTAGCTGCCGTTTGCGATCTTCCCGGTCACAAGGTCATAGAGCTCTTGTGCTGGTAGGCCACGCTCGGTGTTTTCTGCAATCCAGGCCTCGGCAGCAGGGGCGGCAGCGGCTACTTTGAACGCTGCGATTTCTTCATCGCTGAAAGTGACCCGTTCGATGCCGCGTTGATCCAGCTCAGGGCCCCACGCTTCCATCGTTTTGGTCTGGTAGTGACTCACGTAGTGATCCAGTGCCTCTTCCACCGAACCCAGCAGCGCTTCGCGGTGTTCGTCAGACAAATCTTCCAGCGCCAGCGTGTTCACCACGACAGGGCAGTTGACAGTGCCGGGGTTGAGGTTCGTCGTCCACCACGAGCCATTTTCAATGGTGCCGAAGGACATATGCGCGTGTGGCGCAAAGCTGACAGCTTTGACAATGCCACTATCCATTGCCTGACGCACTTCGGATGCAGACATCGAGGTCGGAACTGCGCCTACCGTCTCCATCGCTTTACCGATGCCACCTATCGCCCGAACGCTCAAACCTTCAAAATCGGTTAGAGATTTTGGCGCTTCGCCGACACCAACAAGGTTGTACTGCGGCAGCGGCGACGGCATCAGCAGGGTCGCGTCCCAACGGGCCAGATCCTCGACAACGGCAGGGTGTTGGTAGACGGCCATCGAAAGGTCGACTTCCTGTTCCAACGATGTCACGCCCAAAAACGGCAGTTCCAGAACGGTGATCGAGGGGTTCTTGTCACGGTGATAGCCCGCGCAGAACTGGGCCATTTCGAATGCGCCGATCGAAATCCCATCGAGGTTTTCTTTGTTTTTCGACAGGCCGCCATAGCTGATATTCAGGGTGAACTCGCCATTGGTTTTTTCATTCACCAGTTCAGCAAGTTTCTCGACGTGTTCGGTAAAGGCGCGACGCTTGCCCCACAGGGATACGTTCCACTCTACCGCCAGTGCTTCTGATGCAACGGTCAGCGACAGGGCGGCAACGGCCGCCCGATTAAAATGTTTGCGCATAGTGGCTCCTCCCAGTTCACGCAATGTGTCTGGGCTGAGTATTCAGAATGCGACGAAGGCTGACTAGGAAGGAAATTGCGGGCAGAAATCGCGATGCCCTGCGGATTTCCGCAGAGCGGTTTCATTTACAGCAAAGCCTCTTTATCGAGACCGAGCTTGACGATTTTTTCGTTGAGCGTCCGGCGGCCAATCCCTAGCGCTTCGGCCGCGGCGTCCATGCGGCCCTTATGCGTCTTGATGGCTTTGCCGATAAGCTCGCGCTCAAAAGCAGCAACCGCTTCGCGTAGCGTATCCGGAACATCGTCGAAATCCTGGTCGCTTTGGATCGCCTTCGCAAGTGAACCACCGCCTCGTCGAGCCGCCAAAACACGTCGTTCGCAAACATGGCGCAGTTCCCGCACGTTCCCCGGCCAATCATGCGCAAGCAGAGCGGCCAGATCATCCTGATTAAGTTCCGGCGCATCGATCTCATAAACCTGCGCATATTCGTTCAGGAAATGAGTTGCCAACAGCACCAGATCATCCCGTCTTTGCCGTAACGGAGGTAAGTTCAGAACGACCGTATTCAATCGAAAAAGAAGGTCCTGACGCAGCCGGCCTTCCTCGGCCGCCAGTAGGACATCTTCGTTCGTCGCTGACACAACTCTGAAGCTTACCGGCACCGATGAGACAGCCCCCACCGGTAGCACCCGCTGATCTTCGATCACCCGTAGCAGCTTGGCTTGCACTGCGAGTGGGCACGAGCAAATCTCATCCAGAAACAAGGTGCCACCTGAAGCCGCAAGCAACCTTCCATCCGATGCTCCTGCCACCCCGAACATTTCCCCCTCGAACGTATCAGGCGACAAAGCTGCGCAATTGAGAGCCAGAAACGGTGCATCAGGCGAACCGCCCAAATCATGCAATGCATGAGCTACCAGTTCCTTCCCGGTTCCAGTATCCCCCTGCAACAGCACCGCCACAGACGTATCTGCGAGGTCCAGAACCTCTTGCCGTAACGCAGTGATCGTGTCGGTTTGGCCAAGCAAAATGCGGTCCAGCCCGGACAATTTAAACAGCCTGTCCTTCAGCCGTGCATTACTTTTACGCATACGGTTTTGCTCAGCCGCATGTGTCAGCACGGTCAAAAGTCGGCGTGGCTCATAGGGTTTTTCGATGAACCCATACGCGCCATCCTGAATGGCCCGGACTGCCATCGGGATATCACCATGCGCCGAGATCAACACGATCGGAGGCGCAATCCGCTTGTTCAGGCTCGCCAACAATTCAAGACCTGACATGCCCGGCATCCGAACGTCAGAAAGGATAACGTCAGGCTCGGTGTTGGACAGATGATCGGCCACTTGAGTGGCACGTGGGACGGCGCTGACGCTCCACCTGGCGGCTTCGAGCAACTCGACAAGAGACTGTCGCATCGATTTATCATCGTCGACGACCAGAACTTTGAAGGGTTGCTGTTCGATCATTCTTCCGTTTCTTCTTTATCTGAGGCCATCGGGAAGGTGACACGGAAAACTGTTCCGCCGCCATCACGGTCATTGGCCGTCATTGTGCCGTTGTGATCTTTGACAATGCTGGCGGAAATGGCCAGTCCCAAGCCCATGCCTCGCCCGCTCTCCCGAGTGGTTACAAATGGCTCTTGCAACTCAGCCAGCGTTGCGTCACCCAGCCCGTGACCATTGTCCTGAATCTCCAATATAGCTTCATTATCAGAAGTCGTGACAACGATATCGATTTCAGGCGCATCCGTTCCATCCGTAGCATCAATCGCATTGCGCAGGAGGTTAGTAATTACCTGTTCGATCCGCAGCGCAATGCCGCGAACGATCACCGGATCGGCTGGCGCACTAAGCGAGATATTCACATTTGTTTGCTCAACATTCGGCGCGACCAGAGCCAAAACGGCATTGACCGAAGCACCTAGATCCACGTCGCCAAAAGCCTCGCTTTCCGAACGCGCGAAAAACCGCAATTGGCGTGTAATTCCCTCCATCCTGTCCACCAAACCACCGATTTTTTGCGTCAGCTTGGTTTCATCGGAAGACCCGATCTCAGCCGCGACCAGATGATTGCGCATGGCTGCAATAGGCTGACCCAATTCATGTGTAACGGAGGCAGACAGTTGCCCGAGCGCAGCCAGACGACTTGCGCGCTCCAACTCGCCCTGCGTTCGTTTCAGGCGGCGTTCCGCAGTTTTCCGATCTTCGATTTCCACTGCAAGCCGCTCGTTTGCTTGTCGTAGCTGAGCCTCTTCCTGTTCGGAACGCGCCAGAGCAGCCCGGACCCGACGATTTTTTTGTAACTGCAGGACGATGAACACTGCGCCCGCAAGGAGGACAAAAACAAAGGTAACAAGCCAACTACGCGCGACCGCTCGGTCGTCACTTGCAAAATAGTGAAGCGACCAGCCATGTGGCAGGTCGGTTGCAGCCAGATGAAGGCGTTTTTCTCCTGAAATCCTGGCTTGGTTTTCGGGCAACTCGGTCCAGTCCAAAGGATCAAGCATCTGGCCCGGAAATTGCCGCGCTTGTTTGATCCTCTCTTGTTGCTGCTCAGACAACGGAACCAGCGCGCGGTACTGCCAATCCGGATCAGAGGCCAAAAGAACAACGCCATCCTCATTTGCCAGCAGGACTTGCTCACCCGAGTTTCTCCAACTGTCCTGTAGGCTGGAAAAATCAATCTTGATTGCGATGACGCCGGTGGGTGCCGCAGCAGCATCAAGCACCACATTGGCGATGAAGTAGCCTGGCAGGCCTGTTGTCGCTCCAATTGCATAGAACCGACCCTGCGCGCCCGACATCGCGGTCTGGAAGTATGGGCGGAATGCATAATTCTGCCCCACAAAGCTGCTAATTTCGCGGTAGTTCGATGCGGATATGGTAATCCCATCTTCATCCATCAGGTAGATCGCATCCAGCCCGGCCTGTGCCGCAAAATCCTCGAGTCTTCGGTTCAAAGTTCCGGTGCTTTCTCCTTCGGCCGTTCCAATGACAAAGGAATCCTGTGACAGCACATATGTAAGGTGAGAAAACCGTTCAAGTTCACCGTTTACCGAGCTTTGGTAGAGAGACAGCCGACCTTGAGCTTTCGAAAGCTCCTGCGAAAGGAAGTACTGGTAAGACACCAGATAGAGACCAATGCTGGCAGCAGTGGCGACTACAAAGATAACAATATACGAAGTTGACCGCATTGATTGTCCTTAAATTCCGACAGCATAGGATCACAATGGGTTTTAGCCGTCCATCCCAAGGGTCTTAGTTCAAAGTTTGGGTTTTCAGGCCAAACAAACAGACATGATAGTTACGGCATTCCCGGCGCACAGCGGGTTTTGAGGATTTTCCAGCCGAGCGCGGATTTGTTGTAAGCCACGAGAGTATTCGCAATTGGGTAAACAGGCTTGGGCTGTATTTTGTAGATTGCATTCTTCGCGATCAGCCGCAACCGAGTGACAAATGTCACTTAGATGAGGTTGTGATCAGAATCGGCGATCAACACGATTGGCGCTGGTAATAAGGTCTTGATCTCAGTCCTCGACGGTCACCTGCGATGATGTGGTTTTGTGCGATCCGGCACGCCAAAGAAACCACCATATCGAAAAAATCGAAACCAACAGCAGGATAAGTGCGATCGGGTATTCAACAATTTGCGTCCAATCGCCGTTCATCAAGGCAAGACTTTGCGACAGCGATATCTCAAAGCGCGGTCCAAGAAAGAAGGCAATGATGAAGATGACCACCGAGTAACCGAAACTGCTCATCAGATAGCCGATCCCCGCGAAAACCAACATGACAATCACGCCGAAAATGCCTCCGGTGGCCATCGAAACACCAACGATGCAGAGCAGCAGCGCTGAGGCGAAGATGATGGACTCCGGCGCCGAAACAACCTTGACCCAAAATCGCAGGCCCGCTTGGCCGACCCACAAGTTAAGGAAATTTGCCATGATCATGGCGCCAAACAGCCCGTAGATCAGGCGGCCCTGATCCTGGAACAGAAGCGGGCCCGGTTGAATACCATGGATCATGAAAGCACTGATGATCAGTGCAGCGCCGACGCTTCCGGGAATGCCAAGCGTCAGAAGCGGAATGAGGTTGGAGCCGACGACCGCCGAATTAGCTGACTCTGCGGCGGCGATGCCGTGCAGATTGCCTTTGCCGAACGAACCGGGATCTTTTGAGGCACTTTTGGCCGAGGCATAGGACATGAAAGCTGCTGCAGTCGATCCGATCCCGGGCAGCGCGCCCAGAACGGTTCCGATCATCGCACCCCGAAGCATGGTGAAGCGGCAAGCCCAGTACTCGGCCCAGGACACGCGCCTGTCCAGCGGATCGCCTGTGTCCTTGACTTCAACCGCGGATTTCACCTCTCCGGACATTTGTGCCAGACGGCGTAGGATTTCCGCGATGGCCAGCGTTCCGATGGCGACCGATGCCAGGGGCAGCCCGTCGTAAAAATCGAATATGCCGAAGATCAGGCGAGGTGTGTAGTTTTCGGGGTCGGTCCCGACAGATGCGCAGAGCAAACCCAGGGCTGCGGCGATGATCCCTTTGATCAGCGAATTACCGATCAGTCCGGAAAGCACCGAAAAGGCAAAGACCATCAGGGCGAAGACTTCAACCGGCCCCATGCGCAGTGCGAGTATTGCCAAGGGTGCCGAAACCGTGATCAAGACCAGATCGCTGAAGGTGTCTCCGGTCACCGAAGAAAACAGCGCCATCTTTGTAGCTTTCAGTGGCTTGCCATCCCGTGCGAGCGGATAGCCGTCCATGGCAGTGGCAGCCGCATCAGGAGTGCCGGGCGTATTCATGAGTACCGCAGGCACGGCACCACCAACCAGCCCTCCCTTATTTACGCCGACCAAAAAAGCGATGGCAGGCAGCGGATCAAGCCCAAAAGTAAATGGGATAGCGATTGCCATGGCCATCACCGGGCCGATTCCGGGGACTGCACCAACGAATTGGCCGACGACAACGCCGAACAGGACAAATGCCAGATTCCAAATCGTGAAGGCATCTGCAAAGCCCGCCAGAATTGTGGAAAGATCAACCATGTCCACTCTCCTCAGGGCAAGGCCCGGTCGAGGACCTGCACGACCAGAAACCAGATCGCGCCGGGCATTCCCACGACCCCACATACCAGCCAGAAGGGACGTCGTTCACCAATCAGTAACATGATAACCAGGGCAATTATGGGGGCGATATAGACGAACCCAAACCGGCCCAGGAGAACAAGAGCAACCATCAGCAGGCCGAAGTAGAGTCCGGCCCGGACAAATTCGCTTGCCTCTTGCGTGTGGTGTTTCGTGGGACGCAGTATCAACAAGGCACCGCAGAGGCTCAACACGATGGCAACAGCATTGGGAACGGTGTCAGGGTGAACCCAGCCACCTTCCACCTGTTCGACGAAGGTCGGAATGATGAACCAGTAGAGCGCCAGCCCGAAAAACAGAAAGAAAAGTCCGGAAGCGCGGTCTGCGTTGATCTTCATGGTGCCCTCCTGAAACTCCCCCGCCGAAGTCTGTTCAGCAGGGGAGGTGCCGGTTACTGTCCAAACAGGACTTTGACGTTGTCCACGCCGTCGACCATCATCTTCTCGGTGCCATCGGCGCCGAGGTTCAGGACTTCGGTTGTTGCAGCATTGCGCACGATCTCGGCCACTTCATCCGTGGCCATTGCGTTTTCGAGCGCGTTTGTCAGGGCCGCAACAGCGGCAGGATCAGTGCCGGCAGTCGTAGCGAAATAAAAGTAAGGGTCGAGATAGGCGCTGATCCCCGCTTCGCGCACCGTCTGCACGTCCGGCGCATAGTCGTGGCGGGCGTCATTGGCGCTGGCGATCATCTTGAAGTCACCTGACTCGAGATATTTGATGTGGGTACCGGCAGAGAACCCAGCCAGTACCTGACCGCCAAGGATCAGCTTTTGGGTTTCCGCCTCTCCTTTGGTCGATACAAAGCGGAAGTTCGCATCGGTTTCGCGATTCACGACCTCCATCAACAGCTTCTGTGGCGGGGCACCGAAGCCGATGGCCAACCCGTCATTGGCCTTGGAATACTCAATCATGCCAGCGAGGTCGTCGAACGGTGCATCGGCCCGAGCGATCAGCGCCAGTTGGGCGCGCGAAACAGTGCCGAGATATTCGAAACTGTCGAGATCGAAGCCAAGTTGGTCGCCGCGCTTCACGAGGTTGATCAGGATGGGCATATTGACACCCAGACCGATGACATTCCCTTTGGGCGGCATTTTGGCGATGCCGGTGAACATGGCGACGCCACCGCCGCCTGTCTTGTTTTCGGCAATGATGTTCCATCCGGTTTGCTCTTTCATAACCTTGGCAATGACGCGGCCCATGGTGTCGGTCGATCCACCAGCGGCAAAGCCAATCTGCAGGCGCAGTGTACCGTTAGGCTCCCAGTCTTCGGCCATCGCACCTCCGGCAAAGGCCATCAATGCTCCGGCCAATAGCCCGGTGATTGTCCGTTTCAGCTTCATGGTTTCCTCCCTTTCAAGGTGTCTTTGGATCTTGCTTGCGGGACAGGTCGTTGGTTCTCCTCCAGATCGTCCCGTCCGCCTGCGTCAATGAGAGACAAAAACGGGTATCTCAGCCTCTCTAAGGATGTGTTTCGTGACCCCGCCAAACAGGTCTTCGGACAGTTTCGAGTGACCGAAGGCGCCCATGACCAAGAGGCCCGTTTTCTGTTCCATGCAGAAGTCGAGGATCGTCCGGGCGGTTCCGCCCGATCCCCTTGGCACCACGACGTGTTTAGCCTCGACACCGTGGCGTGCCAGCAGCGTCGCAAGATTGATGCCCCTGGCTTCCTGGTGAGTACTCTTGTCACCCACCGTGACGATCGTGACCATCCGCTTGGTTTCCAAGATGTTCATGGCGTCAAACAGAGCACGGGATGCATTGCGCTTACCGTCCCAGGCGATTACGGCATTTTCGTTGATTTCGGTTGGGCGAAACCGCTTGGGCGCCACCAGGATCGGTCGGCCACTTGTATGAGCTATCCGATCAGGGTGCAGCGTATACTCATCCGCTGCAGGCAGGTTTTCATACTGTCCCAGAATCGTCAGATCAAACATCCGCGTATAATAGGAGATGGTCCGGTCCGGATCGGCGTGAACATCAATCCAGTGCTGTTTGTCGGGATCGACCTTGCCATCGAGGTAACTGCGAAACTTATCTTCAAGTTCTGTTACCCGAGTCGAAATGATGTCATCCAGAGTGTCAGAAACCTGCCGCGCCAGCCAGGGGGGGAAGTTTTGCACGATATTTGGCACGCCATGCGCAACGATGCCGGTCAGATGGGCATCGTATTTTCGTGACATCTGAGCGCCCAGATGCAAGGCGGCATCCGAGGCCTCGCCACCGTTATAGGCAACCAGCAGGTTTTTCAGTGTCATGCCTTGCCTCCCAACTCGTCGCAACCCGCAACCGGGATGAGTTGAAAATAAGTTAACGTATGAATGATTTTCTGCCTGTCCACTGAAACATATGACAAGAAGACCTTCATTCCGGGTTCCGCATGTCCTTGACCCGGCGCCCGATGTAGTTTGCTGTAAACTTGGCCGGGACATCATTTTCATCCCAGACACCGATCATCACACCGGTTGCGGGCTTTTCTGCACGGATCTCCTCCAGCCGTTTCTTGGATACCGTTGTGCGTTGCGACAGCCGCCGGGCCCAGGCGCCCAGAAGGTCATACATCTCGCGGATCGTGTCGCCATGTTCGGGTGAGGCACCTAGGTCCACCAACTCCTCCGGGTCGGTCTCCAAATCGAACAGCATGGGCCGGTGTCCCGTTTCGAAATGGATGAGCTTCCAGCGGCGTGTCGCAACCATGAAGACCACGGCTTCGTCCGGGGTGGCTCCCAATAAGACGGCCTCGTTATTTGTGGTGAAATCGACCTCGCAGAACACTGCTTCACGATCCGTACCTGACTTTTTGCCATGCAGGATCGGCAACAGGGATTCTCCTTCAAGGATGTGATCTAAGGGCTCGCCGCCTGCCAAGTCCAGAAACGTCGGGGCCAGATCGATGCTTTCCACCAAAGCATCACAGGTAGTGCCCCGTGTAGCGTCCGCCTCAGGCGAGGGGTCATAGATGATCAACGGCACACGGATCGAGCTCTCATAAAAGAATGACTTCTCGCCCAGCCAGTGATCCCCGAGAAAATCACCGTGATCCGAGGTCAACACGATCATCGTGTCATCCATGCGCCCCGTGTCTTCAAGCCAATTGAACAGTATCCCCATCTGGTCATCGATCTGTTTGATCAGCCCCATATAGGCAGGGATCACCGCCTGCCGCACCTCGTCGCGGGCAAAGGCCTGACTGACCCGGCTTTTCATGAAGGCGTTCATTACCGGGTGCGCATTCTCGCGCTCCTCTTCCGAGCGTTGGGCGGCCAGGACGTGTTCTGGGCCATACATATCGTGATAGGGAGCGGGGACGATGTAGGGCCAGTGTGGCTTGATGTAGCTAAGGTGCATGCACCAGGGTTCATCACCCGCCTGTTCCATGAATGCCATGCCCCGGCGAGTCAGATATGGGGTTTCGCTGTCATCTTCGGCGATGTTGGCTTGAAGCGGAGAGTTCCTTAGGAACCAACCGGACAGCACATTGCCCTCTTTATCCTGGCCGGAGTTTGCGAAGTCATGCCAGGGGTTGTCGCTCTCGTAACCTTTCTCTGACAAGTATTCGTTGTATTTCAACGCCCCACCGGGATCATACAGACCCGCTGGGCCTTCGGGGCGCATGCCGTCATCTCGCTCGAACACGTCAAAGCCGCATTCCGCAATACGCGCACCGATTACTGTGTCACGACTGAGGCCAAGCCGCTCCATGCCCTCCAAATCGGGTTCCATATGGGTCTTGCCCACCAACCAACAGCCCATGCCAGCCTTGCGCAAGTGGTCGCCCAGCGTCTGCTCGCCGACTTTCAGCGGGACAGTATTCCAGGTCGCACCGTGACTGTGGGCGTAGCGGCCCGTGTAGAAGCACATGCGCGACGACCCGCAAATCGGAGACTGGATATAAGCCCGATCAAATCGCACACCCATCGACGCCATCCCGTCGATGTTAGGCGTGTGCAGGTGCGGGTGACCGTAGCAACTGAGGTAATCCCACCGCAACTGATCGAACATGATGAACAGGATGTTTTTCGCCTTGGCCATGTTGCTCTCCGAATTTGATCTGTCCGCATGGTCAGCTGATTGTCAGAACCCGCGCAGTGCTTCGAAATTCTGCCACCAGCGCGCGCCGATAAGTTGCACTACCTGGTCGCAGGCAAAGAGTTCCTCTGGGTTATAGCTGGATCCACGTCGCCTTGAGGTTCTCATATTTTTCCAGCGCATGCAGGGACTTGTCTGCACCGTTGCCCGACTGACGCACACCACCCAGTGGGGATGTCATGTCCGAGCCGGCGAAACAGTTCACATGCACCTGACCGGATTTTATGCGACCAGCCATCCGGTGAGCCCGCGACAGGTTCGACGTCCAGACAGCCGAGGACAGCCCGTAGACGGTTTCGTTGGCGATCTCGACCGCCTCATTTTCAGTGTCGAAAGCTCGCGCCGCCAGTACGGGGCCAAAGACCTCGTTCTGCACCACGCTCATGTCGCGTGTGACATCCGTCAGGATGGTGGGTTGGTGATAGAACCCGCCGCTGTCGGTGTGGAGCACCTCGCCACCGGTGGCCAAAACGGCGCCTTGTTCCAATGCCAATTTCACTGCCGCTTTTGTCTTGTCCAGTTGCGCAGCATTGGCCAGCGCGCCGGTGGTATGGTCCAGTTGCAGCGGGTCGCCTACGTGCAATGCCTCGGCATGTTGGCGCAGCTTCTCCATGAACTCATCATAAGCGGTTCGCTCGACCGCCAGACGGGAGGCCGCAACACAAACCTGACCGTTGTTGCGGAAGATCGAGGCGGCTGTCTGGGCCGCCACCACCTCAAGATCGGGCGCATCGGCAAACACAATGTTGGGTGATTTGCCGCCGAGTTCGAGGTAGACCCGCTTCAGGTTGGAGCGCGCCGAATACTCCATCAGTTTTCGTCCAACTACGCCCGAACCGGTGAAGGCCAGCACATCAACATCCATATGCAGGCCCAAGGCTTTACCAGCTGTTGCACCACGCCCCGTTACCAGGTTTAGCACGCCCGGCGGTAGTCCTGCTTCATGGGCAAGTTCGACTGCACGGATCGTCGACAGGCTGGCATCCTCCGAAGGTTTGAGGACTACCGAATTGCCCGCCGCAAGTGCTGGCGCCATCTTCCACGCGCCGATCATCAGCGGGAAGTTCCAGGGAATGATCGCGCCGACTACACCCACCGGTTCCCTCTGGACCAGCGACAGGACATTAGAGCGCGTAGGTGTGATCTCACCGTTCACCTTGTCGATAGCCTCGGCGTAGTAACGGATGGTCCCTGCGGCCGATGTCGGCTCGGCCATCAAAGCCATGCGAATGTCGGTTCCATTGTCGCGCGCGCCCAGAACGGCGAGGCTCAAGGCCTCGGCCTCGATCAGCTCCGCCCATTTCAACAGCACCTTCTTGCGCGCGGCAGGGGCAAGTGACGACCAGACGCCCGCCTCAAAGCTCGCGCGAGCCGAGGCTACCGCGCGATCGATGTCTTCCACATCACTGTCAGGAATGGTTCCAAGCGCCGCCCCGTCAATGGGGCTGCTGACCGGTATCTCACGCCCGGATGCCGATGCGTGGAACCTGCCGTCGATAATGTTGTGCCCCACTAGAGCCTTGAGCGCGCGCAAGGCGTCGATTTTGTCCTGTTCCAACTGTGTCACTGTCTGACTCCTACCGGAACTGGTCAATGCTTGGCATTTCTTCGAACGGAACCTCGATCACGGTGGGTCCGTCGGTTGTTGCCAGTCCGCGTCGGATCGCAGCGCGCAGCTCAGTTGCGTCCGTAGCCCGCAAGGCCTGCGCCCCGAAGCTCTCGATCATGTCCGGAAAGTCCGGGTTCACCAGATCGGTAGCGATAATACGGCCGCCATAATCGTTCTTCTGCATCTGCTGGACATTGCCGAACTGGTTGTTGTTGAACAGGATGGTGACCAACGGGATCTTGTGCTGCACCGCGGTTGCTAGCTCTTGCACCCCGAACATGAAGCCGCCATCGCCGGTGATCGAAATGACCGGCACATCCGGGCGGGCCACTTTGACACCCAGTGCAGTCGGAAACCCGTAACCCAACGTTCCTTGATACCCGGTCGAAATGAACGTGCGCGGCTTGTAGCTCTGGTAGGCGAATCGGCTGGCGAACCCGACCTGTGTCAGTTCGTCTACAAAGATTCCGTCTTCGCCCAATTCCTCGCGGATGATGCGCAGATAGGTTTGCTGCGGTTCCAGCACCGCCGATTTCTTTGCCCAGGCAGCCTTGGCTTCCTGCAACTCCTCGATGCGCGATGGATGCCTGTGACCCTCCAGCCGCTCCAGCAGGAAAGGCACCGCCTCTTCGACGCGCGACGTAATGGCAAGCTCGGGGCGGGAAAAGACCGTGTGGCTGACCGGATCGACGTCGATGCGGATGATTTCGGGGCGGTGGCTCTGCGTCCATTTCTCCATCGGGATACGCATCTGGCTCCCGATGGCCAGAACGACATCTGTCTTTGCCCAAAGCGGGCGGGCGGCGGGCATGTGGAAACCGTGCGGGCTGCGGCTGTCGACCACTCCGTGGCCGTTACGGAAGGCCACAACGGGCGCCTGAAGTTTCTCGGCCAGTTGGCGAACCGCCTCGCTGGCATCCATTGCTCCGCTGCCCACGAAGATCATCACATTCTCAGCACCAGCCAGCATCTCAGCCGCCCGGTTCAGACCTTCTTCGTCCAGAGGCGGCTGTTCCGGCGTCACCTCGCCTGCGTCCAGAACCACCGGACCCTTCGCCGCTAGCACATCCATTGGGATTTCCAGCGCCGTGGGCCGTGGGCGTCCGGAGCCGATCTGAGCAAAGGCTTCTTTTATGCGACCCGGAATCTCGGCGGGGCTGTTCGCCCGCTCGGCCCATTTTGTCAAGCGCTTCAGAATGCCCAATTGATCGTTGATCTCGTGCAAATCGCCCATGCCCCGATCAATCTTGTGCGACGGAATTTGGCCGGTCAGGCACATTACCTTGGCATTGGTGGCATAGGCCGTGGACAAAGCCGCGCTTGCATTCAGAATGCCAGGCCCCGGCACCACGTTAAACACGCTGGTTTCCCCTGTGGCCAAGGCCGCGCCAAGCGCCATGTACGCTGCGCCCTGTTCGTGGCGTGTGTGGATGATCCGGAACTTGTCACGGTGATCATAGAAAGCGTTGTAAAGCCAGTCATTCTGCACGCCGGGCAAGCCGAACACGGTCTCGACACCAAGGTTGTGGAGCGAAAGGACGGCGGCTTCCCCGCCAGTCATTCTGGTGGTCATGGTTCAGCCTCCGATTACGGTTTTCAGGGCGGCGATGAGCCGCGTGTTGTCCTCAGGTGTCCCGACGGTTGCGCGAATATGGTGCGGCAGATGGAAGGCCGGACGAACCATCACCGCCTCTTGCACCAGGGCATTGGTCAGGCTGTCCGCATCGTGGCCAGCAGGGCAGCGGAACATGACGAAATTGGCCTGGCTGGGGCTCGTCTCCAAACCCAGATCGCGCAGGCCGCTGGCCAACCACTTTCGCTCTGAATGGTTGTTGTCGACGGTTTTCTTCAGATGCTCGGCATCTTTCAGGGCAGCGATGGCGGCTGCCATGCCCGCGGTATTGATGTGAAAGGCACGCTTCAGACGCTGGATCCGGGCCGTCATTTCCGGTTGCGCGATGCCGTATCCAAGACGCATTCCCGCCAGACCGTAGGCCTTGGAAAAGCTGTGCACGATCACGATGTTTCGCCCGTCCAGCACGTGCCGTATTGCATCGGGCAAGCCCATTTCGGTGGCGAACTGGAAATAGACCTCATCATAGACAAGCGTCACATGATCCGGCAGACCATCCAGAATGGCAGACAGGGTCTCTTCGCCGAACCAGGTACCCGTCGGGTTGTTGGGGTTACACAGGTAGACGAGACGGGTCTCTGGAGTCACCGCTGACAGAATGCCGTCCACGTCAACGCGATAATCGGCACCTTGCAGCGCCACGGTATCGATCTCTGCCCCCTTCTTTTGCAGCGACGCCGAATAGGCCCCAAAGCAAGGTGGGCAGATGATCGCGCGCCCTCCTTCAGTGAGACAGGCATCCTCGATCAGGGACAGCACCTCGACGCCGCTGTTTGCGGCAAAGAAATGCGATGGCGTTAAACCGCGCCCATGAAATTCGGAAAGGGCTGAACACAGTGCCGCGTCATTTCGAGCCGGATAGGTGTTGGCCCCCTCAAGGGCCGCCTGTGCCGCGGCTACGGCTTTGGGCGAAGGGCCGAACGGGTTTTCATTCGACGAAAGCTTCGTCACGGGGCGACCCTGGGCAAGGGTGCTGACCTCATCCACGGACAGGCCGGCCTTGTACTCCATTTGAGTTGCTTCACTCATAGTCTTCAAATGCTCCTTGAGCGTTGGTGTCGTTTCGCCATGCGCTGGGTACCGGACAAAATCTGCCTGTGACGATAAGCACCAAGCTTTGAGATTTATGTCCCTTGTTGCGGGGGACAGGTCGGGCGGCGTGATCTCCGATAAGTCTGCAAGTTGCCAACCCTGTGAAATCCACACATCATGAGATCATGACACTTGAAAATTTCTTCAGCGGTGAAGGGGCTCCGAAGTTCCTGAAAATACTGTCGTCTTGTTTGGCGTCTGTCGGCTCAGCGGACTTCAATTCGCATTTTCTGGACATGATCGAGCACGTCGTCAAAGCGGATCAATGCATGATCTTCTCCTACAAGCGCGACCGCCCGCACTGCTATCTGTCGTTCAACGAGCGGCAGAAGCAGACTGCTAAGAACCTAGCGCATAAATACCTGCGAGACGGGTATCTGCGCGACCCTTTGCGCGAGGATATCGAGGCAACCAAAAAAGACGGAGAGATGCGTATTCTCACGCTGAGCGAGCTGTCCGATCGGATGCCGCAAGACTATCGGCGGGAGTTTTTTGAGAAGACGGGAATTGTCGACAAGATCACAGTGCTAGCGCGGAGCGACGACGAGGTCGTCGGGATGAATTTCTACCGTTTTCAAGAGAACGGGCCATTTATCATAAGCGAAGATGAACTCCGCCGCGATTTTTGGACTCTCGTGTCGAAAATCGTTTTGCTGCACTACGCCGGAAACCAGCCTGCGCAGTTGCAAAGCCCGCTCAATTCGCTGTCAGGTCGCGAAAAGGAAATTTGCGAGGCGATCCTGAGGGGCCTGACGACAGACGCCATTGCCTGGGAACTTGATGTGGCGGCCAGCACCGTCAACACCTACCGCAAAAGGGCCTATGAAAAGCTGGGCATCAATTCCAAGTCCGCTCTCTTTGCCTTGTGTGCACGAGGCAATTGACGGAATCTCAGTGATTACCAGATCATCCTGCCTTGTCCCTTACCCCAGAGGACAGACAGGAGCGCCACCGCAATGAAAGACTGAGCCGAAACGCGCAGTATTCGAAAGGTGGACTGCATGAGACCTGTGGGAAAAGGCGAGCCGGACTCGCTCTACTTCACATATCCGCATTTTGATGCGCCGAAAGGCTCTGAACGGCGAGGCCTCTCAAGCCGGGCGAAAGTCGCAATTGTCGGGGCCGGACCCGTGGGCATGACCGCAGCGCTGGCGTTGGCTAAAGAAGGTATTCCGTCTGTATTGCTCGACAACAAGCCGACATTCAATGATGGCAGTCGTGCAATCTGTATCGAGCGTCAGAGCTACTACATCCTGGATAGCATTGGTGCACTGGACCCGTTCCTGAGAAAGTCGCTGGGATGGACAAAAGGTCGGTCCTTCTATCGCAATCAGCAAATCCTCGAGTTCGAGATGCCGGACAGTGAGAACGAAAAGTATCGTCCGATGTACAATATCCAACAGCAGTATGTCGAAGAATATCTTCACGACGCCGTTGCCCGGAACGATCTGATCGACATGCGTTGGCAAAGCGAGGTCGTCGCAATCGAAGATCTGGAGGATGGCGTAGAACTGACTGTCAAGGACAGTGAGGACGTCTATGACCTTTGCGCCGATTGGGTGTTGGCGTGCGATGGAGGGAAAAGCCCGATCCGCAAAATGCGTGGGTTGCGCCTCAGGGGTGAAAATTATGAGGGCCGTTATGTCATTGCGGACGTACAGATGGATCATGATTATCCCACGATCCGTCGGGCTCTGTTCGATCCGGCCTGCCGCCGCGGCGGTACGGTTCTGATCCACCGGCAGCCCGACAATATCTGGAGGATCGATTACCAGTTGTTCGAAGACGAGGCGACGGAAGACGCCATTCAGGAAGACCAGATCAGAGTTGGTGTACAAGGTGTGTTGCACGAAATCGGCTATGAGGGTCCATGGAACCTGGAATGGTGGAGCGTTTACACCGCCAATACGCTGGCCTTGGATGATTATCGCGACGGCCGGGTGTTCTTTGTCGGCGATAGCGCCCATATCGTGCCAATCTTCGGCGTGCGCGGCCTGAATAACGGCTTTGCCGATGCCATTAATATCGGCTGGAAACTGGGCTGGGTGCTGAATGGCAAGGCCGGGCCGGATTTACTGGACAGTTACACACCCGAGCGGCGTGGCGCGACGATGGACGTGTTTGCGAATGCTTCGAAGAGTGCACGTTTCATGACACCGCCGACACATGGCTGGGAAGTGATGCGTAATGCCGCCTTGTCGCTGGCAATGGACCGCGAATTCGCAGGACAATTGGCCAATCCGCGCCAGATGCGCCCCTATGTCTATGCAGACAGCCCGGTCGTGACTACGTGCGCGGATGAATTTACAGCAGGCCCCGAGGTTGGAAAGGTTCTGTCTGAGGTCAAGCTGGATAAAGGCTACTTGTCCGACCAGTTGGCCCACGGCTTTACTGTTTTGTGCTTTGATCAGGCGCTTGTCGACGCGATTCAAGCCGCTGCTTCGTGTGAAAACCTAAGCGTCATTGTGCTTCCGTCAGGCAGTCCAGTGGCGGAGCTTTATGGCGCTACGAAAGAAACGGCGTATCTTATCAGGCCCGACCGGCACGTTGCCGCGCGTTGGAAAATCGCAACGCCAGCCGACGTGCTTGCTGCTTACAATATTGCGGTTTGCAAATAAGGAAAAACAGATGGAACAGGCCGACATCGAAGTAATCTATGAGGCAATTGCTAAATCCATTGATCTGGTAGGCCCTCGGCAATCCGAGCATTTTCTGGCCAGGCTTGCCCTACTTCTCAGTCATGAGATCGACAGTACGAAAAAAGTACTGTCGCTGGTGCAGCAAGCTAGTTCGCTGCAGGAGTAAGTTGGTTCTGGCGAACCAAATGTCAGCGCTCTCTTTCGCAGGTTCATCGAGGAATGGAAATTACCAAACACGGCCGGACCGCTGGGACGCAAAAGCTAGGTGAGCGCAATGCCCAATATTGCCTCAGAGAGAGTCTGCGCAGCGACCGCAGCAGGGGAAAACGGCCTCATGGCGTAGGCAAAAAAAGCGCGCGGGGTATAGCCCCAACAAAACTGCCGCAATTCGCAATCTGGTTGCACCGGTGGGCTTTCGCGACTTCGCGGTCAATCGCAACGCTACTCCGCTGAAGACAGGTTCCGTTCCACTATCAACAACCAAGTGAACCAGCCCACTACATGGCTACTAAGAACTTGCGTTCACAATGACGGCGAGCACGTTGAAAGGACTGCCAATCGCAACATGATCGAGCTAAAATATCGTTTCATAGATCGACTGTTCGGCAAACGTGTGAACTCATGCCCCTCTGATCCGCTTGGGCCACACTGGACTGCATAGCGAATTCGAACATGATCCGAAAAAGACTATCTCTCGCTCGGTGTCCGCACTTTTTGTAGGCTCTCAGAACTGACATCGTAAACCATTGGAAAATACGCTGTTGCACGGCGCAGCTTAAACTGTTCAACAGAATTCATCCGAACTCACATTCATGCAGTTTTGCTTCCATAAGCGGCTTTAATGAGGGGACAATTCCCACGATCCTACAGCCACCACAGTTTCTGAAACCAATCTTTTCAAACAAACATATTGACGTAACTCTCCAGGATTTCCTGACGCCCTGATCGTGGAGTTGGGTTGATAGCTTTTGCCAAGACTTGAGCGGCAATGTCATCCAGGTCGCTGTTCAGCATGGCTAGTGCTTCGGGAGTTTTCCATCCGGAATACCTGTCTGAAATCGCCGCTTGAAGGCCACCATCGTCAATCATCGCTGCCGCCGCCTTGAGACCTCGCGCACAGATATCCATGCCACCGACATGGGCCGCAATCAGATCTTTGGAATCAATCGACTGGCGGCGTATCTTGGCGTCAAAATTAGTACCCCCGGTCGTGAACCCACCGGCGTTCAGTATGTAGTAGTAGGCTAAGGCAACTTCTGGTGTGTTGTTAGGGAATTGATCTGTGTCCCACCCAGATTGGTAATCATTGCGGTTCATATCAATCGAACCCAGCATTCCCTCTGCAGCGGCAACCGCAATTTCATGCTCGAAGCTATGCCCGGCAAGTATCGCGTGCCCCTGCTCGAGGTTCAGTTTTACCTCGTTCTCCAACCCGTATTTCCGAAGAAACCCGATGCAGGTTGCTGCGTCATAGTCGTATTGGTGCTTCGAGGGTTCCTGGGGTTTGGGTTCTACAAGAATAGTGCCTTGGAACCCAATCTTGTGTTTGTATTCCACGACCATATTCAGAAACCGGCCCATGTGGTCCAGTTCGGTCTTCATATCCGTGTTCAGCAGCGTCTCGTAGCCTTCACGCCCCCCCCAAAGAACATAATTCTCACCACCCAATTTGTGGGTTGCGTCCAAGCATGATTTGACCGTTGCCGCCGCGAAAGCAAAAACATCCGGATCAGGGTTGGTACTGGCCCCCGCCATCCAGCGACGGTGGCTGAACATGTTGGCCGTACCCCAAAGCAACTTGGTGCCAGACACCTGCATCTTTTCGCCGATATAGTCGGTGATTTCTTCTAGTGTTCTCAGATTGTCAGCAAAATTGCCCCGCTCGGGCCGGATGTCCGCATCGTGCCAACAAAAGTATGGCTGCCCCAAAATCTCAAACATTTCGAACGCGATATCCGCTTTAATGCGGGCTCGCCCCATGTCGTCCTGTGGATGCCATGGGCGTTCGAAAGTTGGACCACCAAAGGGGTCGCCCCCCTCCCACGCGAAAGAGTGCCACCAGGCCACTGCAAACCGCAGATGGTCTTCCATACGCTTTCCCATGACAATCTCGTCGGGGTTGTAGTGGCGGAAGGCCAGAGGGTTCTTGCTGTCCGCGCCTTCAAACCGGATCGGCTCGATCCCTTCAAAAAATCCGCTTGGCATGGCTGCCCCCTACTCTGCTTTTTGCGCTGGTTGCTTGCCGAGTATGATCATCGACAAAAGGTCATCATCGGTGACGTCGGCGATATCTACAGTCCCAACCAGTTTTCCGTTTTTCATGACCGAGGCGCGATCACATAATTCCATGACGGCATGCACGTCGTGGTCGATCAGGAAAATCCCGATGCCTTGCGCTTTTAGCTGGTGGATCAGATCCGCGACCATCTGCGTTTCATGCGGCCCAAGCGCCGCAGTCGGCTCATCCATAATCAAAATACGAGCGTTGAAGTAGACGGCCCTCGCGATCGCCACAGACTGTCTTTGCCCCCCCGACAGGGCAGAGACCGGATCGTTGAACTTCTGAAAGTTGGGATTGAGCTGCGCCATGATTTTGCGACACTCGGCCTCCATGGCCGCGTCGTTGACCAACCCGAATGGTGTTGTCATCTCGCGTCCAAGGAAGAGGTTCGACGTCGCGTCGAGATTGTCGGCCAAGGCGAGTGTCTGGTAGATCGTCTCGATATTGTTCACCCGCGCGTCACGAGGATTACCGATCTCGACTGGCTTACCGTCGATCAAAATCTCGCCGTGATCCTTTTGGTAGGCGCCCGAAAGCACCTTGATCAGCGTGGATTTTCCGGCCCCATTATGCCCAAGTAGACCAACGACTTCACCGGGGTAGAGATCAACAGACACACGATCGACAGCTTTGATCCCGCCGAACGAAATCGAAATGTCACGCATCTCAACCAGTGGCGGCGCGCCCGAGTCACGTCCGGAGTTGGGGGAGGTTTTCTGCGTATCCTGAGCTTGCATCATTTTGCTCCCAGTCTCTTGCGGTAGACGATGTCGATATAGACGGCCAGCACAAGGACGCTGCCAACCACGATGTTCTGAAACGGCGCGTCAACGCCAACCATGGCCATGCCTGATTGAAGCGCTTGCATGATCAGCGCGCCAAGGATCGCACCGTAGATGGTGCCGATACCGCCGGACAAAGCGGTCCCACCGATAACGGCGGCAGCGATGACTCTCAACTCGTCCAGCGTGCCAATATCGTTCGAATGGTTTGCCAAACGCGCCGAAGCGACCACAGCAGAAACGGCACACAGGAAGCCCATAAGCGCAAAGATCTTCACCGTTAGCAGCCGTGTATTGATGCCGGAAAGCTCTGCCGCGTCCGGGTTACCACCAGTGGCAAAGATGTAGCGACCGAACCTGGTTTTCCGCGCCACGACCGTAAGGGTGACCGCCACGATAATCAGGATGAGGACCGAAATCGGTATGCCGTAGCCAACGACCAGCCCCTCGGGCATCGTCTCTCCGCGCGCCTCGAACATGCGTTGTAGTCGGCGCGTTGGAATGGCGTAGCTGTTTACGATGTAAACATATCCAAGGATGGCAATCGCAATTACTCCGGCTAAGGTGGTCTCAGCCCAAACAGGTTTGACAGGGAAACCATGCGCGGCCTTTGCCCGCCGCCCGCTCCACAAGGCCCAGATGGCGATTGCGGTAGCGAATAGCCCGAACAGCCAGCTTGTCGTTGTCCCCAATGTTCCGTTTGTCCCGCCGAACATCAGAAATGTGCTGTCCAGAGGGCCAATGGTCTGACCACTGGTCAAATACCACGCCACGTTTCTCCAGACTAAGAATCCGCCGAGTGTGACGATGAACGCCGGTATCGTCAGATAGCCAACCATCCATCCGTGGAATGCACCAATCAGCGTGCCTACAAACAACCCGATCACTATGGTGATCGCCCACGTTACCGGGTTGTTCAAACCCATCCCCAACACATGAGGCAACAGTTCGGTTTGCGTCATCGCCATCACGGCCGAAGTGGTCGCCAGAAGCGCTCCGACTGATAAGTCGATGTGCCGCGTAACGATAATGAACACCATCCCGCACGCCATGATAGCCACCGAAACCGTCTGAATGGACAGGTTGAACAGGTTGCGAGGGGTGAGGAACCGCCCATCCGTGACGATATTGAACCCGATGCAAAGGATGACAAACGCGCCGATCATTCCCAAAAGCCGCATATCCAGTTCCAATTGCTGGAACAGGTTGGGCCTTGCTTTTTCAGGTACCGGCTGAGACGAAGTTTCGGTCATTTCCGATCTTTCATTGTCAGCGATGGTCCCCGGCCCTAACGATAGGGTCAGGGATTTTTAAGTTTAGTTACAGGGCGCGGGACCGCTTTCGACGCCCTGGCACAAGTCTTCCAGCGGAATCCAACCGGCGTCTACAACCACTGAAAGGTTGTCCTTGGTGATTGGCACCGGCGCAAGGAAGACAGAATTCATCTCCGTACCACCTGGTGAGGTCCAGCTAACAGAACCTTCAACATCTGCTGGGCTTGTGCCCCCGCTCAATGCAACCGCGATTTCGCCGGCTGCCTTACCCAGCTCACGAGCATCCTTCCAAACCGAAACAGTTTGAGTTCCCAGCGCGACCCGGTTCAATGCTGCGTGGTCACCGTCCTGACCGGAGACCGGAATGCCTTCCATGCCTTGTGCGGTCAGAGCTGCAACAACGCCGCCGGCTGTTCCATCATTCGAAGCAACGACCGCGTCAACGTTGTTTTCATTTGCGGTCAGAATCTGCTCCATGTTCCGCTGTGCGTTCGCTGGCAGCCAGCCATCCGTATAAGCCTCGCCAACAATTACGATATCGCCGCTGTCGACCGCTGCCCCGATAATCTCTTGCTGTCCGCCGCGCAGGAAATCCGCATTCGGATCGGTCGGGGAACCCTTGATCATCACGTAATTGCCCTTGGGCATTGCTTCAAAGACTGCACGGGCCTGCATTCTACCTACCTCAACGTTGTCGAAGGTCAGGTAAAACGCTCGATCGTCTTCAATCAGGCGGTCATAAGCAATGACAGGAATACCTTCATCAGCGGCCGCCTGAACAGCCGGTCCAATCGCCTGCGCGTCTTGCGCCAGAATGATTAACGCGTCCACGCCCTGAGCGATCAAGCTTTCGATGTCCGAAAGCTGTTTTGCCGAAGACGATTGGGCATCTGCCGAAATGTATTCGGCGCCACCTGCTTCAAGCGCCGATTTGATGGCTGCTTCGTCCGTTTTCCAACGTTCTTCCTGAAAATTGGACCAGCTCACACCGACCACAGGCTCTGCGAACGCAGTCGAGGCCAACAAGGTGGCCACAGCTGAGAAGCTGAGAATTCTCTTCATGATTTCCTCCCTTATGCCGAGCCACCGCATCTCGATTCGCGGCTCTCACAATTTTTTATCATATTTATTTCAGTCGGTAAAATATTTACTCTATTAGGCGAGATCAAATTCAAATAAGTTGGGCCAACGCTGAGATTCGCGAGGACAAAATGCTGAAAAGCAAAGCCTCTCCGATTTCTTTGGAACAAAGAAATGCAACCCGGCTGCGGGTGTTGGAGCACATCAGAACAAAAGGAGCGGTCCCGCGGATCGAAATCGCATCTGCCTTGCAGACTAGCCCTGCGACGGTTACCGCAGCGACTGCCGATCTCATCTCGGCCGGGCTGATCAAAGAGATTGAAGGTGAAGCGCAGTCCAAATCCGGGAAAAGAGGCAGGCCAAAGGTATTACTTCAACTGGACGGTCAATCTTTCCTCGTGGCTGGGCTTAAGATTGCACGGCAAATGATCTCGATTATTCTAGTCGATTTTGAGGGCAACGAAGTCACTTCGCACAAATTCCCCTTGGACAACGCCAGAATGTCGCCAACAGACTTTGTGTCGACGATCCAAAAAGCACTTGAGGAAACCTGCGCAAAAATTGATGGCTCCGTTGAACAACTGGCAGGCGTCTCAATCGGGGTGGCAGGTCAGGTCGATGCAAGCAGGAATTTTGTCCACTGGTCATCTTCGATAACCGAAAGAAATGTTGATTTCAGGGGTTTACTCTCAAATCAATTGCCCTGCCCCGCTTTCATTGAGAACGACGCCAACCTGGTCGCCAAAGCCGAACAACTATTTGGGTTGGGCAAAGGTCTAAAAAATTTCCTTGTCGTAACAATCGAACATGGAGTTGGCCTTGGGATCATTCTCGATGGCAAACTATATCGTGGAAAAAGAGGGTGCGGAGCTGAGTTTGGACACACCAAAGTGCAACTTGACGGAGCACTGTGCCAGTGTGGTCAACGTGGATGTCTGGAAGCCTATGTCGGCGACTACGCTCTAATCCGTGAAATGACTGTCACGGGTCAAAACAACGAGCTAAAGACCGTTTCCGATATACATGATCGCGCCATTTCCGGGAATGAGAGAGCGGCTTCCGTGCTTGCCCGCGCGGGTCAAATGTTCGGGCTTGGGGTTTCCAATCTGATCAACCTTTTTGATCCTGAGTGCATTATCGTTTCAGGCACACAGAAGAGCTTCGAACACCTTTGTACGGATGAAGTCATGGCACGCATCCGAAATGGCGTCATCTGCGTCGACGCGGCCTTGCCTGAAATAAGAGTGCACCATTGGGGCGACCTGATGTGGGCCAAGGGCGCAGCTGCATATGGGATTGAACAAATCTCGATACTCAAAGTTAAGGAGCTTGCGGCAAATGCGACCTGAGTTTGCAGCCTTTGTGGCTATCGCCACTGCTGCAAACGCCGAGACGAATATCCCCGCGTTCGAAAACATCGATGTGCCAGAGCATGTCTATGACGGTGGTTGGGAGCATTTTGTTGGTGGCGGAGTAGCCGTTTTCGATTGCAACGGGGACGACCTGCCCGAATTGTTTGTGGCAGGCGGCTCAAATCCATCTCAACTGTTCAAGAATACATCACAGGAAGAGATTTCTTTTCAAGCTCAAACCACCGATCAACTGTCATTGACCGGAGTAACTGGAGCATATCCACTGGACGTTGATAGCGACGGCATAATGGATCTGGCGATTTTGCGTGTGGGCGCAGATCTTCTGCTTCAAGGCCAGTCAGATTGCCAGTTCAGCCCCTTCAGCAAACTCGGCTTCCGCTCAGATGACCACTGGACAACAGGTTTCTCGGCAACTTGGGAAAACGACGAAACCTTACCGACGTTGGCGTTTGGAACATATGTTGATCGATTCGACCCGGATGGCCCGTTTGGAACTTGTGGACCAACCCTCCTTTATCGGCCTGACGAAAGCGAGTATCGAAAGGCCGAGCATCTTGAACCCGGCTTTTGCTCGTTGTCCATCCTGTTCTCTGACTGGGCCCGTACCGGGCGCGCAGACCTTCGTATTAGCAATGACCGTCACTATTATGTGCGCGACGGTCAGGAGCAACTTTGGGCCATGGAGCCTGAACCGCGGTTATATGGGTCCGATGAAGGATGGCTATCCTATTCGATCTGGGGAATGGGAATCGCATCACGCGATCTGACCGGAGACGGTTTTCCAGAAGTCTATTTAACGTCGATGGGCGACCAGAAGCTACAAATCTTTGATCCAAGATCAAAGGGGCCAACGTGGCGCGATGCTACCTACGAAAAAGGCACAACGGCCCATAGACCTCATATCGGCGGTGACGGACGGCCTTCCACGGGGTGGCACGCGCAGTTCGGCGACGTCAACAATGACGGTTGGGACGACGTATTCGTGGCCAAAGGAAACGTAGAGCAAATGCCAGACGCCGCCTTGAACGACCCCAACAATCTTCTTCTGCAGAGTTCTGATGGTCAGTTCTTCGAAGCCTCAGCGGATGCCGGCGTTGCATCGATAGCAAAGTCTCGCGGGGCGGCCCTAGCAGATTTAAATAACGATGGGAGGCTGGATTTGGTGGTCCTCAACCGTGGTTCGAGACTAGAGGTCAGCCAGAACATTTCCCAAGGTGGAAATTGGCTACTGCTTGATGTCACTCAGGATCGACCCAATTCCGCGGCAGTGGGTGGATTTATTGAAGTTAAAACTTCACACGGCGTCCAGACCCGCGAAATAACAGTGGGCGGAGGTCATGCTGGGGGAATCTCAGGGTTTCATCATTTTGGCCTGGGAAGTGAGGACCATGTCAAAGTTCGAGTAATCTGGCCAGATGGCGCACCCGACGCGTGGCAGGACTATCGCGCCAACCAAATCATCAGAATTCAACGGTAATTATCGATCTACGGGCAGACCGCTCGGAACTTGATCGGGCACGCCGAGCCGCTCAGCCGGGTCTTCTAGACTTGTCAGAAAACTGAGAAGCCGTTCGATCTCCTGATCCGTCAGCGCGACCTTCGACAAGCTGTTGCTTTGAGCAATCGCGCCGAGGTGTCGCTGGTCCAACAGTGGGCTCTTATCCTCAGCGCCTGGGAAGTCTGGCAACAGGGCCATTTCAATAGAATAGTTTTGCAAAGACGCCACCGGATCCAAATGGTGGCGCACAATGTCCTCTAGGTCCACATATGCCCCGTTGTGCCCGTATGGCGCTGTCAGTGTCACATTGCGCAGCGATGGGGTGCGAAAAGCAAATGCGTCCTCGCTGCTTCCTGTCACGCGAAGACGACCGTCGTCTCGAACGTGGTTCTCAAATCGCGCGGCTTTCCCGGGTCCAATCTGCGGCATCGCGATCGAATGAAACTTGTGATCCGTTTGGAACCAGCCCGAGTGGCAGTTGCTGCAACCAGCCTTGCCATAGAACAATCTCATGCCGAGTTCGGCCTCTTCCGACAATTCGCCTTCACCTCGCATCGCGCGATCAAATGGACTGTTGTCCGCACGCCATTCGAACGCGATGAAATCCGCAATCACATCGGCAATAGCCGTAAATGTGATCTCGTCATCCGGCGCGATTTCGTCAAATCTCTGCACGTATTCAGGGATTTCAGCTACTCGTGCTGAGATCAGGTCCCACGCACCGCCCTGCTGCGTCAAAAGCCCAAGGCGAACCGCTTTGCTCACATCATTTTCGGAATAGTGACCTGCCATTTCGTCGGCTGAAAGCACTGGGAACATGGCTTGTGCCGCCAACGCAGACTGAAAACCGGACCTCATATGAGTACCGAGCGGCGTCCTGATACCGTCAGGCTGAGCTGGGTCTGCCTCAAGTCGCCCGTCATGAAAAAACATCGTGAATTCTGTTGCTCCGAGGTTCCACAGCCCAGGTGAATTGCGAGGTATACGTTGTTCAGGAGTATTCATTGGATCCAACGTACGCTGTGATCCTAGTCCAATCCCCCCTTCTCCAATACCAAGAGATAGGCCGTCCGATGTGCCAAGTCTGGGATGATGACAGGTCGCGCAACTGATATTTTTGTTGCCGGACAGTATCGGATCGTAGAAAAGCAATCGCCCCAGTTCAACGCTCTCGAAGCCTGGCTCGAGGAATTCCGGCGGAGGACCAAGCGACTGAGCACTCACGCTACCAGTACAAGCAGTCAATATAGCAACGAATAGAAGTGGCTTTCTAACTCCCATGCTGCCCCTCGGATATCTCTAATGTCAGAACCTGTCGATATGGGTTCTCCGGCGTAAATATTATCGAAGGAAACGACGAAACATTCGTTGCGTTGGGGTATCCTGATGGTTCGATGCAAAGGCCAGCCGAACTGAAAAAGGGTTTTGTAAGCTTGGCTGCCGAATAGACCTGTGCTCCGGGCTGATCTGAGTAAAAATTTAGAGAAAGACCAGAGGGCGCGGTGAGTTCGGCCACCGAAACTGAGGGGTCACGAAAATTATTGAAGCAGAAGTAGTGATCGACACCATCTGGGACATTTCTAATCTCTTTTGGTTCTGTGAAGTCTAATTGGCTTTCTTGGACCGCCTGCACGCGGCCGGTAGGGATTCCCTGATTGTCGATTTCCAAATAACGGTTTGAAGCGAGTTTCAGCTTGTGCGAACCAATTCCTTCCGAGCTTCCCAGCGTATAGTAGTTGTGTTGCGCGACGCTTATCGGTGTCGGCCGATCGGGCCGAGCAAAGATCGAGTAGATAAATCGGGGAAACTTTAGACAAACGCGAACCTCAAACTTAACCTCCCCCGGAAAGCCGCTTTCCCCATCAGGTGAGACGTAGCTCAGCACGGCCTCATTTAGAGCAACCTGTTCAAGGTCCCAGAATTGCTGAGACAGTCCATCCTTTCCACCGTGCAAAGTGTTACAACCCTCGTTGGCGTTTAGCTCAAAACTGGAGCTTCCCAAGTCAAACCGCGCGCCGCTTATCCGGTTTGCAATGCGCCCGACAATAGCGCCCAGATAGTTCGTATCGGTGAGGTAGACACTGGGGTCATCAAATCCAAGAATTAACGGTACATCCTTGTACCAAAGTCCCTGGGTGACTGCGCCATAGTTCAGAACCGTTGCACGAATATCCCCATCTGTCAGCGCAGCCGTTTCAATCCGAGAGAGCTTTTCTGTTTCAGGCATCATCTTACTGCCAGCGGCGCAAGCGCCTTGTAGAACTGGCGGTATCGCCCGTACTCACTTTCATAAGCGGCGACTAGGTCACTGCGCGGCTCAATGCTATCCTCAGTATCCGGCGATGTCATAACTTCGGCTGGCTCTGCGTTGTTTGCCGCGCAGATGGCAAGGCGCGCAGCTCCCATGGCCGCTCCAAATTCGCTGCCCTTCGGCACATCCAGCGGAACTTGAAGTACTGTGGCCAATGTTTCCAACCAAAACCTGGATCGTGCTCCTCCTCCAACTGCCATCAAGCTAGTCGGTGCGGTTCCGGTGCTTTTTAAGGCTTCCAGACAATCCCTCATCGCAAACGAAACGCCTTCTATGACGGATTGGGTCAAATCAACGGGTTCTGATGCGACGTCCACGCCTAAAAAGGCACCGCGGATCAGACTGTCGTTATGTGGGGTTCGCTCTCCTGACAGATACGGCAGGAACGTAATCGCAGAAGGACCCGTCACGCTATCAGGTAACATCTTAGCCAGCTTTTCAACGGATTGGCCGAGGTTTCGCGAAAGCCAGTTCATGCTGTTTGTTGCTGAGAGTATGACCCCCATTTGTATCCACCGATCAGGTACAGCGTGGCAAAAGCAGTGCACTGCAGTTTCCGGGGCAGGAGCATATGCATCTCTTGCAACCAGAATAACGCCCGACGTTCCCAAAGAAACAAAACCCGCGCCGTCATTTACGCTCCCGATGCCGCAGGCTGCCGCTGCATTGTCACCCGCACCACCCGCCACGACAACAGTTCCTGCGAGCCCCCACTCCTGTCTTAGTTCAGCCTTTAGCTCACCACCCGGCTCACTCCCTTCGACCAAGCGAGGCATTTGTTCTGCGCGCATGTGGCCCAAAGCCAGCGCAGGTTCTGACCACTGTCGTTTGTTTACGTCCAACCAGGATGTGCCAGCACTGTCCGACATGTCCGAGATGTAATCGCCAGTCAGCCAGAATCTCAAAAAATCCTTCGGCAGCAGAACTTTTTCTATTTTCGAGAAAATCTCCGGTTCATGCGAACGAACCCATTCCAATTTTGGCGCTGTGAATCCGGGAAAGACGATGTTTCCCGATATGGAGCGCATTTGTGGCGTCCGATCCAGTATCTTCGCCTCATTGGCTGACCGCGTGTCGTTCCAAAGAATACAGGGCCTCAACACCTTACCGTCAGCATCCAGAAGCGTTGCGCCGTGCATATGTCCACTCAGTCCAATGCCAAGCAGTTTTGCGAAGGCTTTTTCCTCATTTGCGCGGATTTGGCTGACAACTTCCTTGCAGGCTTTGATCCAACCCGAAGGGTTCTGCTCAGACCAGCCAGGTTTTGGCGTCGAGGTTGGAATGCTGAACTCAGCGCTGCTTACAACGATGCCGGCTTCATCTACCAGTATTCCTCTGAGACCCGACGTTCCTAAATCCAATCCAAGATACATTCGGTGGCGCCCTTCGATATATTATTTTAGTTGATAAAATTAATTGATGCAGAAACCTTGTCAAGTTGCTGATCGTGCAATTCAACATACCCTACGCGGGGCGGCACATTTTGTCCCATCACCTCGGCATGGGTGGCTGTCAAAAAATTTCCAACCAAAGTGTCACCAGATTAACGGCTATAGGTGTCTCTGCGGCGAATGAAGAGCAACTTCATGGTTGCTCGTCATCCGCCCAATTCATAGTGCCACAGCCGGACAGCAACGGGCCACATTAACTAAGGCCATCCAATGCAAAACAGATAAAACTAGCCGTGTGTCCGTGACTTTTCAGGATCATATACGGGACTAGGGACAATTTGCGCAGTCGTCTCCAAACCATCCCCGAATACCTTTAGTTCAGTACCGGCGACCAGACCCGGTCGAACGTGCGCAAGTGCAAGAGATCTGCCCAAACGGTGCGAGTAGCAGGGGCTGTTGACGACGCCCACCTCTTCACCGTTCAACGACAAGGTTTCACCTCCTTCGACCATGTCCGAGTGTTCGATATCAAGGCAGATGTTATTCACCTTCTCGCTTCCATTTGCCTCCATCAGCGCCGCCTTGCCGCGAAAGCCTCCTTTTGTTCGGCTGACCGTGAAGCCTAGACCGACTTCCCAAGGCGTGTTTTCTTCAGTCATGTCGTAACCGTAGAATAAAAGCCCTGCCTCAATCCGCACCTTGTCCAGTGCGGTGAAAGAGCATGGCATGACACCGACCTCAACAAGCTTGTCCCAAATGTTGGTGATCACCGCTCCGTCAGCAAAAACTTCGTAGCCGCGTTCACCGGAATAGCCGGTGCGCGAGATACGGCAGGCATGGCCGAAAAGCGTTGCAGGCGCGTGTTCGAAATAGGCAAGGGTACCGAGGTCGATATCCGTATGTGCATTCAGGATGTCCAGTGCCGAAGGTCCCTGCACGGACAAATCATGCAGGTCGTCCGTGAACTGAACCACAACATCGCGGCCCTCGGCTGAAGCTTCTAGGAGCGCCATTGTGTCGCCGGAACCGTGTACGATCATCCATTCGTCACCACCATTGTTCGAGACGATAGCGTCGTCCGCGATTCCGCCCTCATCGGTCAGCACACAAAGGTAGGCCGCTTTGCCCGGCGTGACTTTCGATAAGTCGCGGGTTGTCAGGTGATCTAGCACCGCCTGTGCATCCGGGCCGCGAACGAAGACCTTCTTAAGGGGTGACATGTCAAACATGCCAGCCCGTTCGCGCACCGCATCATGCTCGTCATTAGGGTCGGTACAATAAGTCCAGGCGGTGCCCATTCCGTTCCAATCCTCTAGTCCAGAGCCAAGCGCTGAATGGCGCGAGGCAAGTGCGGAGGTGCGGCTGAGTTCTTCGGTCATATGTGGTCCTTTCTAGTGCCATTCGTCCGGCATTGCGGCCTTGCGTTCAGAAACGAACTCCTCAAGTGAAGCCAAGGTGCCGGTGTTCATTTCGGGTTGCTGATAGTCGTCCAGCATCTGCTTCCAACGGGCAGAGGCGCGCTGATCAGAAGTAGGCGCGCCGTTCTCAGTCCAGGTCTCATATGACCCGGCATCCGGGATCTGTGGTTCGAAATTGGCCGAGGTGTAATGGCGCAGCGTGTGGCTGGTAGACAGGAAGTTTTCTCCCGGTCCGGTTTCCAGATACGCATCGCGACCAAAGGCTTCATCTTCGGTGCCGAAGCCTTGCAGAAATTTCAGCATCGCCCCGCAATGATCGAGGTCCATAACGAATTTTTCGTAGGACATTACCAGCCCGCCTTCGAGCCAGCCCGCCGCATGCCAGACCTGATGCGCGCCGGATAGTAGCGTGGCCCACATCGCGCCTGTGCTGTCCTGCATGGCCTGACCGTCCGGTGCATTAGATGAGGTGATCTGCCCGCCGCCGGAGCGCACAGGTACACCCAGCCTACGGCCGAGCTGCGTGAGCGCCATTGTTGTCATGTTGGCCTCGGGCGATCCGAAGGTTAGCCCCCCGGTACGCAGGTTCATCGTGGAATGGAAGCTGCCGAACACCACTGGGCAACCCGGGCGCACGAGTTGTGCTAGTGCGATGCCGACCATTGCCTCGGCCAAGGTTTGTGACGCAACAGCGGCAGGCGAAAGCGGCCCCATGGCCCCGGCGAATATCGCCGGGGAAACGCAGACGCATTGGTTGGCCTCAGCATAGACACGCAGGGCGCTCGACATGGTGTCATCATAGATCAGCGGAGAGTTGACGTTGATATTGGCTTGCATCACCGTGTGGCGTTCCAAGACGTCGCGCCCGAAGACCAGCCTTGCCATGTCAATGCTGTCTCGCGCCCGTTCGGGCGCCGTGACGGAGCCCATGAAAGGCTTGGTTGATAAGGTCAGGTGCGCCAGCATCATATCCAGATGCCGCTTGTTCACGGGTACGTTTGTCGGTTCGACAACTGTCCCACCGGAATGATGTAAGGCGTGTGCGCTATAGGTGAGTTTCACGAAATTCCGGAAATCACCCAGGGTGGCATATCGTCGACCCCGCGCCAAATCGCTTACGAATGGTGAGCCGTAGCCGGGCATCAGCACGACATTGTTACCGCCAAGCGTCACAGTGTTCCTCGGATCGCGCCCATGCAGTTTGAAGGTTTTGGGGGCGGTGGCGCAGAGGTCTCGTACATGCCCCGGTTCAAAGCGTACCCGTTCCCCGTCAACCCGTGCGCCTGCCTGGGTGAACAAATCCAGCGCCTTTCGATCGCCTCGAAAATCGATGCCAATTTCGTCCAGTATCCAGTCCGCCTGCTCCTCGATCTGGGTAAGCGCGGCCTCACCCAAAAGTTCATAGGCGGGGATCTTACGCCCCGTAAAAGGTAAGGTTTCGAGCTGCGCGTTGTGTCGTGACAAGCGACCGCGGCGGGTTCTGCCCCGATCCGACATCCGCGAGGCGGATTTCGGCACTGTGTTCAATCTGGCCAACGTCAATCCTCCGCTTCATACGCTCAGGGACCAGTGAACAAAGGAATACAGATTTGGAAATCGAAATTTTCTTCCCTATGCGTTCAAAATTTTTATACTCAGGGAATATGCGCACGCACTTTCACCACCACGATTTGCTCAGGCTTTTCGCAGAGATCGCCCGCCATCCCAGCTTCTCGATGGCGGCTGAGGCGCTGAACATGACCAAAGGCGCGATCAGCTATCAGATAAAGACACTTGAGACCGATCTGGGTATGCCTCTGTTCCTGCGCACCACGCGTGGCGTCACATTAACCGCTGAAGGAAGAAAGGTGCTGGCGGCCTGTCAGACCCGATATGAGGAGATCGAAGCGGATCTTCAGTCACTCAAGGAGAAATCATCCCAAACCCTGACGGTTGGAGTTTCGACCTATTTTGCCGCCCGTTGGCTGTCACCACGACTGATGACCTTCATGCAACAGCACCAAGACGTGCAACTGCGTATCCAACCGATGATCCAATTTTCCAATCTCGAAATGCAGGACATCGATTTAGCGATCAGATGGGGAAACGGGGATTGGGACGATGGTGTCGTGACACCTTTTATGCCCATACGATCCTTTCCTGTCGGCAACGCGGACGCCGCACTTCGTGTTGAGAAACTGGGGATGAAAATGGCGATTTCAGACTTTACGCTGCTTCGGGATCGCGATGACAGCAACGCTTGGTCGGATTGGCTGGACGCCGCCGTGCTTCCTCCTCAGACACGACGAGACGTTCTGATCATTCCCGACCCGAATGTTCGTGTACAAGCCGTAATCAACGGTCAGGGAATCGCCTTGATGGACGATCTTGTAAAAGACGAACTGGAAGATACTAAGCTGTACCGATTGTCAGATATTGAACTCCCTGAATATGGCTATTTCCTTTTCCGTTCGCATCGGGCGGTTGAGACAAAGCCCGCCCGTGTGTTTTCTGATTGGCTGCAAGAACAATCTAAACAGTCGTCCGCTTAACCTTGGCGAGCGAAAACCTTGGTCGCGCAACTATGGCTTTGCAGACCTTACTTACGGATTTCCGGTATGGGCTGCGAACGGTAGAATTTTACTGGAATGAGCCCGAAGTGGGCTTTCAATCGACACTCCGGCGCCGCTAATGAGTACGCTACTAGGTAGAGACAAGGCTAAAGGCCAGCCTTAAGGCTAGCCCCTCACTTTAGCAGTTTATGTCTTTTCGTCAGTTACAAGCCGATTGGCCTGCATACATTCCAAGTCCAGCACCAGCCGCCGTTGCAAGGGTCTTGCCCGTGCCTCCACCAACCTGGTTGCCTAAGACGCCACCAAGCGCCGCGCCCCCCAGAATACCAGCAGCACACCGAGCGTCGCTTTGGGCTTGCGCCTGAGTTGGCGTTGTCGGGGCTCCACATGCTGCCAAGAGCAATGTGCCACCAAGCAGGCAAGCTACTGTTGTCTTCTTCATGTCCGATTCCTTACGTTAGCTGGCACATCATGGCCTCTTATTTCTCAGACATGTAATATCTGCCGAAGCTCTCTCCAACCCGCCGACGGTCCAGAAGCAAAAACCCGCCCAATGGCTGGGGAACTTGTCGGATGTGCGCCTATGTTGTCCGGTTGAAGGCTTTAAGAAAACGCGCTTCGTGCGTGGGTTTCAAATGAATTGGATTCTCGCCTCTTCCAACGGTAATCTGGTGGCGATAGGAGAGTTGCTTTGGAACGCCGGCTTGCCGCTATTCTTGTTGCCGATTTAGTTGGTTACACACGCCTTATGGGGCAAGACGAAGCAGGCACACTTGAACGTTTAAAAGCTGTTCGTAGGGAAGTAATTGAACCACTTATTTCTCAACACAACGGTAGAATTTTTAAGCTCGTGGGCGACGGCATATTGGTTGAATTTGCCAGCGTCGTCGATGCGGTCACATGTGCAATCGAATGGCAACAGGCCATTATTCAGGCAAGGAAGGCCGGCACAGGACCAACACATCTTAGTTTTCGTATCGGGCTTAACCTTGGTGACGTTATTGTTGATGGCGAAGACCTTTTGGGGGATGGTGTCAATATTGCGGCCCGACTTGAAGCCCAAGCCAAAACAGACGGGATATGCCTTTCTGAGGACGCCTATCGACAAGCTACCGGAAAAATCAAGGCTGAGTTCGAAGACCTGGGTAAACTCGAACTAAAGAATGTAAATCAACCTGTTCGTGCTTATAGCATCGCGCTGAGCAGTACCGTTCCGCCAATGGATGTTTCGCCAACACTGATTTCGAGTTCGAAGAAACCTTCCATTGCCGTCCTCCCATTCCACAACTTAAGCGGTGAAATCGATCAGGAGTATTTCGCGGACGGTGTTTCAGAGGACATCATTTCTGCTCTGTCCCGAAACCGATGGCTGATGGTCATCGCCCGCAACTCCAGTTTTGCCTATAAGGGTGAAGCGATAGACCTGAAGGAAATCGGCGGACAGCTTGGGGTCCGTTATGTACTTGATGGAAGTATTCGCAAAGGGGGAAATCGCATCCGGATTGCCGCTCAATTAATCGATGCGGCGTCCGAAAAGCAAATCTGGTCCGAGCGGTATGATCGTGTTCTAGAAGATATCTTTGCGGTCCAGGATGAAGTAACCGAAGCTATCGTGGGGGCAATTGCACCTGAGCTGGACAAGGCCGAGCAACAGCGAGCGACATCCAAGAAATCCGGCAACCTGAATGCGTGGGAAATCTATCAACGCGGCATGTGGCATCTCTACAAGCGGACTAAAGAAGATCTGATGCAAGCGCGTAAGCGGTTTGAGGCTGCCCTTTCGCAAGATCCCAGCCTCTCGCTGGCTTATTCCGGTTTGGTAGACGCACTTTATTACGAAGTGGTGCTTGGTCTGGCGGAATCCCCGGAAGAGAATTGTGAATGTGCCCTTCGATCCGCTCGGATGGCGGTAGAATTGGACCCTGACGACGCGGCCGCTCACTGCGCCATGGGAAAAGCCCGGATCGTCGGTCGTGAGCATGAAAATGCAATTCCTGACCTCAAACTGGCCATTGAGCTCAATCCCAGCCTTGCTTGGGCTCATTACGGTCTCGGCGCCGCTGCAGTGTTTTTGGGAAATGCCGATCAGGCCATCCCACACCTGGAAGACGCCATTCGTCTAAGCCCCCGCGACCAACATATGGGGTCCTATATGGTGAGGCTGGCCGAGGCGCACTTGTTGAAGCGCGACTACAGGCTAGCGATTGAATGGGGAAGGAAAGCGCTCCAACAGCAAGGATTTCAATGGTCGCGCTACTCAGTCGTTCTCGCTGGTCTCGGCTACTCGGGCAAAACTGAGGAAGCCGAGCGCCTATTTGCCGAGTGTTTAGCCCACCGACCTGACTTTTCCGTTTCAATGGTCCGGCGATGCCATCTCTATACACATGCCCCAGCGCTTGAACATTATCTTCAAGGCCTACGAAAAGCCGGTCTTCCGGAAGGGTGAATTCATGCTCAATACTGGACTTTGAAAACCTAATTTTGATCGACTCTGCGCTTCGTACCTATGTCTTCTCTCAGGGCAAATAACGTCCTCATCGCACAACGGACTAAGACCAAAAACACGAAGCACCTAAGTGGTTCACAAACCACGGCCGCACAAACCGGAGAGCGGACTATTCGCTTC
Organism: Ruegeria sp. SCP11; assembly: GCF_040329455.1. NCBI lineage: Bacteria > Pseudomonadati > Pseudomonadota > Alphaproteobacteria > Rhodobacterales > Roseobacteraceae > Ruegeria > Ruegeria sp. SCP11. The sequence goes on along the minus strand of NZ_JBDZYG010000013.1, from coordinate 26,899 downwards.
CCCTGCCCGCGAGTGACTTCCTCATAAATAGCTGATCGAGTCCCTCCCCAAAGCCTTCTGGTTTCACGGCCATTGTTTCAAAACCGAAGCGATTTAAAAATTTTTCCATCAACTGAGTAGTCTCAATCTGGATATCAAAAAACTTGCCTTCTGACAGGATGCGGGTTTCGATCTCATGATAATATTTGTCTGCGATCAGCATGAGGTTCATGCAGCCCAAGGAGCCGCTTTTGAACATGACCCATGCGATACCATGGCGTTCCTGTTTCGTGTAATGCCCACCGCAACCGATAATGGCTTCCTCGCGTTCAACCACAAGAAAGTTTTTATCCGCATAAGTGTTTAGAAAGAAAACAAAATCAGCCTTATCTTCTTGGGCGAAATACTTGGGGCAGTTCGACAAGAGGATATTGACTAGTATTTCTTTGTCGTCGGGCTCGTATGGGCGAAAGGTGATATTCATAGCGTCCGGCTAACAGATCATCGCGGAACGAGCACGAATTTCCATCACTTTTTTTGGTGCAAGCGGCATTGGTGTGTAAGCACTATAGATACCAAGCCACCCAAACCTGAACGTCGCAACCGCAGCGAATGACAAGATATGCGCTTCCCCGGCACAAGTCATCGGCGCTCCCAATGCCCGGTTTGTTTTGCTCACCAAATACCGCACGAGCAAAGTTCAAAACAACGGTGAAGACCCGGCAAAGACTCAAACGGATTGTCCTGATTTCAGCAATAAAAAAACCGTCACGCCACCGCACTGTGGAAGGCCAGTGTGATACACACTTAAACCGACAGGCAAACTAGAGGGCTTCATGCGGTCTTTCATAGCCATATCACTCACCGACGAGGCAAAAGCTGCGATAATACCGTTGCAACGCACATTGCCAGTAGGTCGATTGGTACCACCGGAAAACATGCACTTAACGCTAGCTTTTCTGGACGATCAGCCTGAGGAAGCTTTGGAGGAATTGCACAATGAACTACTGTTTCTTTCGGTTCCAAGTTTCAGCGTAACGTTTTTAGGGATTGAGTGTTTTGGGCAAGCACTGGCCGTAACGGTGGCAGATTGTCCCGCACTCACGGCGTTGTACCGAAAAGTTCAGACTGCCGCGCGGCGAGCTGGGATCATCCTACCTCGCCGACGCTTTCGCCCTCATGTAACTATTGCCCGCATAAAATTGGAACAACGCGGTGCGGTTCAGCACTTTCTGCATTCCCACACAAAGAGCGCGTTGCCAGATATGCTGGTCACCGGCTTTACCCTTTACCAATCCACCTTACGCCCCAAAGGTGCCCAGCATGATGCCCTGGCGCATTATGCCCTAAAATTGGTGGAGAGTTGACCAGCAGTCGTTCCTGACAACACTACCCTGACCGTGTCAGTCTAGGTCGTACGGCACTGGGTTTCCGAGATCGCAACCATCGACTTAGCAAGAACCAGCCCAGCGATTATGCGTGCGCTCGTCATTCAGATCGCAAATGACCGTTTGTCTTCGTAAGCGATTGGTCATCCAGCTTTGGCGCATCGACCCTTTGGAGTCGAACCGGAGTACTATCCACAACAATGGAATCGCAACCCGAACATGGGTTTCCCCGGGGCAAATACCAACGTTGCGAAAGTAGGGTCAGGACTCACTTTCTTTTATAGCTGGGTTTTTTGTTAGCGGCGAGTGCGATGACTGAGAAGCATACCTTTGAGCGCTTGCCGTAGTGCGCTGCCACACGTCGGCAGATGAAACTCAAAAGGCTTTGACCCTAAAAAACTACTTCACACTCGTGGTCAAAAACTAACCTGTTTGGCGAAAAATTATCTTTCAGATGGCGTAAATTTACTAATATCGAGCAAATTTTGAGCCAAAATCCCCGATACAAACACTCAGATCTGTCAAACATCCAACCAAAGGGGAACATCACGTGAGCGAGCGTAAATCAGGCCGCCTTGCGGTGGATATCGGCGGCACATTCACCGATGTGGCGCTGGATCATGATGGCCGTTTGGTTACCACCAAAACTCTGACCACCTCTGCCCGCCCGATCAACGGCGTACTGAACGGCATCCGCGCTGTGATCGACATGGCGGAAATCTCTCCCGACCAGATCGGCACGATCATTCACGGCACCACGCTGGCGTCGAATGCGCTGATCGAACGCAAGGGGGCCAAGACCGGGTTCATCACCACGGCGGGGTTTCGAGATATCTTGGAAATTGCCTATGAGCGGCGCTACGACCAATATGATCTGATGATCGACAAGCCCGAAATGTTGGTCAGGCGCGATCATTGCTGGACCGTGACAGAGCGGATGGACGCCGATGGCAATGTTGTCACCCCGCTGCTGGAGGACACCGTTCACGCGGTTGTCAAAGAGATTAAAACGCATGGAATTGAAAGCGTCGCAGTCTGCTTGTTGCATTCCTATCTGAACGCCACACATGAACGCCGCGTGCGCGAATTGCTGCAAGAGGCCTGCCCTGAGGTTTCGGTTACGCTGTCCTCCGACGTCTGCCCGGAGGTCCGGGAATATGACCGCGCCTGCACCACCATCGGCAACGCTTTTATTAAGCCGCTGATGGCATCTTATCTCAGGGAACTTTCAGGTGCGATTGAATCAGAGGGGCTGGATGCGTCGTTGTTCATCATGACCTCTGGCGGTGGCATGACGACGCTGAAGACAGCCATTCAGGCTCCAATCCGTATGGTGGAATCTGGGCCATCGGGTGGTGCGATCCTGGCTTGCCAAGTCGCGGAACAATGCAGTGCGGAAAAGGTTGTCGCCTTTGACATGGGCGGCACCACGGCCAAGCTGTGTCTGATTGAAGAGTACAAACCCCACCGCTCGCGCCAGTTCGAGATCGCCCGTGCGGCACGGTTTATCAAGGGATCGGGTCTGCCAGTACGCATTCCTGTCATCGAAATGATCGAAATCGGCGCGGGTGGCGGCTCCATCGCGCGGATCGATTCACTCGGTCGCATCGCGGTCGGGCCTGACAGCGCCAGTTCGGACCCAGGTCCGGTCTGTTATGCCAAGGGCGGTGACAAACCCACCGTAACTGACAGCGATCTGGTGTTGGGATATTTGGATCCCGACAATTTCGCCGAAGGCCGTTTCCGCCTGGACCGTGACAGCGCGCAAACGGCTGTGGCGGAACAGATCGGCGCACCGCTGGGATTTGACGCAACGGTGGCGGCGTACGGCATTTCGCAACTGGTCGATGAAAGCATGGCCAACGCCGCCCGCGTCCACGCCGCCGAATGGGGGCAAGAGGTTGCTGGTAGCACCCTGATCGCCACCGGCGGCAACGGCCCGCTACACGCCAGCCGTATCGCCGACAAGACGGATATCGATCGCATCATCATCCCGCGCGCGCCCGGGGTCGGCTCGGCCATCGGGTTCCTCAGCGCGCCGGTATCGTACGAAATCATTCGCTCGCTCTATTGCCGCCTCAGTCAGTTCGATGCCAAGACGGTGTCTAACCTGATCACTGAGATGGAGGATGAGGCGCGCGGCATCGTCCACGCTGGCGCGCAGGGCGGAGAGCTGAGCGAAAAGCGGGTCGCCTTTATGCGCTATGACGGTCAGGGGCATGAACTGGAGGTCCGCGTGCCCGAAGGCCCGGTAACCAATGAGACCGGCGACATCCTGCGCCTGAATTTCGAAGCGATGTATCTGGAGATGTTCGGCCGTCTGGTGCCGGGCGTGGATATCGAGATCATCAACTGGGCCTTTGTCGCCGCAACCAAAACGACCCCTCCCGAAAAGGCTGAAGTGCCCAAGGACACGCGCGATGTTCCGCCCACCGGTACCGCGCGCGTCTATTCACGCCCGGACGAAAAGATGATCGACATCAGCACTTTCAATCGGGCCAATCTAAGTACAGGCGACCGTGTCCAAGGCCCGGCCTTGGTCGCGGAATTGCAGACGACAACGCTGGTGGACCGCGGTTTTCAGGCGGTAATCGACACTGCGGGAAACATCGTGATGACACGCACCGGGTTAGGGGTATTGCAATGACCGACACACAAAACTCCGCTGCATCGGAGATTGAGCTGCAAGTGATGTGGAACCGCCTGCAATCGGTGGTGGATGAACAGGCACAGGCGCTGATGCATACGGCTTTCAGCCCCATCGTGCGCGAAAGCGGCGACATTTCAGCCGGCGTCTTTGACGTGCAAGGCCGGATGCTGGCGCAGGCGGTGACCGGTACGCCCGGCCATATCAACACCATGGCGGAATCTGTGAAATACTTTACCGAATACTTCCCGCCCGACACCATGCGCGAGGGAGATACCTATCTGACAAATGACCCCTGGCTGGGGTCGGGCCATCTGAACGACTTCGTGCTGGTGCAGCCCTCGTTTCTCGAGGGCAAGCTTGTGGGGATGGTGTCCTGCACCTCGCATTTGGTCGATCTGGGCGGTCTGGGCATGGGGCCGGATGGATCGGACGTCTATGACGAGGGGCTTCTGATCCCGCCGATGAAACTGGTCGATGCTGGTAAGATGAACCACACCCTGTTGACGCTGATCAAGTCAAACTCGCGCGCGCCTTTCCAGAACGAGGGCGATGTCTATGCCCTGATCGCGTGTTGCGATGTAGCCTCGGATCGGCTGGCGTCGATGATGCGAGAGTTGAAGATCACCTCGCTGGACCGCGTCGGGCAGTACATCTTCGACACCTCGCGCCGCATTACCGAAGCCGCCATCGCCGAGGTGCCGGACGGCACCTACACCCACACGATGCGGGTGGACGGTTATGATTTCGAAATCGACATGGTCGCGACGATGACAGTCGAGGGCCACAAGCTGAGCGTCGATTTGGCAGGTTCGTCCCCCTGTTCGCGCTATGGCATCAACGTGCCACTGAATTATGCCACCGCTTACAGCGTCTTTGGCTTGCGCTGCATTTTCGCGCCCGAGGTACCCAACAATGCCGGGTCGCTGGGGTGTTTTGAAATCACCGCGCCCGAGGAAGGCTGCATCCTGAACGCGCCCCGGCCCGCGCCGGTGGCGCAGCGGCATATCCTCGGCCAGATCATGCCCGACCTGATGTATGGTTGTCTGTATCAGGCCATTCCCGACCGAATTCCCGCCGAGGGGTCGTCTTGCATGTACGACCTACCCCTGCGTGGCGGGTTCGAGATGAACAAGGGGCAGGACGCAACCCAATACGCCGTCGAGATCACCCATAACGGCGGCACCGGCGCGCGCCCAGGCAAAGATGGGATGTCGGTCGCCGCCTTCCCCAGTGGCGTCTATGGCGCACAGGTGGAAATCACCGAAAGCGTGGCGCCTTTGCTGTTCCGCCGCCGCGAATTGCGGGCGGATTCCGGCGGTGCCGGTTTCTATCGCGGCGGTCTGGGACAGAATATCGAACTGGAAAGCCGCGAAAACCAACCCATCACATGGTTCGCCACCGTGGACCGGGTGATGTACCCTGCACTTGGTCGCAATGGCGGCCTGAACGGTGCGCCTGGGGTACTGCGGCTGAAGCACTCGGGCGTTGCGCTGAACGGCAAGGGCAAACAGGAAATCCCGGCGGGAGAGGTCTTTGACTTCCGCACCCCCGGCGGCGGCGGGCTGGGCAATCCCAAACACCGCCCCGAAGCGCTGGTTGCCGAGGATGTCCGTCTGGGCCTTGTCACCCGCGAAGCGGCCGAGCGGGACTATGGCGTTGTGCTGACACCGGATGGCCAGGTTGATGTCGAAGCGACCCAGAACTTGCGAGGCTGATCGCTTCGACCTTAATGTGATCGGGTGGCGCCGGGTAACTGGCTCTGATCCTAACAGACATGGCGGGAAAGGCCGTAAATGATCCCTACCGACGGTGGCAAAACGGAAAGATACGGGTTTCTGCTTTGCCCCGGGCACCCAATGTTGTCGGTTTCCGCCGCAATCGACACGCTGGCACTGGCAAATTACGTAGGACAGAAACAGCTCTATTCCTGGTGCACCATTAGCCAAGACGCCGAGCCGGCCAAATCCATGAATGGGCTGAGCGTGCAGGCCGACTACACATTTCGGAACGCGCCGCCGTTGACCTCGGTTGTTGTTTGTTGCGGCGTTGACGGGCATCAACAGGCCATGCCTGAAGTGATGTCGTGGCTGCGCCGCCTTCGGGCCTCGGGAACCGGCGTCGGCGCGGTTTCGACCGGCACCTGGGTTCTTGCGCGCGCCGGTCTACTAAAGGGGCGCCGCTGCACCATACATTGGGAGGATCGAGCGCCCTTTCGCGAGACATTCCCCGACCTTAATCTGACGGACGCGTTGTTTGAAACGGACGGGCCGGTTTTCACCTGTTCGGGTGGCACGGCGGTGGTGGACCTGACCCTAACCTTCGTCGCCGCCGCGCATGGAATCGATTTGGCCAACAAGGTAGCCGAACAATTGCTGCACGACGCCATCCGCTCGCCCGCCGCAACCAACGCTCTGAACCACCAGCGGCGGCTGGGGATCACCAATCCGCATGTCCGCAAAGCCGTGAAGATCATGGAAAACAATCTGGAAGACCCCATCACCCTGCCCGAGATCGCCAGCCGTGTCGGCCTGTCTCAACGGCATTTGGACCGGCTGTTCCATTCGCATCTGGGTCGAAGCCCAAAGCGGTATTACCTTGAATGTCGCCTTCGGATGGCGCGTTCATTAGTGCGGCAAACCGATCTGTCGATCATGGAAACTGCGGTGGCCTGCGGGTTTTCATCCTCGTCCTATCTTGCGAAATGGTATGCCCGGCAATTCGGCACCACCCCGCGCGAAGAACGCCGCGCGTTTGCATTGGAGCATCTTGAGGAGGAGGGGAGAAGCTGATCATGCCAATTTCGGTCAACATAACACCTGATGCGCCATCCGGGGCGGGCCCGTATTCGCAGGCTGTGCGCGCCGGGGATTTCCTGTTTCTGTCCGGCATCGGTTCGTTGGACGTAGAAACCCACGAAATTCAAGGCACAACCGCAGCCGAGCAGCTGCGCATCACGATGGAGCACATCAAGACCATTCTGGCCGCCCATGGCGCGACGCTGGAAAACGTGGTCAAGATGGGCCTCTACCTGCAGGACCCCGAGGATTACGAAGAGGCGAACGCAATCTATGCCGAATATTTCACCGCGCCCTACCCCGCTCGCCTGTCCGTTGGCGCGGGTCAGGTCTGGGAAATGAAGGTGAAGCTGGACTGCATCGCTTATCTGGGGGATTAAACTGGGTTTGTTGCAGACATTTATCAATTGGCCTTCGTAGCGTTGACGCCCGGCAGGCGAACGGCATTGTCAAACTAAGATTGAACTTTCAATTCATTCAAAGATGCACATCAACGGGTATTCGTGATCCAATCTTGGAATTGTGCAGCGCCCGACTTTACAGATCCAGTTGTTGTGATCGTGCAAAAATATCCGCGCTGCGTTTCGCACTCATGGGCGCAGGCACGCACCAGCGTTCCATTTCCAAGATACTCCGCCAACAAGGGTTGCCAACCGATGCCGATCCCAAGCCCGTTTTGGATTGCCCGCAAGTATACCATGTAGCTGACAAACACGTCATGCACGGGCGGTTGCGTAATGACATGTCCACTTGACGCAAAAAAACAGTTCCAATCACCACTATGGTCCGGGCTCGTCAGATGCAGCAGCTTCTGCCCGGCCAACGTCTGTAGGTCGAAGGGTTTACCCCTGGGCAATAGGTCGGGATGGCACACGGCCACCATAGTTTCTCTGAAAATCAAATTGCTCTCTGTATTGATAGGCCCGTCCTCACCAAACAGGATCACAACATCGCATGCCTTCGGGTCAAAGTCGTCGTTCTGGTCCCGTGTTATCACTTGCAGCTTGATATCAGGGAATGCAGCCTGAAACTCGGCAAGGCGAGGCAGAAGAAATAGGCTGGTGAAACCAATGCTTGCGCTGACCAATACAGTGTCGCGGCTTTGATGGGCTTTTGCCGTGTGGAGACCGTGGCGAATGGCGTCAAAACCTGAGGCGACCGATTTCGCCAGCAGTTTACCCTCTTCGGTCAATGTGAGGCGAGGCTTTGAACGAAGGAACAAAGCGACGCCCAGATCCTCTTCAAGAGCCGCGATGTGGCGACTGATTGCGGGTTGCTGGACGTTCAACTCCTTCGCGGCCTGAGAAAAGCTAAGATGTCTCGCTGCGGCCTCAAATGCGTTGATCTGGTGAAACGGGATAGGATCGGCCATCATCATTCCTATGAAGAATGTATTCTATTCACCATTTCCGCCTTTTTTCAATTTTTCAACTGCGCAATGCTGGTTGCACATCGAAAGAAGGAATGATCTGTGCGAAAGCAGATTCTGGCTCTTGGAGGTGATGGTATTGGCCCTGAAATTCTAGGGCACGGGCTGCGCGTTGCTCAGTTCTTGGCGGATCGGTCCGGGATCGCATTGGACGTCCTCCATGGCCTGTTGCATGGTGCATCATGGGATACGCACGGCATTTTCTGCACAGATGAGGTGCTGGAGAACGCACGTGCATCAGATGCCATTCTTGTGGGGGCTGTTGGAGGCCCCAAGTGGGATGACATCCGCGTTCCGGGTGGGGCTGAACGTCAGGATGGGCTGATGTACTTGCGTCACCACCTCCAAACTTACTTGGGCCTGCGGCCTGCACGCGCGTGGAAACCACTTCTGAACAAGACGCCGTTTCGGGCAGGTGCAGCAGATAGCGCGGATGTGCTGACTTTACGCGAGATGTGCGGTGGTGCGATGTTTGCCACGATGCGTGGGCAACGAGAGGTAAATGGCTTGCGGCAGGGATACGACTTGACGGCTTATGACGAAGCCGAGGTCGCACGCTTTGCACATGGTGGGTTCCAGCTCGCACGCCAACGCCGAAGGAAGCTGGTCAATTGCGACAAATCCAACGTGATGGAAAGCTACAAACTCTGGCGCGAGGTCGTCACGGAGGTGTCGCGCGCCTACCCGGATGTCACATTTGAAAACATGTTTGCCGACAATTGCGCCTATCAATTGATGATGCGTCCGCATGATTTTGACGTTGTAATCGGCTGCAACCAACTGGGTGATGTTTTGAGTGATCTGACCGCCGTCTATGCAGGATCGCTTGGCATGTTGCCTTCAGCCTGTCTGTCGGCCAATCCGGACAAAGGCCCGGTATTCGGCATGTACGAAAGCACCTCGGGTTCCGCGCCTGACATTGCGGGCCAAGGGATCGCCAATCCGGTTGGCACGATCCTGTCGGTCGGCATGATGTTCACCTACAGCTTTGGCTTACCGCAGATTGAGACGCAGATTGAAAACGCCGTGGAAGATGTTTTGCAAAGCGGCCTTGTGCCTCCCGATTTGGGCGGCACAGCGACCAGTGAAGCTATGACCGACGCCATTCTCGAAAGGCTCGCGGAATGACAAGCTTTGATTATGTCATTGCGGGCGGCGGCTCTGCCGGATGTGCGCTGGCTGCGCGTTTGGCAGAGGATCCATCTGTGTCCGTCTGCCTTGTTGAAGCAGGTGGCAAGGGGCGTGATCTCTTCATTTGTATGCCTGCAGGCAATGGATTTGTCTTCGGCAATCCTCGGCTGGACTGGGGATACACCTCCGTGCCTCAACCGAGCTTGAATGGTCGGTCGATTTATTTTCCACGTGGCAAGGCCCTGGGCGGGTCATCCATTGTCAATGGAATGATCTACATGCGTGGGGTACCGGCAGATTATGACGGTTGGCAGATGCCCGGGTGGTCCTTTGCGGATGTGCTGCCCTATTTTCGTCGCTCTGAGGGATCGCGGAACAGACGGGACGCATGGCACGGGGCGGACGGGCCGCTCAAGACAGAACCGGCACGGAATTTCGGAGAGATGGAACGAGCCTTTCTGGAGGCGGCTGTAATCGCCGGGCACAAGCAGATCGACGACTTTAACGGCCCATGTCGGACAGGTATCGCCCGCAATGACAGCACCGTATCAAACGGCGTTCGGCAATCAGCAGCGATTTCCTATCTTTCCAACCCGCCCAGCAACCTAATGCTGCGCACCCACACCCACATCGCGCGGATTGTGGTCGAAAATGGCAAAGCCGTAGGGTTAGAAACAATGGACGGAGACGTTATCCACGCCGCGCGCGAGGTGATTATCTGCCAAGGGGCGTTTGGTACGCCGCAATTACTTATGCTCTCAGGGATTGGACCTGCAGATCATCTGACCAAACACGGTATAAAAGTGGTCACCAACCTGCCCTCGGTTGGGGCGCATCTGTCAGATCATCCGGATGTGTCTATGCATTGGGGCTCCGAGCGGCTGGACTTGAGCCCTGCCAAGTATCAGCGATTTGATCACGCGGCCAGGCTGATGGGGCATTGGCTCCTCAATGGCGGAGGTCACGGCGGCGGGGCATTCTTCTCAACCGTTCTATTTCACGCACTTGAAGATCCGGCCCTGCCAGAGTTGGAGGTTTACATGACCCCGATGGTGGTTGAGGAAAACCTCAGCAATGGCGCCGCCGAGACCATCCCCTTAATGCAGCGACTTGGCCGCAAGCTCTTGGTTCGGGGGCGCAAGATGGCCCGGCCTGGTGTTCAGATCGACATCAACCTTGAACGCCCTCGCTCGGAAGGCACCGTGTACTTGGCCAGCGCCGATCCGCGCGCGCATCCAGTAATTGACCCAAACTACTTTGCCGATCCCATGATCTGAACGTGCTGAAATCCGGCGTAGCAGCTATGCGCCAGGTCATGGCGCAAGAGCCGATTGCCTCGCTCACGACAGGCGAGATCGGCGCCTGGAAAGACGCATACTCCGATACCGAGATCGAGAGGGCTATACGTGACACCGCCTATACGGGTCACCACCCTGCCTGCACCGCACGCATGGGCGACGTGCTCGACAGCGAATTGCGGGTACGTGGAATCGACGGGCTGCGTGTCTGCGACGCCTCAGCCATGCCGAAGCAAATTACCGGAAATCTCTATGCGACCGTGGTCATGATGGCGGAAAAAGCGGCCGACATGATCCTTGGCCGAGCACCTCTTCCTGCCGAATTTCCAATGGAGCAAACTCAATGAGTGACGTTCGAACCTTTCACTACTTCGTTGGCAACGAATGGCATGAGCCGATTGAAGGTCACTATATTGACAGCGAAAACCCCGCCAACGGGCAGGTCTGGGCACGTATCCCAGACTGCGGGCAAGCCGACGTAGACCGCGCTGTGGCTGCGGCGAAATCGTCTTTCTACGACGGGCCTTGGGCGCGCATGCAACCGGCCGAGCGTGGGCGATACCTGCGCCGGATCGGAGACGTAATTTCTAAACACGCCGACCGGTTGGGCGAAGTTGAGACGAGAGACAACGGCAAGCTCCCTTCGATGATCACCCCTGGCTTGCGCAAAGGAGCGTGGCTTGTGGACAGCTGGCACTACTATGCGGGGTTATGTGACAAGTTTGAAGGCCGCCTGATCCCGGCGGAGGCACCGGATATCCATAACTATGTCCAATGGGAGCCCTATGGTGTGGTGGCTCAGGTGCTGCCGTGGAACTCCCCACTGGGCACATTGTTTGTGAAGCTCGCGCCTTGTCTGGCGGCAGGGAATACGGTGGTGATGAAACCTTCTGAACAGTCCAGTTGCTCGACGCTGGAGCTGATGGAGGTGCTGCTGGAAGCGGAGCTCCCTCCCGGCGTTTTAAATGTAGTTACAGGCTACGGCCCTACCACCGCCGCCCCGATGATTGAACACGCTGACGTGCGCATGGTCAGCTTTACCGGCGGTACAGGCGGGGGGCGCGCAGCAGCGATCGCCGCCGCGCAGGGTGTGAAACCGGTAGTGATGGAGTTGGGAGGCAAATCGCCTCAGATTGTTCTTCCCGACGCAGATTTGGACCTCGCCGTGAACGGCGTAGCAGTAGGTATATTTCCACGGGGTGGGCAAAGCTGCATCTCCGGATTTCGTATTTTGGTGCATCGCGACATCATCGACGCGTTTACAGACCGCTTGGTCAATGTGGCGACAAAGGCCCGAGTAGGAGACCCGCTGGACCCGCAAACCCAGATCGGTCCTATCGCCAACCACCCGCATTACGAAAGCGTGCTGGCCAAAATCAAGGCGGCAGAAGCGGCGGGTTACAAAATGGCGCTAGACGGCCGCAAGGAATGTCGTGATGAGGGTTACTACATCGGCCCCACCATCTTTGCCAACGTCCCAAACACCGCCGATCTAGCGCAAAACGAAGTCTTCGGCCCCGTTGCCAGCACCGAAGCGTGGGATGATTAAGACGATGTCATCCGCATTGCCAATGACACGGTCTACGGGCTCGCCTCAGGTATATGGACCCGCGATGTTGCCAAGGCCATGCGTATGGCTGACCGGATCGAGGCTGGCACCGTATATATCAACAACTATTTCAACGCTGCCACCCAGTCTCCGGTCGGTGGCTATAAGCAGTCCGGCTTTGGCCGTGAAAACGGCTGGGAGGGGATGCGGTGCTTTTTGCAGACCAAATCCGTGTGGCTGAGCACAAACCCTCACCAGCCTGATCCTTTTGAGTAAGGAAGATACACTTGAGCGCGCGACACAATCACTGGAACCGTCACTCGGAACTGCCGACCCCTGCTTCACCCAATTTGTCTTGGCCGCGGCTTCCGATCACGTGGCTCAAATGGATTGCAAGGTGTTGGTTGACGGTTTCAACCATCGTTATGAAGTTCATCCTCTCTGGGGCTGAGTACGCTTGGGTAATGCCCAACGGAGAAACCACTAAGACCCTCTTGGCGGGGTGGATCGGCCGAATCTGGCTGCGCAATTTTCTCAATAGTCTGATCGAAGCGAGCGGGCTGCATCTGTGGTTCTACAACATGCGCCTCAACCCATGCTTTTCACATTCCGGCTTCGAAGCTGTCACAGCAGCCGAGAAAAACCGCCTGAAGGCGGGCAAGTTCCTTAAAGAGTTGGACAAGCTGTCATGACCGCCATCGCCCAAATTGCGCGTTTTGCGACCTCCGCTCAACTGAACAGAGAGCTTACAGATGTGATCGCGCCCGCCGTAGCCGATTGCTTTGGTTGCATTCTTGCCGGAGCAAACAGCGAAGTCGCCAAACGGACCGCTACCGCCCTTGCGGACCAAGGGGCTGGATCTGCTCAGCTCTATGGGTGCACCCGAACCGTCAGCCCGCTTCTGGCTGCACAGATGAACGCAGTGGCAGGTCATGTTTGGGACCTCGATGATTGGGAAGAGCCAGGCAACACACACCCCACGGTGGTTATGCTGCCAGCACTCCTGGCCGCGAGCCACATCCATCCTTCCAGCGGGGCTGATCTGTTGGCTGCCTATGCAGTGGGCAGCGAGATCATCATGCGCCTCGGTGAAGCGGTTTCGCTCGACCATTACGCTCGTGGCTTTCATTCCACTGCCACGCTTGGCACCATCGGCGCCGCCGGGGCTTGTGCGCGGCTACTGAGATTGACCGAGAGCCAAACTGTCCACGCCTTGGCGTTGTCAGTTTCCTTAGCAACCGGCTACTCATTGCAATTTGGTTCGAATGCCAAGCCCCTACAGGCAGGATGGGCCGCACGGGGTGGGTTAGAGGCCGCCCTGCTGGCTGCACAAGGCCTCGCAGGACAGGCCCATGTGCTGGATCACGCCCGCGGCTTTGCGGGTTTGATGGGAAACTACGACGCGAACCGGTTCGAACATCGTATGGATCGGCTTGGCACTCCATGGGCGTTGCAAGAGTACGGGCTTATCCTCAAGCCATGGCCGTCCTGCGGCTACACCCATCGTTTAATGACGGCAGCGCTGGATCTACGAGACGCATTGGCGGACCGCTTGTCTGAAATCACTTCTATCCATGCACAAATTCCCGATTTCCATGCAGAGATTCTACCCTTCATGAACCCGGCAACGCGGAATGAGGCACTGTTTTCCGCACCGGCTTGCATCGCGCAGATCCTGAGCAGCGGGAACCTGACGCTGGAAGATAGCGCAAGTGAATTCTGGCGGCGCCGAGACGTATCACGATTGATTGCCTTGACCTCAATCACTGCGGAACCGGCGCAGCGACCCGAGATGAACTATGACCCAGCCCAGCCCGATGTGCTGACGGTCACCTTATCGACGGGCGAGGTGCTGCAAGCCTCCTGCGCTACTCCGCTTGGTGCCGCACAGTCTCCAATGACGCTGGAACAGCTTGGCGCGAAATTCGCCGCATTAACCGGAAAACCCGAAAGCGCTTTTGACAGCGTATTTTCATGGCCGGATGCCCCAGACATTGCCACCTTTTTCCGAGGAGAAAGCCTATGACTACCCGAACCCGATCAGGTGGACGCGCCGCGCGTCGTCAGGCACGCAGTGACGGGGCTGGGTCCGGGCCGACAAATGCGATCTGGCCGGGGATCGAAGGCGGTCAATACGCTCCACTGACCCAAGCAGAAATCGGGAAGATCGACCAAACTGCGATGCGCATTCTCGAAGAAATCGGCATCAAGGGTGCCTCACAGAGATGTATTGGCACGATCACCGCTGCAGGGGGACGCCTAACCGAGGACGGCCGCCTGTTGATGCACGAGTCTCTGGTGCGTGACGTATTGAAGACCGCAGGGCGTGGCTTCAAGCTCCATGGGCTCGACCCCGCCCATGACATCGACCCTTCGGGCAACCGCACCTATTTTGGCACATCTGGTGCGGCGGTACATATAGTTGACAGCGCAACTGGCGAGATCCGCGACACGACCCTTCGCGATCTCTACGACATGGCACGGCTGGCCAACCAACTCCCTAATATTCACATGTTTCAGCGCACGGTGGTCGCCCGTGACATCTCGGACCCGCGCGAAATGGACCTGAACACCGCCTATGCCTGCATGAAGGGTACAGCCAAACCCACGGGCACCTCTTTCGGATCGGCGATCGTGATGGCAGAGGCGGTGCAGATGATGGCTATGATTGCAGGCGGCTATGACGCTTTGCGCGCACGGCCTCCAATGTGTGTGTCTACCTGCTTCATTGTGCCCCCTCTGACCTTTGCCGAGGACGCGCTCGAAGTAATAGAATGCGCCGCCAAATACGGCATCCCGCTCAAGTTGGTGTCCGCAGGACAAGCAGGCGCCACCAGCCCCGCGCCGTTGGCCGGAGCCGTAGCTCAGCAAACTGCCGAGGTGCTGGCGGGCATTGTCTATGTCAACCTCTTGAACCCCGGCCACCCTGCCACTTTTGGCGCGCTTCCCTTTGTCAGCGACCTGCGAACCGGAGCGATGTCGGGCGGATCAGCTGAACAAGGCCTGCTCATGGCCGCCTGCGCCCAGATGGCCCAATTCTACGATATTCCCTGTGCCGTGAGCGCGGGGATGACTGACAGCAAATTGCCGGACTTTCAGGCAGGATACGAAAAGGGTTACACGGAACTCTTGGCCTCGTTAGCAGGTGCCAATCTGGTCTATGAGGCTGCGGGTATGTACGGATCTCTGCTGGGCTGCTCGTTAGAGAGCTTTGTCCTCGACAACGACCTGATCGGCTCTGTAATGCGGGCGACACGTGGGTTTGAGGTGAACGAGAACACTCTGTCTTTGCAAACCATCCGTGATGTCTGCGTAGATGGGCCTGGACATTTTCTTGGGCATAATCAGACGATCCATCGCATGGAGAGCGATTATTTTTATCCGGCGATGGCCGACAGGCGCACACCGCAGGAATGGGCAAAAGCTCCGGACAAAGACCTGCTGGAACGCGCCCGTCTACGCACGAAGGAATTGCTGGCGCACCCAGCCCCGACGCATATCCCCAATGAGATTGACCGGGATGTCCGTCAACACTTTCCCATTCGAGCCCTGGGAAACGACATACCTTGAGGCATTTTGCTTAAGGGTGCCGTTGAGTTAACCGAGCGATCCGACTTTTTGGGACTGTGTTTTACGTTCATGCCGCGACCTGCACGAAAGGCACTCTAAGTTGCACGAATGCCGGGTCCCTTGAGCGGTTTCGGTAGCAATGCTGCAACTAACCGAACATCCAACGGGTTAAGTCGAGTGTCCGGTTTTGTTCAATTACGGCATGGGCGCTCACCTACAGGCTATCATCCGGCCTTTTTAGAAGGACCAATTTAAGCCTGCTTTCACGTATGGCCCTTGCGCGCCATCGCCAAACTCTTGCTCTGCGGTCAGTTCCAACTTTGCTCCGCTCGAAAATTCCTTCTCATAGCCTAACAACAGATTGCCGCCGGTAAAATCCGATGCCGCAAAAGTCAGATCGTTTGTAGCGGTAAACACAGTCACATCCGCTGTCGAATCTCCGAGATCACGGCGGAGCACACCGCCAACCTGACCAATGAGTGAACCGGCACCTGCGATCGGCTTCTTAGCTTCCAGCCCAAGCCGCGCTTCTAGCACCTCGGTGGTAACTTCGCCCACCGTTGCATCCGCACTCGAGCCAGTTTCGGAGTAGCTGTCATCGTCTTGCCGAGTATATCGAACACTACCAAACCCCAGCAGATCGACACCGCCTTCATAGCCAAAGTTTCGTTCCAAGCCGACACGAGCAGTTATGAGAGTGCTGTCGTAATCGCCATCCGCGTCCGGGCTGCCCGAAATCGTGCGCGTTTTGTCAGTTGAAAGAAATCCAAGTCCCAGATCAGCTTCGAGCACATAATTTCCGAATTGCCGTCCGCCCGCCACGCTCAGGTAGACTGCGTTTGTGTCGAAGGTTGAGTTGTCGCTGTTGCCATTTGCATAAAACACGCCCAGTGCAACCGCCAGCGACACGCCGTTTTCCAACTGCCCCGCAATACCAGCATTGCCGTTGAAAAGACTGAGGTCTGTTCTGTCGCCGAAACTATCCTCAAATCGTTTCCCTTGGGCATCAATCATCGCGAAGGGTCGGAAACTGGTCAGATAATGGGAACGTGTCTCGCTAAAGGGCAAAGCTCGACCAACTTCTGGCAGCGCTTGGTAGTTCAATGCATCACTGACACTGCCAATAACGTCGCCGTAGGTGGCGATGACATCGCGCGATGTGAAGATCCCGCTGGAGTCCATTGCGGCATACACTGGATCAGTGCCCCCTTCATCCCGTACGAACCAGACAGACCTGTCATCGGAAACCGTTTTCGTAAACGTTCCGACCCCAGGGGCCGCATCCTCGAAATAGAACACGGCATTTTCACCTTGGGCATCCAGATTTACATCGTGATCAGCGACCCGTATTTTTCCTGTAACGGTATCACTTGTGTCCAGATTTACTGATCCGGATCCCGTTCCCAGATAAATGGCAAAGGCTTCACCTGTTTCGGACATGGCCGAAATTGAGCCCACATCTGAAATCACCCCGTCATGGTTTTCTATGTAGAGGCCGTACGCATTGGCGCCGACCCCACCGGATGCCGTCGCTTCAATGGTTCCGCTGTTTGCAAACTCACCCTGAAAATCGTTGATATGAAAGCCCGCTGCAGTAGCGATGGCGCTGCTTGTTGCATTGTCCAGATTTGCTGCCACACTCACATATCCAGCATTAGTAACTGATCCGGACACGTTGCCACGCAAGTAGACCGCGATCGCTTCGGCTTCTTGGGCTCCGGCTGCGTGAGCAATCAAGGAACCTGTATTGGTGAAGTCTCCGGTCAGGTCGCTGCCCACATATAACGCGCAAGCTTCAGCGACGCCCGTTTGGGACTCGGCCGCTGCCGCAATCGTGCCAGAGTTCGAGAAACCGCCGATCAAATCGTCATCGATGTAAATCCCGGCAGCGGTGACATCTTCAATTCCAATCGCCGTTGCGGAAATGTCCCCGTCGTTGGCGGCATTTCCAACGACGTCGATGTTGACATACACACCGTAGGCTTCGGCGTCATCGCTGTCTGCATCAGCTGTGACGGCGAGGGAGCCTGAATTCTGAAAATCTCCAATCAGGTTATTGTTATAGTAGAAGGCCGTCGCCGTCGCGTCGTCACCCCCCTTTGCCGAGACGGCAACGGAACCCTGATTCTCAACGTTTCCAGTAGCATCGCCATCAACGACGGCAAACCCGATGCCGAACGCATCACCATTCACAACTTCGGTAGACACGTCCACCGTACCTGAGTTCAGCACTGTTCCATCAAGTCCACCAGCGACGAATACCCCGTGAACGGCGGCGGTATCGCTTCCTGCACCCTGCGCGGCGATTGTGCCACTGTTTGAGATACTTCCGGTCATGCTGTCCGAGACAAACAGCCCGTACGATACGGCTTCTGATGACTCCGAAATCGTCGAGGTGGAAATTGTTCCGGAATTGTCGAAACTCCCCTCAAGTCCGCGGGAGATGAAAACCCCTGCAGCGGTCGAGGATGTAATTCCATCTACTTGAGCAGTGATCGTGCCCTGATTGACGATATCGCCAGTCATGCCCTGATCGGCCCAAAGACCATAAGCGTCTGCTTCAGAGACCTGAGCCGAGGCAGTCGCAGCGATCGTACCTGTATTGCTGAAATCACCCGTCAGCCTGCCAAAGGTACTGATGCCTGCGGCGGCTGCGGAAGAATAGCCATCCGCCTGGATATCAATGACACCACTATTCGCGATATTGCCATTCATTTCTTCTCCGACGTACAGGCCATAAGCCTCGGCTACGCTGTCTTTGGCCGTCGCCTCGACCGTTACCGAGCCAGAGTTAGTGATACTGCCATCCAGATTTTCGTCGATGAAAAAGGCTCTTGCGTCTACATCCGTTGCCGCGCTCGCCCCTATGTTGATTGTACCGCTGTTTTCAATGTTTCCGGTCATACCTCGTTCAAGTTGGAGCCCGTAAGTATCTACACTGGATGATTGATCCACCGCTCTTACGACGAGTGTTCCGGTGTTCGTGAAATCGCCGTCAAAACTACTCGTTTGATAAATGCCGGCGGCGGACACGCCAGAAAAACCATTGGCGATAACTTGGATCGACCCTTCATTCAGTATGTCCCCAGTCACGCCCTGACCGCCGGTTAAATACAGGCCATATGCATATGCTTCGTCGGCCTGAGATATCGATGACGCCTGAATCGTGCCGGAATTTGTGAAATTCCCATCAAGACCCCGTATGATAAAAAGCCCATATGCCTCTGCCGATGAAAAGCCATCTGCAGTTGCGCTTAAGGTTCCGCTGTTCGTGAAACCACCGTCCACGCCCTGTCGTACATAAAGGCCGTATGCATCGGCGTCCGCGGATGCTGCTCTGGCAACGACTGAGATTGTGCCGGAATTATTGACGTTGCCATCCAAGCTGCCGCGAATGCTGAATCCGGCTGCTGTGGCAGATGATCCACCTTCAGCGTAGGCCAATACGGTGCCGCTGTTTGTGATATTTCCGGTCATGTTTTCGTCGATACGCAGACCATACGCATCCGCTTCGGATGTTTGACCGAGCGCTCTGGCACTAATCGTGCGCGAATTGTTGAAATCACCGTTCAGGTTGTCAACAATTTTAACCGCGCTGGCTGATGCAAAGCCCGCGCCATCGGCATGCGCGCCGATAATTCCACTGTTCATTATGTTACCGTTTGCATCGTCGTCGATCTCAAGACCATTGGCAGTAGCAGGCCCACCGTTTGATCTTGTGACAACGCTGATCGAGTTGGAGTTGTCGAAATCGCCCTCAAGATTATCTGTGGTATAAATCCCAACGGCTCGACCAGTCCCCTCAGCGACGGCTCTGACCTGAATAGCTCCACTGTTCGTCACCTTGTCCCTGAAATCATCATTGATGTTGAGGCCGAAAGCGGATGCTACCCCCGATTGCCCCGTCGCGGCCACAGTAATGGTTCCGCTGTTTTCAACAGTCCCGCCAACATAGTTTCCAACGTACAGCCCCATAGCAGATGCCGCCGTAGCCCCGTCGCCACGGACATTGACGTTGCCGCTGTTTACAAGGTTTCCCTCTACGCCGCTTCCACTTTGAAGACCGTAGGCTTCGGCATTGGCAATCTGGTCCTGAGCAACAACGTTGATCGTACCAGAGTTGTTAAAATCCCCGGTTAGTCGACCAAGAGCGTAATAGCCTGCAGCGGTCGCCGAAGAATAGCCAGCGGCACTGACATCGACGATTCCACTGTTCAGAATGCTCCCGGTCACACCGTTGTAGGAGAATAGGCCGTATGCCCTGGCATCATCATTGACGTTATCTGTCGCGGTTACTTTAATCGTACCTGCGTTTGTAACATCTCCTGTAATTTGTCCCGGCACATAGGCTCCATAAGCAAGCGCATCTGCCGCGCCTTCAGCCTGTACATTGATGTTACCCGTGTTCGACCAGTCACCTGAGGCGGCACGACGATAGCGGACCCCATAGGAAGTTGCCCGCGAAGACGCGGAGCTTGCGGTTACGCTAATAGTGTTAGAATTCTCAAAATCGGTGTTCATCCCTTCGAAAAAGAAAAAGCCGGACGCCAATGCCTGTGTTTCGGCATTGGCCGTTACGTCGAACGTTCCCGAGTTTTCGACGAACCCGGATGCCAGGACTTCTTCATCGAAATAGGCGCCAAAGGCATTCGCGTATGCTGTAGAGGACGTTGCAGATGCGGTTACGGCACCTGAATTCGAGAAATGGCCAGCAAACGACTGGTCAAACCGAAAGCCAAAAGCACGAGCAAAGGGCGACCGATCAGTGTCAACAAGGATCGTGTTATTGTTCACGATCTGCCCCGTCGCATCCAGCTCGCCATTCAGAAACAGGCCGTAGAGGGTTGATTCAGAATCTCCTTCAATCGAGATCGTTCCGTCATTGGTGAAAACACTGGTATAGTCGGTATCAATCGTAACGGCAGGTGCAGCGGCTCTGGTCGTAGTCACTGTTCCTGCAACCACCGTAACCGCGCCAGTTGATGTGACGCTGTTGTTCTCGTCGATGGCAAATATTGCCTGCGAAGTTTGCGGCACCGTAATCTCTTCTGCCCCGACCATATCCGCACCGAAAACGCCGAAGGATGCCGATGTCAGAAACAAGGAAGGCGCGATACTGGCGACCCTTCCTTTCCATTTCACAAGACGTCCACCACGAGCCACGACTCTCGGGTCGTGCCGCTTACTTTTGCAATTAATCACAGGAGACCTTTAGACTTTTGAGCTTACTGAATAGCCTCAAACTCGGCACACATCGTCGGTTTCGGATCCGAGCGACGTTTGGAAAGTGACATGCATCTCAATTTGAAACTGCGCCGCATCCTCAACCCTTGGGCTTATTGTTTTCAGTGAACTCGTTTCAGAGTTGACACACAGTAAGACTTGGCTGGCCCTGTCGGATCAAGGACAGTTCACGCAAGCAACCGGACAGTTTGCGCCAATCTGCTGCTCTTGCATGCGCAGTCTGGCCGAAGGGCCACACGGCTCGCAATTCCAGTTCAAATGATTGTCATTCCGCAAACCGGTCGCTAGACGAACGAAAGCCATTTGTGGCAACGACTACCTAAATACCCCATAAAAAAAGCGCGACGCAGCGCATGTGCTGCTCGGAACTTGAGACCCTCAAAGTGCAGCAAGCAGAAAATCCGTTAAATCATAAGACCATCGCAGCCGCCGCCGCCAACATGGTAGGCTATGCCATTTCGCGCGGAGTTCCAGTCACGGAGATTGTAGAAGAGCTGGGCATTGACCCGACTCAATTGCTCAATCCGAATGCCAGGATAAGCGAAGACGATTTCCCGAAAATCATGAACAAAATGGCAGCCTCTTTGCCGGGTGAACCGCTCACTCTCGATCTAGCAAAAGTTACACCGTTTTCCATGCTTGGATATGTAAGTTCGGCGGTCGAATTTGCGCCCACGGTCCGCGACGCACTTGAAATGCTGGTGCAATACCGGTCGGTTTTGTCGGATCGGTTGCATCTAACGTTCGAGACGACAGACACACATGCGCGACTTGGGATCTACCATCCAATGGACGAGCTTGATAACGGCGCGACGGGAGAGTTCGGTTGTGCCCTGTTGTATCGGACAATGTGCGAGTGGTTTGACCTTGCAGACGCTATTAGTGAAGTCCAGTTCGCGCATAAACCCTTTCTTGAGCTTAGGCTGTACGAAGAGTTCTTCGGTACAAAAGTAACATTCGAACAGCCGAGAAATACGCTGGTTATAATCAGTGATGCGCTGGACAGACCTAGCCGGCTATCCAGCAAACCTCTGCACGATTACGCACGGGCGCATTTGGAGCGCATGAATAGAGAAAATGGCCTCTCGAACCTCGATACTCAGGACCTGCAGAAAGTGCATGACGCAATTTGCGAGAATGCAGCTGTCGGAGAGTATGGTGCGACAGCGCTCGCAGACAAACTTCATGTAAGCCTGAGATCGTTGCAAAGGCTTGTGGGCCAGCACGGCAAGGAGCTTCGCGAAATGCTTGAGGAGGTTCGCGAAGCCAATGCCAAGCGCCTGCTTGCCAACCCGGACTTGAGTATCGATACAATTGCGCAGTTACTTGGCTACTCTGACGACAGGGCCTTCCGCCGGTCCTTCAAGCGTTGGACGAACCAATCTCCTTCGCAATACAGGGATACGATAAAGGACAACGCTATGTAAGCGCGGTTCATCGCAATCTTTATGCGAATTCTCTGGTGGTGGAGGCGCATGGAATTGAACGGATTTTGACGATGCAGAAGATCAGATCACAAGTGCAAACGATCCTCAGCACGTGTCACAAACAGGAATTTTCAACGTGGTTCAAAACAAGCAGATCTCAGTTCAGGAAGCTTTTCAGCAAGGTATGGCCCACTATCAGAGCGGTCAGCTCAAACCGGCTGTACATATGTTCTCGGAAATCCTGCGCGTGACGCCGAACTTTGCTCAAGCCCATCAGATGCTAGGCTTGATCGCGTTCCAGACGGGCCAAATTGAGCCTGCGGTAAGGGCGATGACTGAGGCGATGAGATTGCAACCTGAGAACGTGAATTTCCTGACGAATTTCACTGAAATCCTGCGGACCGCTGGTGATCTGACAAAAGCTGTTGAGGTCGGCACGCGAGCCGTTCGTCTGGCTCCGGGGAATGCCGCGGCGCATTCAAACCTTGGGCTCGTTTTTTATGATCTGGAGCGACTTGATGAGGCGCGGGCATCGCAAGAGCGCGCCGTGGCGCTCGATCCGGAATTCGACCGCGCGATCAATAATCTGGGCAGTATTGCGCGAGACAAGGGCAACCGAAATCTGGCGGCAGAACTCTACCGCAAAGCGCTGAAGATTAATCCCGCGTCCTCTGAGACGGCAAACAACCTGATATCGGTCCTGATTGAGAACGAAAACATAGTCGATGCCCGCGCCGAGGCCGAAGCACAACTGGAAAGGTTTCCGCGTGACGCGGAATTACACCGTAACTTTGGCCGCGTTTTCATGTTGGAAAACAATCTGGACAAGGCGGAAAATGCGTTCCGAAACGCGATCTCGTTGAAGGGGGACAAGGCAGACAGCTATGTCGGATTATCGCAGGTTCTCTACGAAAAGAACCACCCGAAACTGGCCTTGATAGAGGCGGAGCAGGCCCTGCGTCTTGACCCGGAGAGTGCGTCTGCGTGCCATCAGATTGGTATGGTCAAAGCGCATCTCGGGGAGATAGAGGAGGCGATAGGATTTTATCAAAAAGCGCTGGAGCTGAAACCTGACTTGTCATCTACCCGTTTGGCTCTCGGACACCTGGAAATCGAACGTGGCAACTTCGACGAAGCTCACGAATATTTTGAGCATGCAGCCACAACAGCCGACGACAAACTGGGCGCAACAATCGCTTTGGCAAGGCTGGAAAAGATCACGCCGGACAATCCTGTGTTTCAGGCTCTGGAGGAGGCCCTGCCAGACGCCCCATCGATGCTGCCGCAGAAGGCTACCGCTTATCACTACGCGTTGGGCGAGTGCTACGAAAAGCTGAAACGTCATGAGGACGCCTTTAAGCAGTTCCAAGTTGGAGCGAGGATAAAGCGCTCAATCACCGATTATGATCCAGCGGAAAACGACCGCCTCACGGATGACTTGATCGAAACTTTTGACCAGCAGATGATCGAGCGGTTGCGTGAACACGCGGTCTCAAGTGACCGGCCCATCTTTGTGCTGGGGATGCCGCGCTCGGGCACAACTCTGACGGAATCTATTTTGAACGCCCATCCCAACATATTTGGAGCGGGTGAGCTCAACGACCTGCAAAACATTTTTGGGCGGCTTGGGGACGGGACTACCAACGTTCCGCAAGCGGTTAAATCCGCAACCGGTGCCAAACTGGCGCAAAGGGCTCAGGACTATATCGATGCGCTAAACCTGCATGCTCCCGACGCACCCCATATCGTCGACAAGATGCCAGCCAACTTTCAGCTTGTTGGTCTGATCCACGGTCTGATGCCAAACGCCAAAATCGTTCACGTCGCGCGCAACCCTTTCGACACCTGCCTGTCCTGCTTTACGCGCCTGTTCGAGCGGAGCCAGCTGTATAGTTATGACCTTGTCGAGCTTGGTCGCTACTACAATAATTACGCCCGTGTTATGGACCACTGGCGCAATGTTCTGCCTGAAGGTTCATTTTACAATGTGCAATACGAAGCGTTGATTGACGATTTCGCCTCAGAAACGCGCCGGTTAATTGAGTATTGCGGCCTGGATTGGAACAGCTCCTGCCTTGAGTTTCACAAGAGCAAACGTCGGGTCCGAACCGCCAGCGTTCAGCAGGTACGTCAACCGCTGTATAAGTCATCCAAAGAGAAATGGCGGAAGTATGAAGAGCAATTAAGCCTGTTGGTCGATACAATCGCCGAGAGCCGGGTGAACATCAAACAAACTGGCACTGTTGCATGAACCGGCGTTGGCGGTGCGTTGGTTTTGCCGATTTCTGCTGTCGGGCCGAGATATGCGCGACCTTCTGGCCGAGCGTGGGGTCGATGTGAATATTTCGACGGTTTATGGCTAGGTCCAAAAATTTGGTCCAGAGATCCGAAAGCGTGCGTACAGTAATCACCGGACGTGGCGTGGGTTGCAGTGGCACGTGGACGAAACATATGTTCGCGTCGGCGGGAAGTGGCGTTATCTCTGGCGCGCGGTTGATCAGAGCGGCCAACTGATCGATTTTCGATTAACTACCCGACGGAACGCCAAGGCTGCAAAGGCTTTCATTTTGAACCTTTTTCCAAAAGCCACTTGAAGAAGGGTGGGACCCTCCGTCTGCAGCTGGATCACCTAATCCAACAGAGCCTCCAGACTAATCCAACACCGAATGTCTGGCTTCTGAACCGCTAAACCGCATATTGTGTTGCATGTAAATGGTACCGAAGCTGGCATTCAATTGAGGCGTATCAAATGCAGCTTTGTCCGCACCACCGCCATTTGAGAGCCAAGTAAACAATGTCGGGATTCCACGGTTTACGTCTCGCGGCGCGAGCAAGAGTCCAAAAAAAACGTTACCGACGTCGGGAAAGGTCTCAAACTACATATCGGCGCAAGGTGCTCGGTACGCTTCTTCATTTCCGCTGGCAGGGCGGCAGAGCGCTGATAGAAAAGGGAAAAAACCCTGCATCCTGGGGCGAAAATCAGGCGACAAGCCCGCCCGGTTCGGCACGCGCCGCTACAAACGCCGAATAGAACTGAGATTATGCTCGGTTGCCTGAAGATCTTCCTCTCAGCCGTCACGCCCACAGCTGCCGTGTTGTTCTGGCTGTAAACCAATGAGGCTGGAGCCTACTGCAACGACTTCCGGCTTTCAGCTTTCCACCGAGCTCGCTGGACAAGTGCGCCCAAACGAAGGCCCAGCCCAACCTTTCAGTGAATTTGCGACACAATCCTATAACGTGATCTTTGAGTAATCTGGCTCCCGCTTTTCCGCAAATGCACGGGCTGCTTCCGCGAATTCGGGCCCCTGCAAGCTTTCATAAAATATCTCGAACTCCCGTTCTATCCTTGCATCCAGGGTCTCGCCGGACACGTCGCGCAACAACGCACGTGACTTCATCACCGCGCCGAGTGGTTGTTTGGAAAGGGCAATGGCTGCAGACTCGGCGGCGGAAGCCACCTCTGCTGGTGGCAATACCCTGGAGACCATCCCAAGCGTATCGGCTTCCAGAGCTGAGAAAGTGCGACCCAGCAGGATCAGTTCGGCGGCCTTGGCAGACCCCATCACACGCGGCAGCAAGTAAGACGAACCCGCCTCGGGCACCACGCCCAGATTGACGAACGGCATCCGGAACCGGGTGTCCTCGGCCGCGTAGATCAGATCGCAGTGCAGAAGCATTGTGGCCCCGATCCCGACGGCCAGACCTTCGACCTGTGCCACGATTGGTTTCGGAAAATTGACCAACGCCCGCACAAATTGAATGGGCGCGGGTTCTTCTATCTCGGGTTTTGTGAAATCAGCAAGGTCATTGCCGCTGGAAAAAACGCCACCTGCACCGCGCAGCCAGATCGTGCGCACTTGCGGATCGGAAGCTGCATTGTTGAGAGCACAAGCCATCGCCAGGTACATTTCGCGTGTGATGGCGTTTTTCTTGTCCGTATTATCCATGGTCAGGCGTTGGATCGCGCCCATTCTATCATCGACTATTCGGCCTTCATTGAGTGCTTTTTTGTTCATCTCAGTTTTCCTTTCTTCCGACGCACTCCCAGCGCCAGCCAATGCCCCGAGCCAGCGCAATACGTGGGGGCATGACCGACGCCTTCGTCTATCGCCGCCATGGATGCGTGACGAGACATCGCCGAACTCGGCGTCGCGCAAAAAAAGCAATCAGCCCCAGATTCACGCCCGGTCAGTTAACTTTGCAGGGCCTTCCGGCCTCCTTCGAGGCTGCAGCCGAGTAAAGCGATTGGGTTTGTGGCAATCTTCAGATCTTCTCGGTGAATTCCGGGACGGCTTGGAACAGGTCTGCGACCAATCCGAAGTCGGCGGCCTGGAAGATCGGGGCTTCTTCGTCCTTGTTGATCGCAACGATGACCTTCGAGTCCTTCATGCCCGCCAGGTGCTGGATTGCGCCCGAGATGCCGACGGCGACATACAGAT
>NZ_JBDZYG010000012.1:0-165055 GCF_040329455.1 Ruegeria sp. SCP11 | reverse complement strand
GGTGAGGTTGGGGTCTGCAGCGACGGCATTGCCGCCGGTGTCGAAGACTTCATCGGTGAGCAGGGCGACTGTATAGGCGCCGCTGTCCGCCAGGTCCCAGCTGCCGCCGGGCGCCGCGACGGTATAGGTGGCGGTGCGCGGGGTGCCGTCGCTGTTGGTGTCGAGGGACACGCCGGTGACCGCGAGCGGCCCGGCCGGACCGGAGACGGTGATGTCGCCGGTGTCGATGCTGGAGGCGTCCACCGCGATGTTGTCGGCGAAGGTCACGGTGATCTGCGTGTCGGGATTGCCGGTATCGGCCGCATCGATGGTCGGGGCACTTGCGGATTGCACCACCGGGGCGGTGGTGTCTGTGGCTGCGCCGGTAAATTGGAAATCTAAGTAGTCTGTTCGAAGGGGCTCGCTGCCATCTTGGAAACCAGCGATTTTAATCACATCGCCATTGGTCAAATAAAAATTGCCAATATTGCGTTCAACAAGTGACGACTGATCGGCATAAACTCCACCGGCGTCCATGTCCCAAATGAAGTCGTCAATTAAATCTTCATTTAGGTACATCCTCAGTGTTGATTGACCATCAGCTTCGTCAAAATAGCCAAGGCTTAAGTCGTAAAACCCGGTCGATCCCGTGAATGTAAAGGAGGCAACCTGTTCATCACTTCCAGATGCCTGCAGGTATTGGTCATTTGACGCCTGACCATTGCTTTTGATCGTAAATCCGCTTTCGATCTGGAATGTCTCTGCTTCCACTCTGAAAGGCGGTAGAGGTTCATCTGGAACGCCTACGGAGAAGCCGGTGAGGTTGGGGTCCGCATCCACGGCATTGCCGCCGGTGTCGAAGACTTCATCGGTGAGCAGGGCGACGGTATAGGCGCCATTGTCGAAAAAGTCCCAGCTGCCGCCGGGGGCTGCGACGGTATAGGTGGCGGTGCGCGGGGTACCGTCGCTGTTGGTGTCGAGGGACACGCCGGTGACCGCGAGCGGTCCGGCCGGACCGGTGACGGTGATGTCGCCGCTGTCGATGCTGGAGGCGTCGACGGCGATGTTATCGGCGAAGGTCACGGTGATCTGCGTGTCGGGATTGCCGGTATCGGCCGCATCGATGGCCGGGGCACTGGCGGACTGCACCACCGGGGCGATGACGTCTGTGGTGTCGACAGTGAAACCGGTGAGGTTGGGGTCCGCATCCACGGCATTGCCGCCGGTATCAAAGACTTCATCGGTGATCAGGGCGACGGTATAGGCACCGCTGTCCGCCAGGTCCCAGCTGCCGCCGGGGGCTGCGACGGTATAGGTGGCGGTGCGCGGGGTGCCGTCGCTGTTGCTGTCGAGGGACACGCCGGTGACCGCGAGCGGCCCGGCCGGACCGGTGACGGTGATGTCGCCGGTGTCGATGCTGGAGGCGTCCACCGCGATGTTGTCGGCGAAGGTCACGGTGATCTGCGTGTCGGGATTGCCGGTATCTGCGGCATCGATGGCCGGCGCACTGGCGGACTGCACCACCGGAGCGGTGGTGTCTGCAATGTCGACGGTGAAGCCGGTGAGGCTTGGATCTGCGGCGACGGCATTGCCGCCGGTGTCGAAGACTTCATCGGTGAGCAGGGCAACGGTATAGGCACCGCTGTCCGCCAGGTCCCAGCTGCCGCCGGGCGCTGCGACGGTATAGGTGGCGGTGCGCGGGGTGCCGTCGCCGTTGGTGTCGAGGGACACGCCGGTGACCGCGAGCGGCCCGGCCGGACCGGTGACGGTGATGTCGCCGGTGTCGATGCTGGAGGCGTCCACCGCGATGTTATCGGCGAAGGTCACGGTGATCTGTGTGTCGGGGTCGCTGGACTGAGGCGGGCCGATGTTTTGTGAAAAAGCTGAAACTGCTACGGGAGCGAGTACATCATCCCTGACGATCAACCCATTGATATAGTCTTCTATATTCGAGATTCCGTTACCGTTTACATCGCCGTGGGCATCAAAATCGTCGGGGTCTGAACCAGCGAACACTTCGTAGTTGTCTGGAACACCGTCGTCGTCGCGGTCACTCGGTGCAGGTGGGTTGGGTACGTTATCGTAACCGCCAACTTCGCTGGGTGAGTCAATGATGCTGCCGGTCCCATCGATTACCGACTGGATGATCCTTGCGTCAATCGTACCCGGCAGAGGATTTCTTGCGCCAGCAATGGCCAGCACATAATCCATAACTTCGGAAGAGGGCAGTGCAGTGACACCGCTGGGTACAAACAGCAGGTTCTCAGAGATTTCGGAGACAGCATCACCGTCGACTTCTGCAATGTTGTCCTCTAGGTAGTAGGCCGCGCCTTCTTCCAGCGAACCCAGTTCAATTGCTGCGTTTGTAGATGAACTCGGTCCGGCAATGTAGACGTTTCCGATGACATGTGCGGTCGAGTATGTTCGTCCCTCAAACCCAAATGTGCCGTAGTTATAAATCAAGTTGTTGATGAACTCGACCTGGGTCGAATCCACGACAGCCGCGTTCCTGAATTCGTTGTGAGCAAACAGGTTTCCATAAACGGTCACGTTGGAGCTATCGTCGCCGATCAGCACGCCCATCGAATGGTCGCCCTTTGAATGGAGCGAGGATTTTAGTGCTTCCGAGAAAATGTTGTTCGAGAGAGTAATGTTTTGGGAGCCGTACCAGACCGTGACCAATTCATCGATTGACCAACTGAAAGAATTGCTGTCGATCACGACGTTTTCGACCTGAACCAAACTGCTGCCGATCGAAATGCCGTCTCTGTTATCGGGATCTTCACCTTCTCCGTCACCCGGACGGAAATGGAGGCCGCGTACAATAACGTCACTTTCTACTATTCTTAGCCTAGCTCCGGAGATAGTGACGCCTTCGGGCGATGTTTGGCCAGCTATTGTTACATCGCCATTGACCTCGATAGCATCTTGAAGATTAATCTGGCCGCTAACCTCGAAGACGACAATACGTGGACCTTCTAGTTCTTCCAGGGCCCATCGGAGAGTGCCGGGTCCAGAATCGGCGAGACTTGTCACTTTGACGATCTGCCCTCCGCGGCCGCCGTCTGCCTCAGCACCGAAACCCAGTGCTCCATCAAAGGCATAGCCGTCCTGTGAAAGACCATTGACCATCAGAAAACCCGTTATTGACTTGGTGGTAACCCCCCCGGGTAGAAGCAATTTGTTCGTCAGTTGAACAAAGGAACGTCAAAATGGAGACGAATTTGCATAAGTATCTACGGGCGCACTATCGCAATTTTCCGCGAAAATTTCCAGTATCAAACTTTCCGACGATTATACGATACAAAAACTGTACAGTGATCGGCTTATCGAAATCTTCCCATTTGTGGCGTAGCAAGCCCGTTGGATTTAGGTAATTTCATGGTGTCGAAACGCAAAATTTTTCTAGCCCGATAAAGAGAATGGCAATCTCGATTAGCCTATCGCAATCCTGTACTTAGCAGCTACAAATAGAATTGAAATTTTGGCGACGCAGGCTCTAAGAGTAGCAATCAACAGGTTTAATTGGCGACCGAGAAAAAGCGAGCCTCCTGCCAGAAAATACCGGTAAAGGTGTTTCTCATCCGATGAGGACGGAACCTCTCAAAGCGACCGTGTCCTTCGTATTGGAAGGGCGCCTGTTTTCCGCATCTTAAATGACAGGCAAGAATCATTTCCACTCAAGCAAGTAACGCCCTGAAATTTTCCATTACAGGAATGAGATCTGCTAATTTAAACGAGACTCTTCTAGGAACGCAGACTTACATACGGTTGTTTTTTGGGGATGGTGCGCGCTTTGACGCTTTTTTAAAAAAAGAGCGCCCAAGGGCGCTCGTCGTTTCGAAATTCCCTAGTGACTTAGCCACCCCAGCTGCGGACTTCTCCGCAATCCATGTGGACAAAGTTTGAGCGGGAGTATTTGCCAACACCGCCTGCGCGGCAGGACATGGCTGCTTTGGCCATCTGCGACACAGAACGCGACGACAGGCGCAAGTCAGCCGCTTGGCCTTTCATGTGCAGCGAGTTCTTGGCAACCCGGCGGGAACGGGACCGCAGCATCGCGTTGGTTTGCGGCGAACGATAGCCGGACAGCAGCATGTAGGGTTCATTCACATCCAGAAGGTTGTGCGATGCCGCCATGATGTCGATGGTGCGCAGGTCCATGTCTTTGACCTGATCGGTCCGCCAGTCGCGCATGAAGTGGTTCACTTCCTTCACCGCGTCTTTGATGTATTTTCCGTCGACCCAATAGATCATGTCGATCCGTTCGCCAGTGCGACCGGAATACATGCGGATACGACGAATGTCTCCGCCACCGCGAAGAAACCCTGCTGCGTTGGAATAAGTCGGTGCCGCCACAACTGCCGTAGCCGCAAATGCGCCCAATAGGGCACGACGGGTTAACCCCGAGGTACTGCTCATCGTCATTTTAGTTTCGTCCCGTACTGTTCCTGCCTGCGCACGATGTTACGCGCGCGTTCTTAATTTTTTCCCATCCCAGATGCGGGAGTTATGACACAGAGGCGAAAGTCAGCCAAGAAGTCTTTCAAAATCACCTTTTCAAGGGGGAATTTTCGGCAGTTTTTTGCGCAGGTGACGCAAATATGTATAATCTTGAGGCATTTGGCGGCGTAATCCCGCCGGGCGATGCAAAGACGCATCAGGCGTCGAAAGATGCGCGTCGGTGATACATTTGTGAATAGACAAGTCACACTGGGCGCAATCATATTAGTTCGACGCGCTGGTTTGCGGCGTAAAAACTATGAATAATCAAGGCCATCCCATGTTCTCAGGCATTCGAACGCGTACTGGTATTATCTTCACCGCATGTTTCCTGGCGTCGGCTGCAATCGCCAATACGGAACCTCGGTCGACGACGGCGTTTCAGATGGCGGTGGCGGAGTTTGCGCCGTCAGGGTCGGGGATCGCTGAATTTTACCGCGAGAATGGATTTAAACCTGTTTGGGTTGGGGAAACTCCGCAACACGCCGCGCGACGCTCGCAGTTAATCCGAGCGCTTGCCAAAGTGGATATGCACGGTTTGCCTCAGGGCACTTACAGCGTTCAAACCTTGTTGGATCGCATGAAAGAGGCCCGCACGACGCGTGATCTTGGCGCTATCGAAATCCAGCTAAGTCGTGCGTTTGTGGAGTACGCGCGCAGCCTCCAGTCCGGAGCGTTACGCCCATCCACGATTGACGATGGCTTGGTGCGGAAGGTGGAGCGTAGCTCTGCCAAAGACCATCTGACGAATCTGATTTCGGCCGGAGACGGTAACTATTTCGATCAGCTCATTCCACAATCCACCCAGTACCGTGCGCTTATGAAGCAGAAGCTGGTACTGGAGCAGTTGGTTCATCAAGGCGGTTGGGGCCCTACGGTTCCAGTGGACAAGTTGGAATATGGCGATACTGGCCCTAACGTCATCAAACTGCGGAACCGTTTGGTTTCCATGGGATATCTGCGGCCAACGGCCAGCCCGGAATTTGATCAGACGCTATTGGCCGCCGTTCAAGCATTTCAAACCGATCACGGATTGGCTGCGGATGGGGTGGCCGGGCAAGGCACGATCACCGAACTGAACCGCAGCGCTTCGGATCGCCTAAAGTCCGTCTATGTCGCTTTGGAGCGGGAGCGCTGGTTGCCGCGCGAGCGCGGCGAGCGGCATATTCTAGTGAACCAGGCTGACTTCTCGGCCAAGATCGTCGACGATGGTTCGGTCACGTTTGAAACGCGTGCAGTGATCGGCAAAAACACACATGACCGCCGCAGCCCAGAATTCTCTGATGAGATGGAGCATATGGTCATCAACCCCAGTTGGTATGTCCCTCGTTCGATCATTACCAAGGAATATCTGCCCAAGTTGAAGTCCAACCCAAACGCAGTTGGTCATATCCAGATTACCGATCGCAGCGGACGGCAGATCAACCGCGGCGCTGTGGATTTCAATCAGTTCAACGCTAGGAATTTTCCGTTCGCCATGCGGCAACCGCCCAGCAAGAGTAATGCTTTGGGGCTGGTGAAGTTCATGTTCCCCAACCAGTACAACATCTATCTGCATGATACGCCGCACAAAAACCTGTTTGCCCGTGAGGTCCGTGCCTTCTCTCACGGGTGCATCCGCTTGGCCGATCCGTTTGAGTTCGCCTATGCGCTGCTCGCCAAGCAGGAGGAAGATCCGAAGGCGTTCTTCCACCGAGTACTCGCAACCGGTAAGGAAACGACAGTACCTCTAGAGCAGCACGTGCCAGTCCACCTGATTTACCGAACAGCCTATATTGGGCCGAAAGGGCAGGTTCAGTATCGACGCGATGTCTATGAGCGGGACGGAAAAATCTGGGAGGCCTTGCAGAAAGCAGGGGTGGCCCTGCCGGACGTTCAAGGGTAATCAGCTGGGCAGGTCCTTAATCCGGGAAGCCCGACATGCACTATTCCATTCAGCAAATCGCCGACGCTATCGGAGCGGAAAGTCAGGGTGACACAAGCCTTGTCATCGAGCGCGCCGCGGAACCGTCGGACGCTACTGCGTCGGACTTGGCGATGGCGATGTCGCCGAAATATGCTGAAGCGCTGAGCGGTGGCTCAGCTAAGGCCGCCGTGTTGTGGGAAGGTGCCGATTGGCAAGCACTGGGCTTAACAGCCGCAATTTTTGTGCCTCGACCGCGCATGGCGATGGCTGGGATAACGGCGATGCTGGATCGCGGGCAGGGGGTGGAGCCGGGTATTCACTCTTCGGCCGTGATTGATCCAACAGCGGAAATCGGCGAAGGCGCAGCGATTGGACCGTTGACCGTTATTGGTGCGCGCGTTCGTATCGGAAAAAGCGCGGTGATCGGACCGCATTGTGTGATCGGGATGGACGCAGTTCTGGGCGATAACGCCACCCTGCGAGAGATGGTGAGCATCGGTGCCCGGGCGCAGATCGGGGATCGTTTCATAGCCCAACCGGGCGCGCGCATTGGGGGGGACGGGTTCAGCTTTGTCACGCCCGAGGTTTCGGGGGTCGAAAACGTCCGCAAGACTATGGGCGATCAGGGCGATGCCCGTGCGCAAAGCTGGCTACGCATCCACTCTTTGGGCGCGGTTGAGATTGGCGACGACGTTGAGGTCGGCGCAAATTGCACGGTTGATAACGGGACAATCCGAAATACCTGCATCGGAAACGGCTCAAAGCTGGATAATTTAGTGCATGTCGGCCACAACACCCGTGTGGGTCAGGATTGCCTGCTGTGTGGGCAAACTGGTGTTTCGGGCTCGGTCAAGATCGGCAACAACGTGGTGCTGGGCGGTCAGACCGGCGTTGTCGATAATATCTTTATCGGTGATGGCGTTATCGCGGGTGGTGGCACCAAAATCTTATCAAATGTGCCCAAGGGCCGAGTGATAATGGGCTATCCGGGCATCAAGATGGAAACCCACACTGACATCTACAAAGCGCAACGTCGTTTGCCCCGAATGGCGCGTGACGTCGAGGCGTTGAAAAAGGCGGTTTTCAAACAGCCCCCGAGCGATTAAATCATCCGCAACGGGATAATCAGAGGACCGACATGAGCATCACCGACCGCGTCATCGCAATCATTGCTGAGCAGGCCGTGCTGGAGCCTTCGGACGTCACGCCCACTAGTACACTTGAGGACCTCGGGATCGACAGCCTGGGTCTCGTCGAGAGCATCTTTGCGATCGAGGAAGAGTTCGATATCTCGGTGCCTTTCAACGCGAACGAACCCGAAGCCAGCGACTTCGATATCTCGAACGTTGCGGCGATCATTGCCGGGATCGAAAAGCTTGTGTCGGAAAAGGTCTGACATAAGACCATGAAACGCGTTGTCATTACCGGGGCCGGGACGATCAACTCGCTGGGCCATTCTGTCCCCGATACGCTGGAGGCCATGCGCGAAGGGCGTTGTGGGATTTCTGATTTAGAATTCCGCGATGTTGAGCGACTTTCCATTAAAATCGGTGGTCAGGTGCGAGGGTTCGAGGCCGAAGGTCGGTTTAACCGTCAGCAGATGAGCCTCTATGACCGGTTCACGCAATTCACTCTGACAGCAGCGAAAGAGGCGATTGACCAGTCCGGGATTGAGTTCCACGGTGATCTGGCTGCACGATCCGGCGTAGTTCTTGGTACGGCAGGTGGTGGCGTTTCGACTTGGGACGACAACTACCGCTCGGTCTACGAAGACGGGAAGAACCGCGTTCATCCTTTTGTCGTGCCCAAACTGATGAACAATGCCGCGGCCAGCCATGTGTCGATGGAGCATAACCTAAAAGGGCCTAGCTTTACTGTTTCGACGGCCTGCGCCTCTTCCAACCACGCGATGGCTTTGGCCTTCCAGATGGTGCGCAGCGGTGCAGCACCGGCGATGGTGACGGGCGGTTCGGAATCCATGCTGTGCTTTGGCGGCGTGAAGGCTTGGGAAGGTCTGCGGGTCATGTCCAAGGACGCTTGCCGCCCCTTCAGTGCAAACCGAAACGGCATGGTTCAGGGCGAAGGCGCTGGCGTATTTGTCTTTGAGGAATACGAGCACGCTCGCGCACGCGGTGCAGATATCCTGTGTGAGGTTGTCGGCTTTGCCATGTCCTCGGATGCTGCGGACATCGTGATGCCCAGTAAACAAGGTGCCGCACGGGCTATGGCAGGTGCACTGGCGGACGCACGTCTGAATGCGGATCAAGTGAGCTATATCAACGCGCACGGGACCGGTACGGCCGCAAATGATAAAACGGAATGCGCTGCTGTGGCGGATGTATTCGGGCCGCATGCGGATGATCTGATGATCTCGTCCACAAAATCCATGCACGGCCACTTGATTGGTGGCACAGGTGCGGTCGAATTGCTGGCTTGTATCATGGCGCTCCGCGATGGCGTCATTGCCCCGACGATCGGCTATGAAGAACCTGATCCGGAATGCGCACTGGATGTGGTTCCCAATGATGCCCGCGAAGCGAAGGTCGATGTTGCGCTGAGCAACGCATTCGCCTTTGGTGGGCTGAATGCTGTTCTGGCCCTCAAGCGGGCTTGAGTTTTCCAGTGCTTTAAAAAGAGGAACGCCGCTGGTTTGGACCAGCGGCGTCTCTAAGCATACAGAAGATCAGTTCTGAAGGGGCAAGAGCTTGTCGAATCCGCTGGTGAACCCAGCCAGCGACATTTCAATCTGCAGAAGTTGCGTTGGAGCAAGAATTGAGACAAGCGAAATCGTGGCCTTGGTACCAGCTTTCATTGCGTCGATATCGCCTTGGGTAAAGCCTAGCTGAGCAACGCATCCGACAGGGTTGCAATGATGGTAATCATAACGCTTACCTGGGGCTCCATCTATGGACACAGCGATCTGGGCTTGCAGCATAGTTTCAAGCGGTACGATCAGACTTGCGCCAGCTATCGCAGCGTTTCCCTCAGGCACTTTGTTTATGGAAATTTCGGCCATAGGTTGGCCTTCCTGACCCAAAAGGGTCTGGCGCAGCAAACAGGGATCATCTCCACCCTCGGTCTTAAGGCAAGTGACGTTCCAGTCACCGCTTTGTTCTTTAACGTATTGCTCGCCGACGCGTGGACCGCTTTCGCCCAGGTCGAGTTCAGTCCCGGCTTGTGTCTGTGGTATTTCAGACGGGGTCTGGTCTTCCTGAGCCGTTTCTTGCGCGTATACAGCACCGCACCAAATCGCAGCAGCCATTACGTTGAATGGGAGAAGTTTCTTGATCATGAATGCCTCGGCAGAGTGATTGAGCTTTTTGTCGCGTTTTACCATCGTTAAATCATGGTGTCAGGCACTAAGCTGAATAAACAATACGAAGTGATCGATTTTTGCTGTTTTCCGCCAGTTCATGCCAATGAGAAAGGGAGCCGGTGGAGCGGCTCCCTTTCAAAAATGTTCTCCCCGTCGGACTGGCCGACTTAGTTATGCGCAGACGTTACGAAAGGCGAGCGCAGGGGTCAACTGCAAACCTGAATTTTTAATGGAAGATCAAGCCTTGCTTAAAAAAAACCGCGCCCGAAGGCGCGGCCAGTCTGACAGGGAGGAAGTTTGCAGCCTTGCATCTTTGACAGCGAAGGCAGCAAATTGACTATCGCAGTCAAAGGTTAACTTTGTATGCTGGATCCAGACCGTTGGAAATTAAGGCCTTATATACATGGACAAAAATATCTTTCTGGGTGGCGCAGGTGATGACTATAGCCAGCCGCAAACGCTGACGTTGAAATATGCCAATCGGCATGGGTTGATTGCCGGTGCGACGGGCACCGGTAAAACGGTAACCTTGCAAATTCTGGCCGAAGGGTTCTCGCAAGCCGGGGTTCCGGTCTTTTTGTCAGACGTCAAAGGAGATTTGTCGGGCCTGGCCAAAGCGGGCAGCGAAGCGCACAAGTTGCATCAGGCCTTTCAGGACCGTGCCTCGCGCATAGGGTTTCAGGACTATGCTTACGCCGCGTGTCCGGTGACGTTCTGGGATCTGTTCGGTCAACAGGGCCATCCAGTGCGTACTACCGTGACCGAGATGGGCCCGCTGTTGTTGTCACGTCTCATGGATTTAAGCGAAGCGCAGGAAGGTATCCTGAACATCGCGTTCCGTGTAGCGGACGAAGAGGGAATGCCGCTTCTGGATCTAAGGGACCTGCAGGCGCTGTTGGTCTGGATTGGTGAGAACCGGGCGCAACTATCCTTGCGCTATGGCAATGTTTCGACTGCCTCAATCGGAGCGATCCAGCGGCGTTTGCTGGTGTTGGAAAATCAGGGCGGAACAAACCTGTTTGGTGAACCCGCGTTGGAATTGTCAGATCTGATGCGCACGGACGCAAAGGGGCAGGGGATGGTGAATATCCTCGCCTCGGACAAATTGATGGGATCCCCACGACTGTATGCAACGTTCTTGTTGTGGCTGCTCAGCGAGTTGTTCGAAGAACTGCCCGAGGTAGGCGATCCTGACGAACCGAAGCTGGTCTTCTTTTTTGATGAGGCGCATCTGTTGTTCGAGGACGCCCCGAAGGTACTGG
The DNA here is from genome assembly GCF_040329455.1 of Ruegeria sp. SCP11. Taxonomy (NCBI): domain Bacteria; kingdom Pseudomonadati; phylum Pseudomonadota; class Alphaproteobacteria; order Rhodobacterales; family Roseobacteraceae; genus Ruegeria; species Ruegeria sp. SCP11. The sequence goes on along the minus strand of NZ_JBDZYG010000012.1, from coordinate 154,089 downwards.
TGGACAAGGTTGAACAGGTCGCGCGGCTGATCCGGTCCAAGGGCGTCGGCGTTTACTTTATCTCACAAAACCCGGCGGACATCCCCGAGGATATCTTGGGTCAGCTCGGCAACCGGGTACAGCACGCCTTGCGCGCATTCACGGCGCGGGACCGAAAGAACCTGCGTCTGGCGGCCGAAACTTACCGCGAGAACCCCGCTTTCGACACCGAAACAGCCATTCGTGAGGTCGGCGTGGGGGAGGCGGTGACGTCAACGCTGCAAAAAAAGGGCGTGCCCGGGATCGTTGAACGGACCTTGATCCGGCCGCCCGGTTCTCAGCTGGGGCCTGTTACCGACGCTGAGCGTAAAGCGCTGCTGGCCGAGTCTCCGATGCAGGTCAAATACGGAACTCTGAAAGATCGCAATTCGGCCTTTGAAATCTTGCAGGCGCGCGCGGATCAAGCCGCGCAATCTGCCGCCGAAGCGGAAGAGAAAGAGGAAACTCAGTCTGTGGCCGAACGCGAATTCGCCACCGCCCGACGTTATTCCGGCAGCCGGGTTGGGCGGTCTTCTTCGCGTGTAACACGACAGAAGGATACATTTGCCTCAGCAATGAGCGAGGCGGTCATTAAAGAACTGAAAGGCACTACCGGGCGTAGGATCGTCCGCGGAATCCTCGGAGGGCTGTTCCGGGCCAGATAAATCAAGGACGCCGCGCAGTGATTAGGTCACGCGGCGCCAAGCCTCTTACTTCAGGCGACGCTGACCTTCCTGGCGGCAGTAGCCGTCAGCCTCGGCCACAGACATCTTAGTGGCCGGGTAGTCGATGGCACGATCCCAGATGACGCGATCTGGGCGGTACAGCTGGCACGTCACGACACCCTTGGAAGTCTGGACCTTGACCGGGTCGGTTTCCAGATCTTCGGGCGAGGGGATACATGCTGCCAAGCTGGCGGCAACCGGCAGCATTAGGATTTTGGGGATAAACGAAGTTCTCATGTGTCGTCTTCTTACTCTCGATAGGTGACCTGTATTTTCAGCGTCAACTGACTTATTAAACGTGAAGGCGATCTGGCGCAGGTCCGGAACATGCCCAACTCTTATGGGTGTATTCAGGTTCGGTTTATGAATCAAGAAACCGCGCCGATTATGCGGCGCGGTTCCCAAAATTCTACTGACTGTGATCTATTTCTCTGGAATCAGGCCTCTTGGGCTGAATCTGAGAACAATCAGCAGGATCAATCCCATGGTCAAAAGCCGCATATGTGCAGCGCTTTCGATCAAGTGCGCCTTGAGAGCACTTCCGTCGGGCAAGCCAGAGGTGATCAGGTTCATCAGCCACAATCCAATGGGCTCTACCTGAACCCAAAGGAACCAGATGACAAACGCCCCCAGAACTGCGCCTAGATTGTTGCCCGATCCGCCGACGATCACCATCACCCAGACCAGGAACGTGAACCGCAACGGCTGATAAGCGCTGGGGGTCAGTTGACCGTCCAGAGTGGTCATCATTGCACCCGCGATGCCGCAGATGGCCGAGCCCAGTACAAAGATTTGCAGGTGACGACGTGTGACGTCCTTGCCCATTGCCTCTGCCGCGACCTCATTATCGCGAATGGCGCGCATCATACGGCCCCAAGGGCTGTGAAGTGCTTTTTGGGCCATCCAAAGCAGCACCAGCAACACAATCAAGAACAGCAGCGAATAACCCAGCTTGACCGACAGTGTCGAAGCCGTGACAGGGTCCAGTCCGAACCATTCGGCGCGCGCAACGAAACCGGGATCATTCTGCAGTTCGACTTCATATCCGACAACCGGGGCAGGGCGCGGAATGCCATAGACGTTCTTGACCCCTCGGGCCAGCCAGTCTTCGTTCTTCAGGATCGCAATGATGATTTCGGCAATGCCCAGCGTTGCAATCGCCAGATAATCGGACCGTAAACCCAGAGCGGTTTTGCCGATCAACCACGCCGCACCTGCGGCCAGTAGACCGCCAGCAGGCCATGCCAGAAGAACCGGAAGGTTCAAGCCGCCGAGGTTACCCGCGACTGCCGGATTGATCGCCTCAACCGCTTCGGCGTTAGGATCGAACACAGCGCGGAAGACGAAGAACCCGACGACCAGAATGCCAATGATCGACAGAGTCCGAACGCGGCCTTTAGGCAGCTTTTGAGCCACCATCACTGTCGCCACAATCGTTGCAGCCCCCAACAGCAAGGCGAGAACGATGCCATACCCACCAGCAGACCATGCGCCCGGCGTCATCGGGGTCGAGACCAGTACGACGGCCAGACCGCCCAGCGCCACAAACCCCATGACACCGACGTTGAACAGCCCCGCAAAGCCCCATTGCAGGTTTACCCCAAGCGCCATGACCGCCGAGATCAGCCCCATATTCAGGATCAGGATCGCGGCGTTCCACCCTTGGGCGAAACCCGTGGCCAATATAAGGATCGCAACTGCCGCAAAGAGTATTGAGTTTTTTAGGCGTTCATTGCCATTGAGTAAGGCGTGGCGATAGGCCCATCCGAGAGCAACTTCCGCAACACCCGCGATTAGACCGACAGGGCCAAGTGCGAAACCCGCGATAAGGGGAATAGCGACGGATACAAGGATACCTAGGATCATACCGCTTTCCCTTTAAACAGACCCGTGGGTTTGAACAGAAGCACGATCAGCAGGATGACAAAGCTGACGGCGAATTTGTAATCGGTGGACAGGAACTGGACCAAACCCGAAGGCTCCAGGCTTTCCGGCGCCAGATAGGTCAGGACTTTCTTCCACGCATAGGTGATCGTCACTTCGGAAAAGGCGATGATGAACCCTCCTGCAATGGCCCCGAGGGGGCTGCCCAAACCCCCGACAATTGCCGAGGCAAAAATCGGTAGCAGCAGCTGAAAATAGACGAAGGGTTTAAAGCTTTTGTCCAGCCCGTACAGAACCCCAGCCGTTGTTGCCAGCGCGGCAACGATGATCCAGGTGATCATAACCACACGTTCGGGGTTAATGCCGGACAGCAAGGCGAGGTCTTCGTTGTCGGAATAAGCACGCATCGACTTGCCGGTGCGAGTTTTGTTGAGGAACCAGAACAGAAGCGCCACGGCGACAACTGCCACCACAACAGTAATCGCTTGCGATGTCCGGATCGCGAGCCCTTCGCTGAGCCCTGTCATCGCCTTGAAATCACGCGCCGAAATCAGGAAGCGCGCGCCGTCGGAAAACCTCTGGTCGTCTGGTCCGATGATAAAGCGCACCAGACCGTTCATGATGAACATCACGCCCATCGAGACGATCACAAGAATGACCGGTTTTGCCTTCTGTTCTCGGTAAAAGCGATACACCAGACGATCAGTGATCAGCACCAGAACGATGCAGCCCAGAATGGCAAAGGGCAGGGCCAGCAGGGCGGTCGGTAATGGACCAAAGCTGATCCCGGCGGCCTGCAGGCCCCAGGTTACCAGAACGGCGATCATCGCCCCAAAGGCCATCGTGTCGCCATGAGCAAAGTTGGAAAAGCGCAGAATGCCGTAGATCAGAGTGACCCCCAACGCCCCCAATGCCAGCTGGCTGCCATAGGCAATCGCAGGCACCAGCACGAAATTCGCAAGCGCCACAAGCGCGTTTAGTATGTCCATCTCACCTTCCCATTCCGACGGGTGCGGCCTTATGGCATGGCATTGAGCAAAGACACAATATTTCACCCGGCCAGTTTGGTCGGATTCCTAGTGAAAATCTGCGATCTCGTGTCGTTTTGACCAATCTAACGAAAGGGCGCGCCGAACCGATTTAAAATGTTCGACGCACCACATTCCGATTCCTTGTTTTCAAGCAGCCCGACAGTTGTCTCAGTTAGTGATTGCGCAGGTTCCCCGTTCGTTTCGTTGCTGGCCGCCTGAGGCTCGGATCTCCAAGTTTCCTGTGTCTGTCTTGATCGTATAGCCGACGCTGCCACCGCTGAGGATTTGCAAAAACTCCTGTGCGCCGAGGCTTGGATAAACGTGAACCTGATGCTCTTGCCCATCCACCAGCAGTACCCCTTTCGATTGGCCTTCGATCTTCTTCAATGCAATCTGGCGGATCGGGTCGATCGGGGCGCATCCGTTGGACTTGCAGGTTTCTGTAATCTGGCACTCATAAACAATTTCACCTTGCGTGGGGGCTTGCGATACGGCCTGCGCGGAAACGGGCAGGACGACGGCGGCAAGCGCTGCCAGATGTTTCATAGTATGTCTCCTGAATGGGCCATGAGCCCGATTTAGATTGAGAATCCCAAGCAGATTCTCGTTGTTCGCGTGATTTGATTAGGTGCCGATCATGGCAAGAATTCAGCTCAGACCGGGCGGAAATCTGAACAGGCTGATTTTTCTGACACGGGGCTCAGATGGGTAAACTTCTGAGAACGCAGTGTTTAAATTTCTGGGGCTTCGATACGAGTAGATGGGGAGGTATTGTTGCCTTATTTTGGCCACTATTGCGTCTTGCTGAAGGGGCAGGCACTCGGCTCGCACACGTCCATTCACCTGACTTCAAGAACGAGTGAAATGTGGGCTGTAGCCCGTTGAAACTCTTGAGTTTCGCATTGTTTTGTATCCAGGCGTGGGGGCGCAGATACAAAAGAGGATAGGAATGAAATTTTACGCAGCTCTGATACTGGGTGCGGCTTTGCCTGTGATGGCTCAATCCGCGACGAGCGATCCTTTGAATGGGGCGGATTTTGTCGTCAACTGCGTGTCGGAAGGCAGTGGTGGCGCAGTGACGCTGGCACGGTCCGGAGCGACCGACAAGGGGTTCATCATCACGGATGACATTCGCGGAGAGGCGACGATCATCGCAGGGCTGAACTCTCTGACCTTTCTGCACATCATGGACATGGATGTGGTGACCTTTGTCGTGGATTTCGAAGATCGAAACTACGACATGTCGATAAAGGGGCCGCATGCCGCGCAGGATTTTGGGACATGCGGTGAACCTGTGTTTTAAAGCTCTACCGAGGTGTTGGATTTTTCGGCGCCTCGGAGAACAATGCAAGTGCCGAATAGATGAAACGTAAGTGCACTATTCTTTGACGTCGCAGCGACCAAGCGCAGTCAAGCTGATACCCTTTCCAACGAAGGTATGCGTCGTGTAAGCGACAATACCATCAGCAAAGATGCTGAAGGTGTAAGAGGCTGAGCGTGTCTCATCCGAGCCATGTGCCGTCATCAAGTTTTCAGAAACTTGAACTACCTCAAGAACAGGTAGTTCACTGTCCCCAAGATTAATGCGCAGCCGATTGTCCGGTAGCATTTCAATGTCGAACCAGATACCTCCTCCAGATACCGGAGTCTGACAAGGATGAGTATTCGCACATGTGAAGTCTAGCCTGCATTTTGTAGCGTCCTGAGCGACAGCCACGCTACAAGTTAACATAAAGGCCGAGAAGCCAATCAAAGACCTCATTTCAGCCCCCCAGAAAGCTCTTCCGAACTTCCGGATCGGCCAGCAGTTCCTTACCTGTACCGCTGTAGGCATTCCGCCCTTGAACCAGCACATAGCCTTTGTCCGCGATCTCCAACGCCTGACGGGCGTTCTGTTCGACCATCAGGATTGGCAAACCGGTGCGTGAGACCTCGATGATCCGGTCGAACAGTTCATCCATCACGATGGGCGAAACACCGGCAGTTGGTTCGTCCAGCATCAAAACCTTGGGCTGGGTCATCAGCGCTCGGCCCACGGCGACCTGTTGGCGCTGGCCGCCGGACAACTCTCCGGCCGGCTGATTGCGCTTGTCGCGCAGGATGGGGAAGAGGTCATAGACCTGCTCCATCGTCTGGCTGATATCGTCGCGACGGATAAAGGCACCCATTTCGAGGTTTTCTTCAACCGTCATGGACGTGAAGATGTTCTGGGTTTGCGGCACGAAGCCCATGCCCTTGATCACGCGGTCCTGTGGCGAGAGCTTGGTGATGTCCTCTCCGTCCAGCCGCACGGAACCTGACCGCACATCCAGCATCCCGAAGACGGCCTTCATCGCAGTAGATTTGCCAGCACCGTTGGGGCCGACGATAACCGCGATCTCACCCTTGTCGACGGCGATGGTGCAGTCGTGCAGGATGTCCGGCCCTTTGCCATAACCTCCGGTCATGGTGTCGCCGATCAGGAAGGGGCCACCGCCAACATAATGCGTTTCACCGCTGGTCTGATGGGCGGGTGTCATGGTGCCCGCACCATGGGGATTGGTGATCGTCGCGTCCTTGTTGCCGTGATCGTCTTGGTAGGGGTTGTCGCTCACGCTCCGGTCTCCAGCTTATCTTTGTTCTTCAGGCCGGTGCCCAGATAGGCTTCGATCACGTGTTCGTTGGCTTTGATCTCATCCAGAGTTCCCTCAGCCAGAACCTTGCCTTCGGCCATACAGATGACCGGGTCGCAGATTTTGCCGATGAAATCCATGTCGTGTTCGATGACCACGAAAGTATAGCCACGCTCTTTGTTCAGGCGCAGGATTGTGTCGGCGATAGTCATCAGCAGGGTACGGTTCACGCCCGCGCCGACCTCATCCAGAAACACGATCTTGGCGTCGACCATCATGGTGCGGCCCAGTTCCAACAATTTCTTCTGACCGCCCGAGACCTGACCCGCCTTGTGGTTGGCCAGATGTTCGATGGTCAGAAATTCCAAAACCTCATCAGCTTTGGCCTTTAGAGCACGTTCTTCATCCGCGATGCGCTTGCGACCGAACCACGTGTTCCAAAGCGATTCTCCCGATTGCGCACCGGGCACCATCATCAGATTCTCGCGGCAGGTCATTGAGGAGAATTCGTGCGCGATTTGGAATGTGCGCAGCAGGCCTTTGTGGAACAATTCGTGCGGGGGCAGGCCGGTGATATCCTCACCGTCCATGATGACTTTACCGCTGGTCGGAGGCAGAACGCCCGCAATCACGTTGAACAGGGTCGTCTTGCCTGCTCCGTTCGGACCGATAAGACCGGTGATCGAGCCCTTTTCGATCTCAAGTGATGCTCCGTCCACGGCGTGGAAACCGCTAAAATGCTTGTGCACGTCCTCAACGACGATCATGGTTTTCCCTTGCCTTTTCCCCGAAAACAGAGGTGCAGCCTTTTGTCACTGAAACAGCCCGGACACAAGGCCCGGGCTGTTCGGTATTGTCTTCTTTGAAGATGAATTAACGGTAGTTGACCGTTTTCATCTCGCCGTCGATGACTTCGATCTCGCGGTATGCACCGGCGCTTTCACCGGGACCGATCAGTTCAACACCAGAGGCACCGACATAGTCGATGTCCTGACCTGCGGCGAGCAGTTCCAGACCTTTTGCCAGTTCGCCCGGATAGATCTTTTCACCCGGTTCATTAGCAACATCCATGATTTTGCCGCCATAATCTGCCGGGTTGCTGGAACCCGCGGCCTGCATGGCCAGCAGGAACAGGGCAGCAGCATCGTAAGACTCAGGAACAAAGATCGACGAGCCGTCAAAGCCATCGGCTTCGGCCATTGCAAAAAATGCATCCGCGGCTTCGCTTTTCGATCCCGGTGCCTGACCATAAGAGCCGTTCAGATCGGGGCCGACGTTTTCGGGTAGCGAGTCACCGATCATGCCGCCGGGCAGACCGAAAGTGTCGAACGCGCCGCTGTCCAGCGAGGATTGAATGATGCCCAGACCGCCCTGGTCCAGATAACCTGCCACGACCAGAATGTCGCCGCCTGCCGATGCTAACGCGCCAACTTCAGCTGAGTAGTCGGCCTTGCCGTCTTCATGTGCAGCCACGATGGTCACTTCGCCGCCCAGCGCCTCGAAGGACGACTTGATCGCTTCGGACAGACCCTTGCCGTAGTCGTTGTTGGTGTAGGTCAGAGCGATCGAGTTTACGCCACGCTCTTTCAGGATATCAGCCATGATTTCACCTTCGCGCGCATCCGACGGCGAGGTGCGGAAGAACAGGCCGTTGTCCTCCATTACCGACAGACCGGGCGAGGTGGCCGACGGTGAGATCATGACCATACCGTTCGGAACGGCAACGTTTTGAAGGATTGCGCCGGTGACACCAGAGCAGTCGCCGCCGACAAGGCCATTGATGCCTTCGGCAACCAAACGTTCGGCGTTAGCGGTGGCCAGCGCGTTGTCGGCGCAGCCCGTGTCGGCGCGCACTGGGGTAACAGTCGAGCCATCCAGCAGTTTGCCCGAATCCGAAACCTCTTTCATTGCGAGTTCCGCACCAGCGGCCATTGCAGGTGAAAGTGATTCAATCGGGCCGGTGAAACCGAACATAATGCCCAGTTTGACATCTTCGGCCATTGCGGTACCGGCCAGCAGCGCGGTTGCTGCGGTTGCAGTAAGCAGCTTTTTCATGAGGTTACTCCCTGAAGTGGTCTTCAATCTGGCCACGACCCTAGGCAAGCTGTTGGGAAAAGAAAAGTCCTAACGAAAAAGTGTTTTTGTGGCCCGGAACCCTATTTGTTCAGATGGATGTGCGTGTCTGGGGCACGGGTAAAGTAAACAACGGAGGACAGAGATGTTCCGGGCTTTTGTGATAGTGATTCTAGCATGGACCGGTGCCGCATGGGCAGACAGGTTGCAAACTTCGCAAGGCCCGATCGAGGTTACGCAAATGGTGAGTGGGCTGGATACACCCTGGGCCATCGGTGTCCTGCCCGCTGGTGGGTTTCTGGTGACAGAACGTGACGGAGAACTTCTCTACATTAACGACGGCAAATTTCAGCGCGTTTCGGGTGTACCCAAAGTCGCTGCCTCGGGGCAGGGTGGTTTGCTGGATGTGACAGTTGCAAGGGATTTCAATCGAAGCCGTGAGATATTTCTGACTTTCTCGAAACCTCAAAGCGGCGGTGCAGGAACCGCGCTTGCCGTAGCGCGTTTGTCCGAGAGTGGCAAACGGCTGACAAACCTCCGCGTGATTTTCGTGGCCGTACCGGGCGGTTCGAGTGGCCGACATTTCGGCTCACGCGTGGTTGAGGCCGAAGACGGGAAGTTGTTCCTTACCATTGGTGACCGAGGGGACCGGCCTGCGGCGCAGGATCGGTCAAACCACATGGGGACCGTGATCCGCCTGAACCGCGACGGTTCGGTGCCTAGCGACAATCCCTTTGTTCAGGACGGTGGAGTTCGCTCCGAGATCTGGTCGTATGGTCATCGCAACCCTCAAGGGGCCGCGTTGGATTCGCGCGGACGGCTTTGGATCTCTGAGCATGGAGCAAGAGGTGGGGATGAAGTCAATCTGGTGAAGTCCGGCCGGAACTATGGTTGGCCGGTCATTTCCTATGGAACGCATTATTCGGGTCAAAAGATAGGTGAGGGTACCCACAAGCCCGGGATGGAACAGCCCGAGCATTATTGGGACCCATCCATCGCGCCATCTGGGTTGTTGGTGTATTCCGGCAAGCTGTGGCCGGATTGGAAGGGGGATATCTTTGTCGGGTCTCTAAAATTCGACTACATCGCTCGCCTCGCGGGTTCACCGCTGCGGGAGGTCGAGCAAATCAAGGGCTCTGAAACCGAACGCGTTCGCGATATCGTCGAGGCTCTCGATGGGTCGATCTGGTTTATTTCAGTGGGTCAGGGGGCCGTCTATCGAATGACCCCCGGTAACTAGGCCAGACCTACACCGACAGGCGGTCACCCTGCGCGCCACGCTCACGATAAGGCGTGGTGTTGTAATGCGCCCGGTAGCATTTCGAAAAATGCGATGGGCTGGCAAAGCCACAGGCCAGTGCCACGTTGATCACGCTCATATCTGTTTGCATCAGCAGGTTGCGCGCTTTGTGCAGGCGCAGCTCCATGTAATACCGTTTGGGTGACCGGCTGAGATAGCGGCGGAACAGGCGCTCAAGCTGCCGAGTCGACATACCGACATCTTTGGCGAGGATCGAAGGCGAAATCGGCTCTTCGATGTTCTTTTCCATCATCAGGATGACCTGGCTCAGCTTGGGGTGTCGCACTCCGATCCGGGTGGGGGTCGACAGGCGTTGCGTGTCCTGATCCGTGCGGATCGAGGAATAGATCATCTGGTCGGCAACTGCATTCGCGAGGTCTTCACCGTAATCATCAGCGATGATCTTTAGCATCAGGTCGATGGACGACGTTCCACCCGCCGTAGTCATCCGATTGCCGTCGATCAAGAACACGGATTTGGTCAGTTCAACCTCGTCGAATTCTTCAACAAAACTGTCCGAGTTTTCCCAGTGGATTGTGGCACGTTTGCCGTCCAGCAGTCCGGCTTTGGCCAAGGTGTAGGCCGCAGTGCACAGGCCGCCGATACGAAGGCCCCGCCGCGCCTCACGACGAACCCAGTTCAAGACCTTTTTGGTGGTCGCGTTCTGAACGTCCACGCCGCCGCAGATCAGAACAATGTCATCGCGCTGCAATTCGATCAGGTCCGAATCCAATGTGAAAGTTGTCCCTGCCGAGCAAGTGACGGTTTCGCCGCCTTCGCCCATGAGCGTCCAAGAATACAGCTTCTTGTCCGCCATACGATTGGCGATCCGAAGGCTGTCCAGCGCTGACGCAAAGGACAGCAGAGAAAACTTGTCCAACAGGACAAATACAAAATTACGCGGGTTACCCGCTGTGTCTTCCACCGTGACAACTTGGCGTTGCTCTTGCATGGCGAATTGTCCTTGATTCGTTAGCCGCTTTGCGAACAGAGCGGGTATTGTAGCCGACAACATGCTCAAAGCTTGTTTCCGGCGTCAAGGGGCGCAAATCGTATATGGTCAGTCTTCAATGCATTTTGTATAGAGACCACCTGAATACTTCAGCGGAGATCAAAGCTATGACCGAATGGCAAAAAACGAACTGGCGCAACAAGCCCCGGGTTCAGATGCCAGATTATACCGACGAGGCCGCTCTGGCCAAGGTCGAGGCTCAGCTTTCACAGTATCCCCCGCTGGTCTTCGCGGGCGAAGCGCGGCGTCTCAAGCAACATTTGGGTGCCGCCGGTCGCGGCGAAGCCTTCCTGTTGCAGGGCGGGGATTGTGCGGAAAGCTTTGAGCAGTTCAGCGCGGACGCAATTCGCGACACGTTCAAGGTGATGCTGCAGATGGCGATGGTTCTGACCTATGGCGCCAAGGTGCCCGTGGTCAAAGTTGGCCGTATGGCCGGCCAGTTCGCCAAGCCACGCAGTGCCCCGACTGAGGTAGTGGATGGCATCGAGCTGCCCAGCTACCGCGGTGATATCATCAACGAACTCGCGTTCACGCCGGAGGCCCGCATTCCGAATCCCGGAAAAATGCTGCAGGCCTACACTCAGGCCGCTGCGACGCTGAACCTGTTGCGCGCGTTTTCGACCGGTGGTTTTGCCGATATGAGTATGGTGCATTCCTGGACTCTGGGCTTCACCGATGAGCAGGACGTGCAGAAATACTCGGAAATTGCAGATCGTATTCAAGATACGATCGATTTTATGGGTGCGGCTGGCATTACGGCAGACACCACTCATGAGTTTTCAACAGTAGAGTTCTACACCAGCCACGAAAGCCTGCTGCTGGAATACGAAGAGGCGTTGACCCGTCTTGATTCGACTTCGGGCAACTGGCTGGCGGGCTCAGGCCATATGATCTGGATCGGCGACCGTACGCGTCAGCCGGACGGTGCACATGTTGAGTTCTGTCGTGGCGTTCTGAACCCGATCGGTCTGAAGTGTGGTCCAACGACGACGGCCGAAGACCTCAAGGTTCTGATGTCCAAGTTGAACCCCGAGAACGAAGAAGGACGCTTGACCCTGATTGCACGCTTTGGCGCGGGCAAAGCGGGTGAGCACCTGCCGCGTCTGATCAAGGCCGTGAAGGAAGAGGGGGCCAAGGTTACTTGGGTCTGCGACCCGATGCACGGCAACACGATCAAATCGGCGACGGGCTATAAAACCCGTCCGTTCGATTCGGTTCTGCGCGAGGTGCGCGACTTCTTCGGTGTTCATCAGGCCGAGGGTACCATCCCGGGTGGTGTGCATTTCGAGATGACCGGTCTGGACGTCACCGAATGTACCGGTGGTGTGCGCGCAGTGACGGAAGAGGACCTTTCGGATCGCTACCACACCGCATGCGACCCACGCCTGAACGCTACGCAGTCGCTGGAACTGGCCTTCCTGGTCGCTGAAGAACTGACCAACCTGCGCCGTGACCGCAACAAGCGCGCAGCAAGCTAAGGTTCTGAACAAAAGTAAAAGAAAAGGCGGGCAATTTGTCCGCCTTTTTTCTTGATCAATCGTCGCGGGACGCAACTAGCCTTAAGTGAGATCCGGGTCGTTTAAACTCGGCCTTTTCGTCGGCAAATCCTGCTGAAACTTGCAATGCTGGTTCCTGCGAAGCATGAACAGCTGATACCGCGCGAACCTCTTCCTTAGAAATTTTGAATCGATGAGGCGTCGCACCGATTACGCCATCACATACCATCACGCCCAGAGCGCGGCTCACATCACCAAGATCACTTTTCAGCGGCAACAGGATCATACGGGCTTGCAGGCGATTCCGACCCAACGAACCAACGGAATCCATTGAGAGATTTGCAATTGCGGGGTTGGCGAACACCCGCTCCATCACATCGGAAGCCGTGGTCCTAGCGTCGGACTCAAAAAACGCCGTCAGGGGCATGCCGCGCACTTCCATGCCTGCCAATTTGTTCAGGTGACTGCCAGCCAGACGAAACCGAGCCAAACCGGGTGCGATGCGCTCCAGTATGAAAGTATACTCCAAAATGTTCTCTAGCCCGCGCGGATCGACTTGAGAACGCATCGGAATGCCGTCGCCCGTCAGTAAAGCTGTCCAATACGCCTCGACCTGCCGGAAAGGCGATAGGTTGCGCCCGCTGTCAAAACGATCCATTGCGACGATCTTTCCAAAGTTTGACCCGGAACCGTTTCCGAAAAAGGTTTTCATTTTCATCACCCTAGCGTCAATAGACCGTCATTTTCTTAAAAAGCCAGATATCCGGGGGCGTCTTTGCCCAGCCAGTTCTGATCAAGGCCTATTTGACACGGGTTGATTCAATTTTGGTCGAATTCTTTAATGAATGGTTAACATCCGGGATGGACGTCAAAAACTCAGCAAACTCTTGCCCTGCGCCGACCGATGGCTTTAGGTGCTGCAAGCGAGCAAACAAGGACAGGCACTATGATCAGATCCATGACCGGTTTCGCCTCGGGCAAAGGGGCGTTCGGGCCTCATAGCTGGACGTGGGAATTACGCAGTGTGAACGGCAAGGGGCTGGACATGCGCCTGCGTGTTCCCGAGTGGCTGACTAGTCTTGAAACCGCTTTGCGTGCCCAGATGTCCAAGGCATTGACCCGCGGCAATGTCACTTTGTCCTTGCGGCTGAGCCGCGATGAAACCGTACCTGATCTGGTTCTGAACGAAGCCGCGATGGCTGCTGTGCTGACAGCCTTGGCCAGAACCCAAGAGATGGCCGTTGCGAGCGGTGTCACGCTGGCACCTTCAACCGCAGCAGACATGATTGCCATTAAGGGGATGTTGGAAGCAGGCAGCGACGTGGATGATCCGGTGCCGCTGGTCGGGGAATTGACGAAAGAGTTTGCCGATTTGCTGGCCGCGTTTATCGAAATGCGCGAATCCGAAGGCCAGGCTTTGGCAGAAATACTCGACGGTCAGCTCAATCAGGTCTCTGCGTTGACTATGCAGGCGGCAAAACTGGCGGAGCAGCGCAAAGACAAAACAGCTGAGGCGCTGCGGGAAAACCTCGCTCGGGTGCTGGATAACGCTCAGGGTGCAGATCCTGACCGCGTAGCACAGGAGTTGGCGCTGATCGCGGTGAAATCCGACATCACCGAAGAAATCGACCGTCTGAAAGCGCATGTGGTTGCTGCACGCGACTTGCTAACACAGGACGTTGCGGTGGGGCGCAAGCTGGACTTCCTGATGCAGGAGTTCAATCGTGAGGCCAATACCCTCTGTTCAAAAGCGCAAAGCGCCGATCTGACGTCAGTAGGGCTTGAGTTGAAAGCCGTAATAGACCAGATGCGCGAGCAAGTGCAAAACGTAGAATGACTATGGGAACAACTGACATGGCAGATCGCCGCGGCCTACTAATCATCCTGTCTTCGCCATCAGGAGCAGGAAAATCCACTTTGGCCCGACGGTTAATGGTGTGGGACGAAGGGCTAGAGTTCTCGATTTCGGCCACGACTCGCGCGCCGCGTCCAGGTGAGGAACACGGGCGCGAGTATTTTTTCCTGTCAGAAGATGAATTCAAGCAGCAGGTCGCCGAAGGGCAAATGCTGGAACACGCCCACGTCTTCGGCAATTTCTACGGCTCGCCAGCGGGTCCAGTGCGAGAGTCGATTAATGCGGGCCGGGATGTACTTTTTGATGTCGACTGGCAGGGCGAGGTGCAAATACGTAACTCGGATCTGGGAAAACACGCGTTGTCGATCTTCATCCTGCCGCCCTCGATCCCTGAACTGCGCCGCCGTCTGGAGACCCGCGGTCAGGACAGCGAGGATGTGATCGCCAAGCGGATGTTGAAAAGCTGGGATGAGATCAGCCATTGGGGCTATTATGACTATGTGCTGGTCAATGACGATCTGGATGCCACCGAAGAAAAACTGAAGACCATCGTCAGTGCAGAACGGATGCGCCGGATTCAGCAGCCGAAGCTGCAAAACCATGTTCGCTCCCTGCAGAACGAATTCGAGGGGCTGTCATGACAATCTACGCCTTGGGTGATCACGCACCGCAGATCCACGAAGACACTTGGGTCGCGCCCGACGCCAACCTGATTGGCAAGGTGGTGTTGGAGCAGGGCGCATCGGTCTGGTTCGGCTGCACCATTCGCGCCGACCATGAAGAGATTCGCGTCGGCGAAGGCAGCAACGTGCAGGAAGACTGCATCATGCATATCGATGCTGGTTATCCCCTGACAATCGGTAAGAACTGCACTATCGGGCACAAGGTCATGCTGCACGGCTGTACGATCGGAGAAAACACTCTGATCGGGATGGGCGCAATCGTTCTGAACGGTGCTAAGATCGGAAAGAACTGCCTGATCGGGGCAGGGGCCTTGATCACGGAAAACAAGGAAATTCCGGACAATTCACTGGTTATGGGGGCACCTGGTAAGGTCGTTCGGCAACTAGACGAAGCAGCGGCTCAGAAAATCACGCTTAGCGCTCTGCACTATCAACAGAATATGCGCCGCTTTCGGGATGAGATGAAGCCCGTCTAAAAGGGCGTTCGGAAAGATCGAAAGAATGTCAGACGACCTGCTTGCCGAATTTGTCGATGCCATTCCGATGCCGGCTCTGGTGGTCGATCAGACGGAGCGGATCATCGCCGCCAATACCGATGCCAAAGCACTGCTAGCGCAAAATATCGTCGGTCGGCATTTCGCAACGATCTTGCGCCAACCGCAGGTGATTGACGCGATTGAGCAGAGCCTGCACACCAAAGGGCCGACCAAAACGCGTCACCTGTCTAATGATGGTGCGCAGGACACTACCTTCGAGGTCGAGTGTCGCTACATGAACGGGGTTGGAGCGGTCGAAGGCGGCGCAATGCTGGCGATTTTTCAGGACGTCACGCACGTTGAACAGGCCAGTCAGATGCGACGAGATTTCGTGGCCAATGTCAGCCACGAGTTGAAGACCCCTCTGACGGCTCTGATGGGTTTTATCGAAACGCTGCGCGGTCCTGCCCGTGATGATGCCGTAGCCCGCGAACGGTTTCTTCAAATCATGGCCGACGAAGCCAACCGCATGAACCGGCTGGTTGGTGATCTGTTATCCTTGAATCGTGTCGAAAGCGAAGAGCGGGTGCGTCCAAAGGAACAACTTGAATTGTCGGGTTTGCTGCAATCCACGTTGAATTCACTGCGCCCATTGGCAGAAGATGCAGACGTCGAGCTTTCGTTGACCGCCCCCGAAGGCC
Source organism: Ruegeria sp. SCP11 (assembly GCF_040329455.1). Taxonomy (NCBI): domain Bacteria; kingdom Pseudomonadati; phylum Pseudomonadota; class Alphaproteobacteria; order Rhodobacterales; family Roseobacteraceae; genus Ruegeria; species Ruegeria sp. SCP11. Next base: position 138,223 of record NZ_JBDZYG010000012.1, on the reverse strand, counting down.
CTGTGTCTCTGGCCGGTGACAGCGATCAACTGCGTCAGGTGTTCACCAACTTAATCGAGAACGGAATTAAGTATGGTGGCAGCGGTGGGAGTGTCGAAGTTATTGTGATCTCGTCCGAGCGGGACACTGCCATGCGTGGCCCGGCTGTGCGGGTCCAAGTAATCGATAAGGGTCCTGGTATCGATGCTGTACATCTGCCGCGCCTGACCGAGCGATTCTACCGCGCTGACAGCCACAGATCCCGGCAATTGGGTGGAACCGGGTTGGGCCTTGCGATTGTTAAGCACATCATAAACCGCCATCGGGGCCGTTTGCGTGTTGAAAGCGAATTGGGCAAAGGCACAGCGTTTACCGTTATCTTGCCGCGCTGATTGGTCAAATCCATCTTCTCTTTAGGCAGAAAGCACATCGTATGTAACGGGCGCATGGCTGCTTTGCGCTGTGTCACTCGATTTTTCCTGCAACTGTCATAAAGCTGTTACAAACCTGTCACAAAAGGCTTACGAGCGACCCGTAGAGGTGCCCGGAAGATCATCATGGGGGTGATCATGAAACTACAATTCTCAAGGAGACTGAAATGTCCTTTGTAAAACTGTCGGCTTCGGCACTCGCCATCGCTGCTGTTTCGGCCACCGCGGCCGCCGCTCGTGATCAGGTTCAGGTTGCCGGTTCCTCGACCGTGCTGCCTTACGCTTCGATCGTTGCAGAAGCCTTCGGTGAAAACTTCGACTTTCCGACACCGGTTGTGGAATCGGGTGGTTCGTCGGCCGGTCTGAAGCGCTTCTGTGAAGGTGTAGGCGAAAACACCATCGACGTTGCAAACGCGTCGCGCGCCATCCGCGAAAAAGAAATCAAAGCATGTGCCGAAAACGGCGTGACCGACATCATCGAAGTTCAGATCGGTTATGACGGCATCGTTTTCGCATCCGACATCAACGGCAACTCGTTCGAGTTCACGCCGGAAGACTGGTACAAAGCTCTGTCCGCACAGATCGTTGTTGACGGTGAACTGGTCAACAACCCAAACAAAACCTGGGCAGACGTGAACCCGGCATTCCCGGCGCAGCCGATCGCAGCCTTCATCCCGGGCACCAAGCACGGCACGCGTGAAGTCTTCGAAGACAAAGTGATCCTGGCTGGCTGTGAGCACCTGGGCGACTTCGACGTTTACAAAGCTGCCAATGGCGACGACAAGAAAGCTGCTGAAAAAGCCTGTATCGCTCTGCGCACCGACGGCGTTTCGGTCGACATCGACGGCGACTATACCGAAACTCTGGCCCGTATCGACAGCAACAAGGACGGCATCGGCGTCTTTGGTCTGGCGTTCTACGAAAACAACACCGACAAGCTGCAAGTTGCCACCATGTCCGGCATCGTTCCTTCGACCGAGTCGATCGCATCCGGTGAGTATCCGGTTTCCCGCCCGCTGTTCTTCTACGTGAAGAAAGCCCACATCGGCGTGATCCCCGGCCTGAAAGAATATGCCGAGTTCTTCGTCGCTGACGAGATCGCAGGCCCCGACGGCCCGCTAGCCGAGTACGGCCTGGTTTCCGATCCGGAACTGGGCAAAGTTCAGGACGCCGTTGCTAACGAAACCGTTCTGGGCGGCGGTTCCTAATCACCCTTGTGAACGGAACCGGGGCGTTTTATGCGCGCCCCGGTTCTTTTTGACTCCACTCACTGCCATCCCCACGGAGTTCTCATGGCACTATCCTGGCTGTTGCTTATCCTGCTTGCGCTGGCAGTGATCGGATATTTCACGGGTCGGTCCCGTGCGCTGGCAAGTGCGGGTGGTGACGCCCGCGATTTGCATTCGCTGCCGTCTTACTATGGCTACAACGTTGCTTTGACGGCGCTTGTTCCGGCTTTGGGTGTGTTGATCGTCTGGCTCTTGGTTCAACCAATGATCGTGAACAGCACGGTATCCGGCCTTATCCCAGATCAGGCTATCCCTGAAGGCTCGGATCGTGGCCTCATAATGAGTGAAGTTCGGCGCGTGGCCAACGGTTTGAATGGCGCCATTGCTACCGGAGCCTTGACCGAGGCTCAGGCACAGAACGCGAACGCGAATATTGATGAACTGACGGCAGCGCTTAAAGGTGCGGGGCAGGTTCTGACGCAAGACGTTACCCAGCCAATTCTGATCGCGGCGCAGAAATACCGCAGCATGACCGGGACCGGGTCGGTGGCGATGCAGGTTGTCGTGCTGGCGTTGGCCCTGTTGGGTGCAGCATTCGCCTATATTCGCACGCACAAAGAATTCCGCGCGCGCAACGTGGTTGAACAGGGCGTTCTGGCCTTGCTTCTGCTTGCGGCATCCATCGCGATCCTGACCACCGTCGGCATCGTCTTGTCGATGCTGTTCGAGACGATGAACTTCTTCCAACTGCACTCGTGGAAAGATTTTTTCTTCGGCTCGACTTGGGCGCCGAATTTTCGTGGAGGCAGTGAGCTGTCGATCCTGCCTTTGCTGTGGGGTACGCTTTATATCTCCTTGATTGCGCTGTTGGTGGCCGTTCCTATCGGCCTGTTTGCCGCAATCTACCTGTCCGAGTATGCATCCGGTGCCACCCGTTCGTTGGCCAAACCTTTGCTGGAGATCCTGGCCGGTATTCCGACCATCGTTTATGGTCTTTTTGCCCTGCTGACCGTGGGTCCGGCGCTGGTGTCCATGTTCGGCAACGGAGGCGCGCTTGGGCTGGGTTGGATGGCCAGCTCTAACGCGGTGCTGACGGCTGGTCTGGTCATGGGTATCATGCTGATCCCGTTCGTGTCGTCGCTGTCAGATGACATCATCAACGCGGTACCGCAGTCGATGCGCGACGGCTCATTGGGTCTGGGTGCGACCAAATCCGAGACAGTGCGCCAGGTGGTTCTGCCCGCCGCGCTACCGGGCATCGTTGGTGCGATCCTGCTGGCTGCAAGCCGCGCCATTGGTGAAACCATGATCGTGGTGATGGCCGCCGGTGCCATCGCCAAGTTCTCGGGCAACCCCTTCGAGGCAATGACCACCATCACTACACGGATCGTCAGCCAGTTGACCGGTGATACGGACTTTGCCAGCCCTGAAACGCTGGTCGCCTTCGCGCTGGGTCTGACCCTGTTCGTTATCACTCTGGGGCTGAACATCTTTGCCCTCTACATCGTACGCAAATACCGGGAGCAGTACGAATGACCGATATTTCCCAATCCCCTGCCACTGCTCCTGCTGCGAAGCCCAAAAACGGATCGCTGTTCGAGAAAGACGCACGCACCAAGCGCCGCAACGCGGCCGAAGGCCGGTTCAAGGTGTACGGCATCGCTGCCATCGGCATTGGCCTGCTGATGCTGATCGTTCTGGTCACTAATATCGTGACCGCTGGTCTGGGTGCGTTCCAGCAAAGCTTTATTGAGCTGAATGTCGAGCTGAGAGAAGACAAGCTGGACAAAAAAGGCAACCGGAACATCGAAGACATCAAGAAGGTGTCAACCTTCGGCTACGCTCCCCTCATTGCGTCTGCTTTAGAAAATGAAGTTGCGGAGTTGGGCATCCAGACCGACTTGTCGCCCAAGGACATGGGCAAAATCCTGTCCAAGGCGGCTCAGGCTGAGCTGAGGAACTATGTCATCTCAAATCCGGATGAAATTGGCAAAACCGTCAGCTTTCGTTTCTTGGTCAACAGCCGTGTTGATGGATACATGAAGGGCCGAGTGACCCGTGAGTCCATCGCCAACGACAAGAGCATCACCACAGAGCAGTTGGACTTCGTCGATCAACTGCGTGACGCGGGCGTGCTTTACAAAGCCTTCAACCCGGCCTTCATCTTTGGCGCAGACGCATCCGACCAACGGCCAGAAGCCGCGGGTATCGGTGTTTCGATGCTTGGGTCACTGTTCATGATGTTCGTGGTGCTGGTACTGGCTTTGCCGATTGGCGTGGCGGCCTCGATCTACCTTGAGGAATTCGCTCCGCAGAACCGGCTGACCGATATAATCGAGGTGAACATTTCGAACCTGGCCGCAGTTCCGTCCATCGTGTTCGGCATTCTGGGTCTGGCAGTGTTCATCAACTATATGCACTTGCCGACTTCGGCCCCGCTGGTCGGCGGTCTGGTGCTGACGCTGATGACCTTGCCAACCATCATCATCTCGACCCGCGCGTCGCTGAAGGCGGTGCCGCCGTCGATCCGCGATGCCGCGCTTGGGGTAGGGGCCTCGAAAATGCAGGCTGTGTTCCATCACGTTTTGCCGCTGGCCGCGCCTGGCATCCTGACGGGCACCATCATTGGCCTGGCGCAAGCGCTGGGAGAAACCGCACCGCTGTTGCTGATCGGGATGGTGGGCTTTATCGCTTCGAACCCGCCTGACGGGATAGTCGCAGGCTTCTTGTCACCAAACTCGGCTATGCCTGCGCAGATTTACGAATGGTCCAAGCGCGCCGACCCCGCCTTTTATGAACGTGCATGGGGGGGCATCATCATCCTGTTGATCTTCCTCGTGACAATGAACACCATCGCGGTACTCCTACGCCGCCGCTTTGAACGCCGCTGGTAAGAGGGGCTATTATGAACGACATGACACGATTGGAGAGAACCGTGGACTCCAAAGAAATCAAGATCGCCGCGAACAACGTGCAAGTCTATTATGGCGACACCCATGCCATCAAAGACGTGGATGTGGAGATTGAAGACAAGACCGTCACGGCTTTCATCGGCCCGTCGGGCTGCGGCAAGTCCACCTTCCTGCGCTGCCTGAACCGGATGAACGACACGATCGACATCTGCCGGGTTCAGGGTGATATCCTGCTGGACGGCGAAGACATCTACGACAAGCGCGTCGACCCGGTGCAGTTGCGCGCCAAGGTCGGAATGGTGTTCCAGAAGCCCAACCCGTTTCCGAAGTCGATCTATGACAACGTGGCCTATGGCCCCCGTATCCACGGCCTTGCTAAGAACAAGGCGGAACTAGATGAGATCGTTGAGAAATCCCTGCGTCGCGGCGCCATCTGGGATGAGGTGAAAGACCGCCTGGACGCCCCCGGCACCGGCTTGTCCGGCGGTCAGCAACAGCGTCTGTGCATTGCGCGCGCTGTTGCGACTGAGCCCGAAGTTCTGCTGATGGACGAGCCGTGCTCGGCCCTGGACCCGATTGCGACCGCGCAGGTCGAAGAACTGATCGACGAACTGCGTTCTCGCTATTCGGTGGTGATCGTCACCCACTCGATGCAACAGGCCGCGCGGGTCAGCCAGAAAACCGCATTCTTCCACCTCGGTAACCTGGTTGAATTTGGTGAAACCGGGCAGATCTTCACAAACCCCGAAGACCCACGCACCGAAAGCTACATTACAGGCCGGATCGGCTGAGCACAGGTATTTAGACATGAGCGAACAACATATTGCATCCGCTTTCGACCGGGATCTCGAAGCCATTCAGGCCCATATCATGAAGATGGGCGGGCTGGTCGAAGCGGCCATCATGGGCGCCGCGCGGTCGCTTGAGAGCCGTGACGAAGAACTGGCTCAGCAGGTCCGCGAGGGCGACAAAGCCATCGACGCGCTGGAAGAGCTGATCGACGAAGAAACTGCCCGCCTGATCGCGTTGCGTGCACCAACAGCCAGCGATCTGCGTCTGGTTCTGTCGGTGCTGAAGGTGTCCGGTAACCTCGAGCGGATCGGGGACTATTCCAAGAATATCGCCAAGCGAACCACGGTGCTGGTCAACGCCGGTGAGATCAACGGCAGTGCCGCAGCTCTGCGCCGGATGGCGCGAGAGGTTGAGCGGATGCTGCGCGACGCGCTCGACGCCTATATTCAACGCGATGCAGAACTGGCCACCGACGTCATCAATCGGGACGAGGAAGTCGACCAGATGTATAACGGCCTGTTCCGCGAATTCCTGACCTTCATGGCCGAAGATCCGCGTAACATTTCGTCCTGTATGCACTTGCATTTCATTGCAAAAAATATCGAGCGCATGGGTGACCATGTTACCGCGATTGCCGAGCAGGTCGTGTATCTGGTCACTGGCGAGCGCCCGACCGAGGCACGTCCGAAAGCGGATATAACCTCGCATACCCCTCAGGAGATCTGATCAATGTCTGCGGATCAGCCAACCGTTCTGGTCGTTGAAGATGAACCAGCGCAGCGCGAAGTGCTGGCGTACAACCTCGAAGCGGAAGGGTTCCGCGTATCCAAGGCAGCCAGCGGCGACGAGGCCATGCTATTGGTCGATGAGGAGCACCCGGACATCATCGTGCTGGACTGGATGATGCCCAACCTCAGCGGGATTGAGGTCTGCCGTCGCTTGAAATCAAGACCGGATACGCGATCGATCCCAATCATCATGCTGTCCGCGCGCACCGAAGAAGTCGACAAGGTGCGAGGCCTGGAAACCGGCGCTGATGACTATGTGGTCAAACCTTATTCAGTAGTAGAGCTGATGGCGCGGGTACGCACGCAGCTGCGCCGGGTACGTCCTGCAACGGTTGGTCTGCGGCTGGAGTTCGACGATATTATTCTGGACTCAGAGACGCATAAGGTCAGCCGCAACAGTAAACCCCTAAAGCTCGGCCCGACCGAATTCCGTCTGCTGAGTACGTTCATGGAAAAACCTGGACGCGTCTGGAGCCGTGAACAGTTGCTCGACCGTGTTTGGGGGCGAGATATCTATGTTGATACACGTACGGTTGACGTCCATATCGGTCGTCTTCGCAAGGCACTAACGCAACATGGCGGTGACGATCCTGTTCGTACTGTGCGTGGGGCTGGATACGCATTGGGGTGAAACCGGGGCAGGGGTATGAGTTTTGCTCATAAACTGATGCAAAACTCTTACTGTTTTTTGCGGTTTGGACGGGTTAGTTTGCGGCGAAGCTGACTAAGCGGAGAAACACCATGAACGCCCCTGAAACAAAGCCCACGTTGCGGGCAAAAGACGCGCCTGACATGGGCAAGTTCGCATGGGATGACCCGTTTCGTTTATCCGATCAATTGAACGAAGACGAACGCATGATAGCTGCGAGCGCTTATGCTTACTCGCAGGAGAAGCTGCAGCCACGTGTGACCGAAGCGTTTCAAAACGAAGAAACCGATCCTGAGATTTTCCGCGAAATGGGAGAAATGGGCCTGCTCGGCACCACAATTCCCGAAGAATATGGTGGCCTTGGGGCAGGGTATGTCTCCTACGGTCTGGTTGCCCGCGAAGTTGAGCGCGTGGATTCGGGCTATCGCTCGATGATGTCGGTTCAAAGCTCACTGGTGATGTATCCTATCTACGCCTATGGCAGCGAAGAACAGCGCCGGAAATACCTGCCCAAACTGGCCAGTGGTGAGTGGATTGGGTGCTTTGGCTTGACCGAGGCCGATGCAGGCTCTGATCCAGCAGGTATGAAAACCCGGGCCGAAAAGATTGACGGCGGTTATCGTCTGACTGGCAGCAAGATGTGGATCTCGAACTCGCCAATTGCGGATGTTTTTGTTGTATGGGCCAAGTCGGATGCGCATAATGGTAAAATCCGCGGCTTTGTTCTGGACAAAGGGCTCAAGGGTTTGAGCGCTCCTAAAATTCAAAACAAGCTGAGCCTGCGCGCCTCAATCACCGGTGAAATCGTACTGGACGCTGTCGAGGTCGACGAAAGCGCGCTGTTGCCGAATGTCCAAGGTCTAAAAGGCCCGTTCGGCTGCTTGAACCGCGCGCGTTTTGGTATCAGCTGGGGCGTTATGGGGGCGGCTGAAAGCTGCTGGCACGCTGCGCGTCAATACGGGTTGGATCGTAAACAGTTCAACCGTCCGTTGGCACAGACACAATTGTACCAGCGTAAATTGGCGGACATGCAAACTGAAATCGCCTTGGGGCTACAGGCAAGTTTGCGCGTCGGGCGACTGATGGATCAAGCCGAAGCAGCTCCGGAAATGGTTTCGATCGTTAAGCGCAACAATTGTGGCAAGGCTCTGGATATCGCACGCATGTCTCGCGACATGCACGGCGGCAATGGTATATCGTTGGAGTTCCAAGTTGTTCGGCATATGATCAACCTAGAGACCGTGAACACCTATGAAGGTACGCATGACGTCCACGCACTGATCCTGGGACGGGCTCAAACGGGGTTGCAGGCGTTCTACTAGAGTTATCGTGTAATTGGTATTATGGTAAAGAAGCAATATGAATAAAACGGAAATCTAGCAATTACGTCAGCATCTTATGGTGAATACTTATTCAGTCAGATGAGACAGTAAAATGGAACTGAGCGGCAAAACTGTGGTAGTCACCGGTGCCGCTCAGGGTATCGGCAAAGGATTGGCCGTACGCTTTGCCGCTGAAGGTGCAAACGTGGTCTGCGCGGATATCGACGTAGATGGTGCTAAATCTGTAGCGCAGCAAATCAGCGGCCATGCTCTGGTCTGCGACGTTTCATGCGAAGAAGATATCAAGGCACTGATCGAAACTGTCGAGGATACGATCAACCCAATCGATCTGCTCTGCGCAAATGCCGGAATTCTTACGCTTGGCGGACTGGACGTACCTGATGAAGACTGGGATCGAATCTGGAAGATAAATGTCATGTCCCATGTCTGGACCGCGCGACATCTGGTGCCTCGAATGCTGGAACGTGGCGGCGGATACATCATGACGACAGCCTCAGCTGCCGGTTTGCTGAACCAGCCCGGCGCTGCACCATATGGGGTTACCAAACACGCGGCGGTTGGATTTGCGGAATGGTTGTCGTTGACTTACGGGCACCGAGGACTGCGGGTTTCGGTGCTGTGCCCACAGGCCGTACGGTCAGAGATGACACTCGGCCACGACGTCTCAGTCGCATCGATTGATGGAATGTTAGAGCCTGAAGATGTCGCACTGGCCTGCGTTGACGCCATTCGTAGCGAACAGTTCCTAGTGCTGCCACATCCTCAGGTTCTGGACTACATGAAGTATAAAGTCGAAGACTACGACCGTTGGTTGGCCGGTATGCGTAATCTAAATCAAACATTTATAGAAGAAAGTTAAGGTTTTCGCCGCGCTTTGCGCATTAAACCTTCCTGCGCTACGGATGCAACCAGTGTACCATCTTCCGAATATACGGACCCTCGGTTGAAGTTTCGTCCCTGCCCGCTCCACGGCGAATCCATCGAATAAAGATGCCAATTTTTAAGCTGGACTGGAGCGTGAAACCATAGCGCGTGATCCAGGCTGGCGCCATTAACCTCTCCAGTGAACCAACTGAGGCCATGCGGACGCATTCCCGATGACATCAGATACATATCGGATGCGTAGGCTAAAATTAGGTGCTGCGTTATTTGGTCAACATCAGCTGCTGCTTTCATACGAAACCAGATCTGGTTACGATCATCTGTTTTTTGGGGGGTGAATGGATTTAAGTGGTCCACTTCGCGAACTTCGATTGGCCGTTCACGCAATAGTCCGCCGCGAAGTTTTTCCGGGACCAGATCAACGTATTTGTTTCTTAACTCTTCTCGGGCTGGGTGGAATTCCGGAGCTTTAGTATGTGGCATTACATGCTGGTGGTCCCAGCCCTCATCCTGAACATGAAATGAGGCTGACATATTGAGGATTTGCTTTCCATGTTGGATTGCAACGACACGCCGGGTTGTTAACGAACCTCCATCTCGTGCTCTATCAACTTGATAAATAACAGGAATAGATGGATCTCCAGCGCGAATAAAATAAGCGTGCAAAGAGTGGCACGGCCGTCCTTCAACAGTTCGGTATGCTGCCGCAAGGGCCTGAGCGATGACTTGGCCGCCAAAAATGCGAGTAGGGGTTTCTCCACCCGATCCCGTACCTCGAAACAGGTCAACCTCGAGTCTCTCGATGGTCAAAAGGTCCAGTAGGACACGCTCTGCTTCAGTCATTTTCAGCCTCCGATCGGTCTTCTCAGGCTTGGGTAGCAGTGCTCAAAGTGTCATTCAATAATTGCCCCGAGGACAAGCGCTTTGAGTTCCGCGCGTGACGGGTACGAACTGGACGGCGAAAGTTGGGTAAAGAAGACGGAGGTCAATTCATCAACCCGGTCGATCCAGAAATATGTCGAAGCCATGCCGCCCCAACCAAAATCGCCCATCGATCCTGGTACGCGCGTTCTGCCCGGATTTATGATGACAGCACCCCCAAGGCCGAAACCTGTGCCTTCCATTGGTTGTTCGGCGAAACTCCGTGGGCCCATCGACGCAATATCGCCCGGTAAGTGATTGCAGAGCATATAATCTAAGGTTTTTGATCCTAAAAAACGGTGGCCGTTGCCCTGCCCTCGATTCCGCAGCATCTCGGCAAATCGAGAGTAATCATCGATAGTGCTGACCAGACCACCGCCGCCTGAGAATGTTGTTGCGTTTTCGAACGGTGACTCTCCGACCTGGTCAACAAGCCGAAGAGTTTCACCCCCGGTCTTTGCCGCATTCAAAGCCATCGCATCACCGGCCAGAGGAGTATAGAGAGAGGCGAAGCGATCCCCTGCCCCCGGTGGCACCGAAAATCCAGTTTCCAGCATCCCGAGTGGCTCAAAGATTTCCTGTTCGAAGAACTTATCCAGCGTCTGTCCGGAAACGACTTCGATCACACGACCGAGGACATCTATGGCGACGGAGTATTCCCACCGTGTACCGGGTTGAAAGGCCAATGGTAATCGCGACAAATCTGCGACACGATTCTCCAACGGCCCTTGGTTTGGCTTAAACATAAGGTCTTGTTCGTCCATCGCCGCAGGCAAAAGTCCCGGGTTGAACGGATAGCTGAGGCCACTGGTATGCGTCAGTAGCTGATGTAGCGTGGGTGTGGGCGCTGCCTCGGTTTGATCCAATCGCTGTGCACCCGGCACCAAGGCCTTCATATCTGAAAACTCTGGCATGAATTCAGAGATCTGCGCGTCGAGGTGAAACAGACCTCGTTCGACCAACATCATCAACGCGACTGTAGTGATTGGCTTGGTCATCGAATATATGCGCGTGATCGTGTCACGCTGAAACGGTAGGTCTTCTTCAATGCTTCTGAGTCCGCATGACTGAAAAAACACCTCGGACCCGCGGTGCTTTATCAGCAAAGAACAGCCCGCGTATTTTCGTTCATCGACATATCGCTGCATCCACGAGGAAATGCGGTGCAAGCGTGTTGAATCGAACTTGGTCATTTTTCGTAGCCCTCTGGTTCTCAGGCGGATTTTGCGAACTTCCGTGTTGAATTGACAGGGAAAACGACAGGAGCAGTACGTGACAACCGGTCTGGCTGTTACAATACGGGTGTAGCGGATTCGCTTGTCACGAGTTGGTACAGTTTTGATTGTCCAAATTCAGGAGGAGCAACATGACGCAACACATAGAATTTGTTTATGATTTCTGCAGCCCGAATGCGTTCCTTGCATATAAAACGCTGCCGACACTGGCCGATAAACACGGTGTTTCCGTGAGCTATGTTCCCGTATTGCTGTCCACGATTTTTAAGTCCACCAATAACCAGAGCCCCTTTCAGGCATTCTCGGAAAACCGCCAAAAGAGCGCCTACCTGACCCATGATCTCCACCGTTTCGCACGCGCGCGGGGCTTGAGTTTTCATATGAGCCCGCACTTTCCAATTAATACTAAATTCGCCATGCGGGGAGCCGTTTTAGCGTCCGGTAAATCATGGGAAAACGAATATATAGAGGCTATTTTTGATGCAATTTGGGTTCATGGCCAAAAGGTTGATGACCTTGGTGTTTTGACCGACATTTTGTACGAGTGCGAACTGCCAGCGCGAAAAATTCGCGAGGCGATGACCAATGTCGAGGTCAAGCAGCGCCTCAAAGAACAAACCAAAGCGGCCGTAAAGCGCGGAGTTTTTGGTGTGCCAAGCATGTTTGCAGGAACCGAGATGTTCTTTGGCAAAAACAGCATGGGAAATCTGGGCCTGGAACTGTCCAAAGCGTCTTAAGCTTCCAGTGCAGACAACCCATGCCTGGCAAACATCGGCACGTATGAGCCCAGGATAACCGCGCGTTCGGGGTCAGAAGCATTACCATCCTTTGCTCGTTTGAAAACGCCCTGTAAAATTCCTGCCATACGAAAGAAATTGAACGCTAAATAGAAACCGAAATTGTCGATTCCGGACAAGCCACGTCGCTGGCAATACTGGTCTATGAAAGCTTGATCAGATGGCAGGCCCAATCTTTCCCGGTCGATACCTTCCAGACCTCGGCCTTCGGTGCCCGGAGGCATCCGCCATTGCATGATCACTGCTGCTAGATCGGCATAAGGATGGCCAATCGTTGAGAGTTCCCAATCCAATACTCCAATGCAACGTGTTCCGCCCTGTTCGAACATCAGATTGTCGATGCGATAATCCCCATGTACCAACGTTCTTTGGCCGTCATTTTCAGGCATGGCCTGAGGTAGCGCGGAAATGAGCGCGTCCATCTCGTCAATTTGAGTGGTTTCAGAGGCGCGATATTGTTTGGTCCAACGGGCAATCTGTCGTTCAAAATAATTTCCGGACGGACCGTAATCGGACAACCCTACGGCCTCGATATCAACCGTGTGCAGCGCGGCCAGAACCCGGTTCATTTCATCCAGAACAGCGGCGCGGGTGGCGTTGGACTCGTCGGCCATTGTAGGCTCAAGAAAGACCCTGCCATCAATATGCTCCATTACGTAAAACTCGGAGCCAAGGATGCTGTCATCTTCGCAGAACAGATACATTTCAGGCACTGGCACCTTACTGTCGGCCAGAGCGGTTTGAACCCGGAATTCACGGTCAACCGCGTGCGCGGACTTCAGAAGTGTGCCGGTTGGTTTTCTGCGCAACACGTAAGCCTTGTCAGGTGTCTGCAAGTGAAACGTCGGGTTGGACTGACCGATGGAAAATTTTTCGGCCTCCAACGGGCCGTGAAACCCGGGTAAATGCGCACTCAGGTAAGCATAAACGGCTTTGATATCCAAGGTCGAATTGATCATGCTGCGCCCTCACAAGGCTTCGGCAAAGATGTTTCCGGCCGTAATGACGTTGATACCGCCTGAAACCGGGATCACCGCGCCGGTAACATAGCTGCCACCGCGACCACAAAGGAACAGCATGCAGCCCGCGATATCCTCATCGCGGCCTACGCGCCCCAAGGGGACAGTTTTCCCGACTTTCTCTCGTGTCTCTTCATCGGCAGTGGCGAACGCTGTCATGCGGGATACGAACGGCCCCGGTGCCAGAGCATTGACAGTGATGTGATACGGCGAAAACTCTTTGGCCATGATCTTGGTAAGGTGCAAAACAGCCGCTTTTGAGGCTGAATAACTGTAAGCGCCGTCGCCCATCGGCACTTCTCCCATGACCGAGCCTACATTAATCACCCGGGCCGGATCGTCGACCGAACCGGACTTCATCAGCATCGGCAGAAGTTTCTGGGTCAGGTCAAACAATCCAGCAACGTTAACTGACATGACCTTTTCCCAAGCGTCATGTGGGAACTGTCCCATTGGCGCACCCCAAGAGACACCCGAGTTATTCATAAGGATATCAAGTGCATTCGTGCGACTTCTAATCTCAGCAACCAATGCCTCAATCCCTTCACAGGTCGAAACATCTCCCCCAAAGCCTTCTGCTTGACCCGGTGCATCCAAACCGTTCAACTCCGCCGCAACGGCCTCGCACGCATCAGCCTTTCGTGAGGCGATCAGAACGCGCGCGCCCGCACGTACCAACGCCTCGGCAGCCATGCGACCAATGCCCGTTGCACCGCCTGTTACCAGCGCGGTTTTACCCTCCAAAGAGAATAGCGTGTCGGGGGTCATGATTTGCTCCTCACTATTGCCGTGCTGGCGAGACTTTCGCGCTGGCAAGGACATCTCGGTACCTGTTGGATTCTTGACAAGACATGTTGCTGGGCCAAAGCTCTTCTTGACTGAATAACAAGGATAATAGGTCGGATATGCAAGCTTTACTCAGCGTCGCACCGGGCGGACCGGAAACTCTGGAGTTGACCACCCTACCCGATCCTGAACCAGGTAGGGGCGAACTATTGGTCGGAGTTAAGGCTGCGGGTGTAAATTTCCCTGATACGCTGATCATTCAGGACCTCTACCAGATCAAACCCCCGCGCCCGTTTGCGCCGGGCGGCGAAATCGCTGGGGAAGTTCTTGCTATCGGAGATGGCGTCACGGGCTTTGAAATTGGTGATCGTGTTATGGCTTTGACTGGGCACGGAGGGTTTGCCACGCATGTGACGCTTCCCGCCGCAACAGCCATAAAGTTTCCGGCAACCATGCCGTTCGAGGACGCAGCCTGTTTCATCTTTACCTACGGCACCTCGTATCACGCCCTGAAGGACCGCGCAGCGTTGCGGCCTGACGAGACCTTGCTGGTGCTTGGTGCCGCTGGCGGGGTTGGATCGGCTGCCGTTGAGTTGGGAAAAACCATGGGTGCGCGAGTGATCGCTGCGGTTTCCTCACAGGACAAAGCAGAATTTTGTCGGAGCTTGGGTGCTGATGAAACGCTGCTTTACGCCCAGGAAATAGACAAAGAAGGTCAGAAGACGTTTGCCAACGAAATCAAGTCACTGGCTGGCCCGCTCGGTGTAAACGTGGTCTATGATGCAGTCGGTGGAAACTATGCCGAGCCGGCTCTCCGTAGCATTGCTTGGAATGGTCGGTATCTCGTGGTTGGTTTCCCTGCGGGCATTCCTAAAATCCCGCTGAATCTGCCGCTTTTGAAGGGGTGTCAGATTGTTGGAGTTTTCTGGGGCGCATCGGTTTTTCATGATCCTGCTGGACACGAGAAAAATATCAGTGAATTGATTGGGTTGTACTGCGACTCTCAGATCAAACCGCAGATTAGTGCAAGCTATTCGCTGGATCGCGCAGGTGAAGCGCTGACCCATCGGACAAGGCGTTCCGCGCTTGGAAAAACCTTGGTCACAATGCCCGCAAAGATCTAAAGCCACTAACGAAAACGTTACCACTCGCCCCATGCGCGCGTTGTTCGGTGGACATGGCCACCCATTCGTGTTTATGAACATGTTATGTGGACAGTGAACTAATGCATAAAGCTCTGATTTTAAACGGCCCGAACCTAAATCTTCTGGGCACTCGCCAGCCCGAAGTTTATGGCAACACCACTTTAGAGATGGTGGAAAATCTATGTGTAAGCCATGGGGCCTCCATAGGTATCGAGGTTTCGTGCCTTCAATCCAACCATGAAGGTGCCCTGATCGATGCGATCCACGCAGCCAGAAGTGAACAGGATGGCATTGTTCTGAACGCGGGAGCGTTTACGCATACATCCATCGCACTTATGGACGCGATCGCTTCCGTTGAACTGCCGGTGATCGAGGTCCACCTGTCCAATATCCACGCGCGTGAATCATTCCGACACGTCTCCTATATTTCCAAAGTTGCTGTCGGTCAGATTTGCGGTTTTGGAGCCCAGGGGTATGTTTTGGCATTGGACGCTCTGTCGGCGCATCTGAAATCTGAGTCCACTGCATGAAGCTGAGCGAATACCTACATTTTCTTAGCTACACTAAAACTCTGGAAGAGCTTTGGGATGCCCATTGCCGCCAGATGGCAGAGTACGGTTTTGACCGCCTTATTTACGGCCACACGCAATTCCGCACTGAAACGTCCCTCGGAGACCCCGAGGATTTTCTCATCCTGACCAATCACGAAAAGCCTTACTTAGACGGTTTCCTGCGAGATGGTCTTTATTTTCATGCTCCGATGCTGAAATGGGCGTTGTATAACGAGGGTGCCGCCAGTTGGAGCGTCGCTCAGAATATGGTGTCCAACGGAAAACTGACAGCGCAAGAACTGCAAGTTCTTGAATTCAACAAATCACATGGAGTTGCCTGCGGCTATACCGTAAGTTTCACTTCAGTCTCGATGAGGTCAAAAGGAGCGATTTCGCTGTCTGCCGGGAATGCGACAACCCAAGCAGAAGTCGATTCAATGTGGGCCGAACACGGCGACGATATATTGTTGATGAACAATATGGCGCATCTTAAGATCCTCACCCTGCCCTACAATGCCCCTAACCGGGCTCTGACCAAACGCCAGCGAGAGGCGCTTCAATGGGTCGGAGACGGGAAAACGACTCAGGATATCGCACTGTTGATGGGGCTAACTGCGGCAACAGTTGAGAAGCATCTGCGACTCGCACGAGAATCTCTTTCGGTGGAAACCACAGCACAGGCTGTCCTGAAGGCATCATTGCAAAATCAGATGTTCGTCATGGAGGTATAAGCGTCGCAGATTGACGCCAACTTGCGTCAATTTACCCTAGGTAAGGAAATCATGACTTTCGAATCCAAGACCGTAGTTGCAAAGTGATATTGTTCCGTGAGTGGTGGCTTTAGCCAGGGAACATTTGGTTGGATCTTTGCAATAACAGGGCTCTCCAATCGCTCTGACATCTAGGCGTCTATTTGTCCGCGTCTGGTTGCCGGAAATTTGGGGGGCCTCGACCATCCCCATCATGCGGGGCCCCTCATACTCTTTCGTTGGACGCGTGAGCGTCCTTTTTCGATTCCGCCATATGCAGACCCACAAAAAAAGCCGGTCACGCATCGCGCAACCGGCTTCTGATGGTGTCCCGGGTCCTGTTGGCCCGGGAGAACCTGATTAGCCCTGAGCGGCTTTGGCAACTTCGGCTGCGAAGTCTTCTTTTTCAACAACGATGCCTTCGCCAACTTCCAGACGGATGAAGCCGGTGATGGTTGCGCCTGCCTCTTTGGCCGCTGCTTCAACGGTCAGGTCAGGGTTCACAACGAACTGCTGGTTCAGCAGGGTCGACTCGGCAACGAATTTCTTCATGCGGCCTTCGATCATCTTTTCGATCACCTGCTCCGGCTTGCCGGATTCACGGGCGATGTCCATCTGAACTTGCTTTTCCTTCTCGACAACCGTCGGGTCCATGTCCGCTTCGGACAGAGCAGCGGGGTTCACAGCTGCGATATGCATCGCAACCTGCTTGCCGATCGCTTCGTCGCCACCCGACAGAGCAACCAGAACGCCGATTTTGCCCATGCCGTTGGTGGCTGCGTTGTGGACGTAGGACACAACGGTGTCGCCCGACAGTTTAGCCATGCGGCGAACCGACATGTTTTCACCAATGGTGGCGATTTTATCGGTCAGGGTGTCTGCAACAGATTTACCACCCAGATCAGCAGCCAGCAGCGCCTCGACATTGTCGACGCCTTCAGCAGCGTAAGCGATTTTACCGACCATTTCTTGGAACTCGGCGTTTTTCGCAACAAAGTCGGTTTCCGAGTTCACCTCAACAGCAACACCGTTGCCGCCTTCGACGTGAACAGCGACCAGACCTTCGGCTGCGGTGCGGCCGGATTTCTTGGCCGCTTTGGCCAAGCCCTTGGTGCGCAGCCAGTCAACGGCTTCGTCCATGTTGCCGCCGGTTTCGGTCAGCGCTTTCTTTGCGTCCATCATGCCTGCGCCGGTCGAGTCGCGCAGTTCTTTAACCATTGCTGCTGTGATTGCCATCTTTAGGCTCTCCTCAATTCAAACGGAATTGGGGCAGGTCTACCCTGCCCCATATGTCATTTACGTGACGGGCAGCTTACGCTTCGGCTTTGGCTTCCGGTGCGGCTTCTTCTGCAACGGGCTCTTCCGCAACGACTTCTTCAACCGGTGCTTCTTCGAACGCGCCGAGGTCAACGCCTGCTGCGCCCATCTGAGCGGTCATGCCGTCCAGCGCGGCACGTGCGGCCAGATCGCAATACAGAGCGATTGCGCGCGCTGCGTCGTCGTTGCCGGGGATGATGTAGTCAACACCGTCAGGCGAGCAGTTGGTGTCGACAACAGCCACAACCGGGATACCCAGCTTGTTGGCTTCGGCGATGGCCAATGCTTCTTTCTTGACGTCGATGACGAACAGCAGATCCGGAACGCCGCCCATCTCGCGGATACCGCCCAGCGAAGCCTGTAGCTTGGACTGGTCACGCTCCATGCCCAGACGCTCTTTTTTGGTCAGGCCTTCAGCGCCCGATTCCATGGCTTCGTCGATCTGGTTCAGACGGTTGATCGACTGGGAAACGGTTTTCCAGTTGGTCAGGGTGCCGCCCAGCCAGCGGTGGTTCATGTAGTACTGAGCCGACTTTTCTGCGGCATCTGCGATTGGCTGAGCTGCCTGACGCTTGGTACCAACGAACAGAACGCGGCCACCTTTTGCGACGGTGTCGCGAACGGCCTGCAGAGCCTGGTCCAGCATCGGAACGGTCTGGGTCAGGTCCATGATGTGGATACCATTGCGCGAGCCGTAGATGAACGGGCCCATGCGGGGATTCCAACGCTGTGTCTGGTGACCAAAGTGAACGCCAGCTTCCAGCAGCTGACGCATGGTGAACTCGGGAAGAGCCATGCTATTTTCCTTTTCCGGTTTACGCCTTGGCGGGGGTGAAAGAAGCGGATGCTCCAACCGGCGGTCTTGATGAGGATGTCTCCCTCAAAAAGCCCAAACCCCGCCTGCGGGTTTGAATGGCGCGCGTATACGGCAGCAGAGTTCACCCTACAAGGGAAAAATCACCATTTTTTGTGATTTTTCACCACAAAATGTGAATATCACACCGATCTATGATAGCCGCGCCAAGCTATGCGCATGACGCACGGCTTCTTCACAATGTGCGGCCAGAGCCTTGCGGTTCGCAAAATCGCTGACCTTGGCCGGGCTGTGATAGATCAGTTCGACAGAGCCCTGCCGCCGCGCGGCAAGTGTCTTGAGCAGGTGCGGACCAAAATCCATATCGCCCCACCAGCCGTAGAACCGGGCGGGTTGGCCTTGGGGAGCGTGGAACACAACCGAAACCGGCTGCACATACATGAAATCACGCAATTCATCTGTAAAGAATGCCGCAAAAAGCGTTGTTTTAAATGGCAAAACCCTCAGGCCGTCGGTTGATGTGCCTTCTGGAAAGAACAACAGTTTGTGTCCGGCTCGCAGACGTTCCTCGAACAGTTTCGTCTGTTCGCGGGCCTTCTTACGGTCGCGCTCGATGAACACCGTCCCAGTCGCACGGGCCAGCCAGCCGATACCGGGCCATTTCGCGACCTCGGCCTTGGATACGAAATAAACGCGTTTCCGCGCGTTCAAGGCGAAGATGTCCAGCCAAGAGGTGTGGTTCGCGACAACTGCACCGCGCTCCTGCATCAATGTACCCGAGGTCCGAAATCCCATTCCGAGAATTCGGAACGCGTTGCGGCAGACAAATTGAGTTATGAAAGGTGTGACGGGGCGGCGGACACCGAATAATGGGCGTTCTAACAGGCGTAGGGTGAGCAAGACGATCAATCCGCCAAAAACCAGAACGGCCAGGGGCAGTCCGCGCAGCACAACCAGACACCAGCCAATCAATCCCAGCTCAACCGGGTCCGATGTATCCTCAGTATTCCAGAGCGGCTGGTTCACCGATTTATGCCCCACTATAAATACGTCTCTGCCGCTCGTTCATGCGGGCGGTATCGAGGATCAAACACACATCGGTCGTGTTGAAGGCGTGGTCAATGAACGCGCCCTCGCCCACGAAACCACCAAGGCGCAAATAGGCCTTGATCAGAGCCGGAACCTGCACCATCGCGGCACGGCGATTGAGGTCTTCAGGAGCAACAAGGTCCATGGGTGCAAAGACCTCGGGCTGCGCCCTCACCCGCAAGTCCGGTGGCGCTAAATGGTTGTGATGCAGCATCGACAAAGGCTGTGCCAATTCCTGGATATCCGTACCGTGAAAGCTGGCAACGCCGAACAGAACTTCGAATTCGCGCTCGGTGACATAGGCGGCCAATCCGTTCCAAAGATGATACATCGCGGTCCCGCCGCGATAGTTGGGATGCAGGCAGGATCGCCCCAGTTCCAACAGCTTGCGACCGCTTTGTTTCAGGACGGTCAGATCGTATTCATCCTCTGAGTAGAACTGCCCCAATTCTGCTGCACGTTCGCCCGGTAACAGCCTGTAAACACCAATAATTTCGTTCGTCAGGTTGTCAATTGCCAGCATGTGATCAAAGTATGGATCGAACTTGTCTTGTTCCAACCCGGCCTCGTGATCGACCATTTCTCCGCCGCCCCCCAATTCGCGGACAAACACGTCATAGCGCAGCCGTTGCACCGCGCGCAGTTCGTCCCCGGTCTCGGCGAGTTTGACGGTAAAGGAAGGGCCTGCATCCGGCATTGCTGGTTCCGTTCTTGTTTGCGCGCTGATACCGCAGTTTCCAGGGGGATGGCAACAAGAGCGGATATGCGAGGGTGTTAACCTTTCCTAAACCAGTTTCACGGATCAAAGACTGGCATCAGGGCGATGCGTGTTCCGTCAATCACCACTTTCCCCTGCTCGCGAAAGTTCACGGTGATTTTGCCTCCGATGTTGGACTGTACTTGTCCAACCCCCCAGTCAGGGAAATCGGGGTGGCGGACATACATGCCCGGTGCAAGAATAGCATTGAGGTCTGTCATGCGAGGGCTCCGGTCCGACGGCAGATGCAGCAGGAGGTACGCATGAGCGACACCACAGTCAACCTGGCCGAGTTGATCGGTTCCCGGATCTGTCACGATCTGATCAGTCCAATTGGCGCGATCACCAACGGTTTGGAACTGCTTGAGATGGTTGGCTCGATGCAAGGTCCTGAAATGGAACTGATCTCGGGCAGTGTCGGCAGCGCGGGCGCGCGTATTCGGTTTTTTCGCGTGGCTTTCGGGTCAGCCAGTGATCAGCCGTTGGGCCGGACCGAGGTGTCTGAATTGCTAAGAGATGTCGAGCGCGCGGGTCGTGTTCGCGTCAACTGGCACTTGACTGAGCCAGTGCCACGCAACCAAGTCAAACTGGCATTTCTGGCTCTGATGTGCTGCGAAAGCGCGATGCCGTTCGGAGGCGAGGTCACGATTGACCATGTTGGTGAAAACTGGACCGTCTCCGGATCGGCCGACAAGCTGAATATCGACAGTGATCTATGGAAAAATCTTCCCAAGGGACGTTTTGCCAACAAGGTCACGCCGGCACAGGTACAATTCGCCCTCCTGCCCGAGACGGCGGCTTCCCTAGGGCGGCGGGTTGCGACGGAGACAGCCTCAACCCGCGTTCTAATCCGGTTTTAAGACCGGGTCGTCCCGTTCCCGCGCACGAGATACTTGAAGCTGGTCAGCTGCGCCGCGCCCACTGGGCCTCGCGCGTGCATCTTGCCTGTGGCGATTCCGATCTCAGCGCCCATTCCAAACTCTCCGCCATCGGCGAATTGGGTTGAAGCGTTGTGCATCAGGATCGCGCTGTCCAGCCGTTCAAAGAACCGAGCGGCGGCATCCTCATCTTCGGTCATGATGCAGTCGGTATGGTTCGATCCATACTGACGGATATGCGCAATCGCCGCGTCGATGTCTGCCACCGGCTTTGCGGCGATGATGCTGTCGAGATATTCCTTGCCCCAGTCGTCGGCTGTAGCTGCAATAGTGCCCTCGACGGCCAGCGTTCCTTCAGCGTGAACCTCTACGCCCGCGGCCTGCAGAGCGGCGATAACGTCTCGCCCCAGAGTCTCGGCCACGTCCTGATGGATCAGCAGGCACTCGGCAGCGCCACAGATCCCGGTGCGCCGGTTCTTGGCATTCAGCACCACATCCAGTGTTTTCTGAGGATCGGCAGCCTTGTCGATGTAAATGTGCACGATGCCTTCCAGATGGGCAAAGACAGGAACACGAGCTTCACGCTGCACCAACCCAACCAGACCTTTGCCTCCGCGCGGGACGATGACATCGACATAGTCCGTCAGGGTCAGCAACTCCTGAACTGCGGCACGGTCTCGCGTGGGCACCAGTTGGATCGCGTCTTCGGGCAGGTTCGCGGCCTTCAGCCCCTCAACCAGACAAGCGTGAATGGCATCGGAGGAGTGAAAGCTTTCGGACCCACCGCGCAGGATCACCGCATTGCCAGATTTCAGGCAGAGCGCCCCGGCGTCCGCAGTCACATTGGGGCGGCTTTCATAGATCACACCGATCACACCCAAAGGCGTGCGTACCCGTTGGATATTCAGCCCCGAAGCCATATCCCACTCCGCCAGCACCTCGCCAACCGGATCGGCCTGATCGGCCACAGTGCGCAGCCCGTCAACCATTCCCTGAATGCGTGCTTCATCCAGCATCAGGCGGTCCATCATTGCCGGGCTTAGGCCTTTCTCACGGCCGAACTCTAGGTCCTTCTTGTTGGCCTTGATTATGTTGGCCCGGTTTTCCCAAACCGCATCAGCGGCCGCGATTAGGGCGGCGTGCTTGCGCTCGGCACTGGCAAAGGCCAGATCGGCCGAGGCCGCCTTGGCGCGTTTTCCAAGATCGGCCATCAAGGTGGGAATGCTGTCGAAATCCTTCATCTCATGTGCCTTTCGGTCGGTCTATTGGTGTTTTATCATTGCGCGTTTACAGCGCCAAATCGTCTCGGTGGATTAAAACGGCGCGACCTGGATATCCCAAAGTCGCCTCGATTTCCGACGACTTACGGCCCTTGATCGCATCCGCCTCTTGTGCGGTGTACCGGCTGAGGCCTTGCGCCAAACGTCGCGAGGCCGGGTCAAGAATGGCGACAGGATCGCCTCGACCAAAATCTCCGGTCACTTCGACAATTCCCGCAGGCAACAGGCTTTTACCGTTGCCAAGTGCCCGGGCCGCGCCTGCATCCACCACGATTTCACCGCGCGGCTTCATGGCCGAAATCCAGCGTTTCCGTGCCGCATGCGGGTCAAGTGTTGCCGTGAACCAGGTGCAGTTCGCGCCATTCTCAAGTGTTTTTAGTGGGTTCAAGGGTGAACCTTCGGTGATCGCCATGTCACATCCTGCGGCAGTAGCCATCTTAGCCGCCAGCAGTTTGGTCTTCATCCCCCCTTTTGAAAGGCCAGACCCGGCATCGCCTGCCATTTCTTCGATTTCAGGGGTGATGTTTTCGATCACATCGTACCGCGTCGCCGAGGCATCCTCATTCGGGTTGCCAGTATAGAACCCATCCACGTCCGACAGCAAAATCAACTGATCCGCACCGATTGTCACGGCAATTTGCGCCGCCAGACGGTCATTGTCTCCGTATCGGATTTCATCAGTCGCGACTGTATCATTTTCGTTGACAATCGGAACCACGCCAAGGCTCAATAACGTCTCCAAAGTGGCGCGCGAGTTCAGATAACGGCGGCGGTCGGCGCTGTCTTCCAGCGTTACCAGAACCTGAGCCGTGGTGATCTTATGCGGTGTGAGCGCTTCTTCATAGGCGCGAGCCAGTCGAATTTGTCCCACAGCAGCAGCAGCCTGAGATTTTTCGAGTGCCAATGTTTCCATTGGTAACCCCAACACTCCGCGCCCCAAAGCGATGGACCCGGACGAGACAAGAATGACATCCGTCCCCTGCCCTTTTAACCACGCTACGTCTTGCGCCAGAGAATGAAGCCAGTCCGAACGCAACAGGCCTGTATTCCCATCCACCAAGAGTGCGGATCCGATCTTGACCACCAGTCGTTTGGCGGAGGTCAGGGTTGCCACGTCTTCGTCTCCTCAACGGGCTTTTGCCGTAAGCGGTCTTCGTCGATTTGCGTACGAAGCGCTCGAAGCACTTCAGTTACGCCAAGATGGGCCACGCCCGACATAGTCATGACGGGGCCGCCGACGGCCTCTTCCAGCTCAGCCTTGGCCAGATCGCGCTCTTCATCATCCAGTGCGTCGACTTTGTTAAGCACTGTGATGCGCGGCTTTTCAGCCAATTCGCCACCATACGCTTCAAGCTCGTGGATAATAGTCCGATAGTCTTCAGCCACGGTCTCTGACGTACCATCGACCAGATGCAGCAGTACCGCGCAGCGTTCGACATGACCCAAGAAACGGTCACCAATACCGCGGCCTTCATGCGCGCCTTCGATCAGGCCGGGGATGTCGGCCACAACGAATTCCACGTTATCGACGCCCACAACGCCCAGATTGGGGTGCAGGGTCGTGAACGGATAGTCCGCAATCTTGGGCCGAGCGTTGGACGTAGCGGCCAGAAAGGTCGACTTGCCCGCATTGGGCATGCCCAACAGACCCACATCGGCGATCAGTTTCAGCCGCAACCAGATAGTGCGGTCGATCCCCGCTTGCCCCGGATTGGCGCGTCGAGGGGCCTGATTTGTCGCAGATTTGAAGTGCAGGTTGCCAAAGCCGCCATTGCCGCCTTTGGCCAGCAATACGCGCTGACCAACCTCGGTCAGGTCACAGATGACGGTTTCTTCGTCCTCATCGAGAATTTCGGTGCCCACAGGCACGCGCAGGACGATATCGTCGCCGTCCTTTCCGGTCCGTTGCTGACCACGACCGGGCTGGCCGTTCTTGGCGAAGAAGTGCTGCTGATAGCGGAAGTCGATCAGGGTGTTCAGCCCGTCCACAACCTCGGCCCAGACCGAGCCACCTTTACCGCCGTCCCCACCATCGGGTCCGCCATATTCGATGTATTTTTCGCGTCGGAAGCTGACGCAGCCGCTACCGCCGGCCCCGGACCGGATGTAGACCTTTGCAAGATCGAGAAATTTCATGTGTGTCCCCTACTGCAAAGGCCCCATCGGCCACAAGTCAGAGTTTTTTACTATAGGTCCAGGTGGGCACGTTTGCGTCGCGCGCCACCGAATAGCTTTCAGCGTCACCCAGATATTCAAACCCGCAATGGGTTAGTACCCGCGCCGAGGCCGGATTGTCCTGAAACACGCTGGCAAACATCGTCGCGTTTTCCAGCGGGTTAGCATTGACCAGTGTTTCCACCGCCAGTGACGCAATACCAGTATTCCAATAGACCGGCGCGACCCAATAGCCGACTTCGGTCTGATTGCGATCGAGACGGGTCAGCGAGATCAGGCCGATCAGCTCGGGTCCGCCATCTTTGGTGGCATCCATCGCCCATACGTCCTCGTCGCGGTCTTCGGCCATCGAACGGGTAACAAAGGCCTCAATCGAGCCGGGCGGCAAAGGATGCGGGATCGATGTCGTCATGCGCGCCACGCGCTCATCACCTGCATAATGTTCAATGAGACCCATATCCGACCGACGCAGCGGGCGCAGGTCGAACCGCTCGGTTTCAATGACCGGCTGGTTTATTATTGTCTCAAGTTTCATGAGTGCGTTCCTCCTCCGAACAACACGTAAATTATGGACGTAAAAGCAAAACCAAATAACGTCCACATCAGATATTTGCGGCCAAGACGTTCTTCAACCGCGTGGGCGATCCTTCCCTGAATCAGGGAGGGGACTATGCTTGCTGCGCTTGTCATCGGAGCCATTGATCAAAACTGCGTTAAAACGAGAAAGGGGACCGGCATTTTCTGCCGGTCCCCCTGGAATTTTTCAAACCTTACGGGTTTCGGCTTACTCTGCGGCCTCCGCCACTGGCAGGACCGAAATAAAGGTGCGGTTCTTGAGTCCCTTGTGGAACTTCACGGCGCCATCAACAGTTGCAAAGATGGTGTGATCTTTGCCCATGCCTACGCCTTCGCCCGGCCAGAACTTGGTGCCGCGCTGACGCACGATGATGTTGCCTGCGATGGCTGCCTGGCCACCATACAGTTTCACGCCAAGGCGGCGACCAGCTGAGTCGCGACCGTTACGGGAGGAACCGCCAGCTTTCTTATGTGCCATTCTCTCTCTCCTTAGCCTTGAGCCAGCTCTTTGGCTTGCTCAACCCATTCGGGTTTCACTTTGATGGTGTCGATAGCAGCAATCTGCTCGTCCGACAAGGCGGCCAGAGCGGCAAAGCTCTCGATACCGGCTTCAGCCAGCTTCTTGGCAGCGGCGGGGCCGACACCGTTCAGCTTGGTCAGATCGTCAGCGGCAGCAGCGGCGGGTGCCTCTGCTTTGGCTTCAGCTTTCTTGGCAGGCTTTGCAGCAGGTGCCGCTTCGCCAGCCAGAGCCGAACCGGTTGCAGCTTTGATGCCAGATTTGTCAGCGCCCGATGCCAGGATGTCGGTGATTTTGACCAGAGTCAGTTTCTGACGGTGGCCAACGGTACGCTTCGAGCTGTGCTTACGACGACGCTTGACGAACTTGATGACCTTGTCACCTTTGACCTGTTCGATCACTTCGGCCTGTACGCCTGCGCCTTCAACGAAAGGTGCGCCAACAACCGGAGCGTCACCGCCCAGCATCAGAACATCGTTGAATTGAACTTTTTCACCTGCGTCGGCAGCCAGTTTTTCAACACGGAGCACATCGCCCGCCTGAACCTTGTACTGCTTGCCGCCAGTCTTGAGGACCGCAAACATGCGTCTTTCCTTTTCCAAACCGCGTTCTGTGGTCCCCTTTCGGGCGTTTTGGCTCCAACAGAATTGAAAGCCACCTCGAACAGCGCGCCCTTTTCGGGCTGTGTGAGGACCCGCAGGGCAAGCCCGATGGGTCAATAATAACGAGACCCGGCGCGGGGATTCCGGCCGGGATGCGCGCTTATCCAAAGATTACAAGCGAATGTCAACATGAAATGCCGACCTAGAGGTCCGACCCTTTTAAAACTTGAGCGACCGCCTGGCCAAGCTGGAAATAAATCGAATCGAACATCCGGTCAAAGCTTTCAAACAATGCGTCATTGATCGCCCGTCCCGTATCGGTTCGGGAAAATGCTATGTTCTCCCGCATCTGTGCATCGTTCAAAGGCTGATAGGCCAGCAAAAAGAATGAATACAACCACGTCCGGGTTTCCTCGGTCACGCTGTCTTTTTGTGAGAGAATTTGTGCGAGCAACTCGACATCATCGATTCCGACGCCCAGATTCAACCCGCGAAAAAAACTGTAATCCGCGCTAATGGCATTCTGAACGTTCTCATCGACGAGATTGTTGACCTCAATATACTCATCTACCAACCGGTAGAGTTGGGACTCTCGATCGCCTTTCTTGTAAGCCTCCTCAGCCATGTCTTCGATTGCGTCATCAGAAAGTGCCACACGGGCCGAGATTTCAAGTGATACGATGGTTTGACCCAAATCGCTTTCGAAAAACAGGATGGCGCGATCAAGCTGGCTGTCGGTGAGGGTTTCTTCAAACACCAGCTCAACATGCTCGTGCATCTTGTCCGCAGCATAAATCCGATCAACCTGCTCCAGAAACACCGGGCCGCCATTGTCACTCAAAAAGTTCTCTTGAAGCTCCTGCCCCAGTGCGCTTCCTTCGTCCCGCAAGATGTCGATGATTTCTTCAATCTGTAGGGCTTGCATCAAGCGTTCGACTTTTTCATCAGCCTGTAACGGCAAGGCCCACAAACAAAAGGCTGCAATGGCTGCAAAAAGACGCATCATATGTCCTGGGCTGGATGCAGTTCCGCCATCCTCGTCGCCAAATCTTCGAACTTCATTGCCATGATTTCGTACTGAATCGCATTCAGCAATTCATAGACCTCTTGCATCAGCGGCTGTTCCAGTGCTTCGGCATAAGCGATCACGTCGTCGTCCGAGAAATCCTGATAAGTGTAGGCGGCCCCAGCAAGCGCGGACAATTGAAGCGCCTGGCGCATGCCGGTTTCGTTCCGTTTCATCATCTGGCGCAGTTCCTCAGCATCCAACTGCAGGTCAATCACACCCGAAGCACTCGCAGCCAGCAGAAACCGCAACTGAATTTCCTGTAAGGCCCGCAGTGCCGTCCCGCTAGAATCAATGGCCGCGTTCATTCGCTTGAGGCTCTCAACACGTTGTGAACCATTTTTGATCAGGTCGGCGACGATCTCCTGCCCCTCCTGCTGCTTGGCGTCTTCATCCTCGATCAGATGCGAGGCATTTTCAGCCTCAACCAACCGCTGCCCCAAGTCCGAGGCATAAAATTCCACCGCGTGGTTCAACGCTTCATCGCTGAGCGTCTGTTCCAGAATGGTCACGGCGATTTGGTGCATGTCTTCAGTATCGAAGACTTCTTCCGTCAGTCGTGTCCAGTCTGAGCCGAACCCTTCTGGATCGATTCCCAGCATCGAGGGCGCCGAAGCCGAAGCCAGCGCTATACTCTCTAGCGCGACGTCGAAACCGGTTGTTGTCAGAAAAGCCTCAATCCGGTCGCGCCCAGCAGCCGAGGATATCACGGGCATCATGACCAGCGCGATCAGCAAGACGGAAAAGGAAAGAGCGACGCGGCGAATGTGATAAGTCATACTTCAAAGCCTAGGCGATTTGAGCCGTCTGGCAATGGAAAATCCAGTCTTGGTAATTTTCGGGAATTTTCTGCTTGCACCCCCGCGCGTTCCTCACTAAATCCCCCCCTCACAGACCCCCGCGGAGAGGTGCCGGAGTGGTCGAACGGGGCGGTCTCGAAAACCGTTGTGGGTGCAAGCCCACCCAGGGTTCGAATCCCTGTCTCTCCGCCACTTTTGCCAGCGGCCATGATACTGCAGTGTAAGCGATGCGCAGGATCACACTGCGTTTCACTTTCGGGTGATCATCATCTCCTTAAACAACTGATGGTGTGTTTCCAGGTAGTCAAAACTTGTTTTTCATTTTTGGGAGACAAATCTGCTTAGGTCAGCGCGCGCCCACCTAACGATCCCATTCGACCCATCCCCGCCATTGAACGTATACCGTTGATGCAATAGCGCCGCTCGTCGAACGGGTAACGGTCTTACGTTCTCCACAAGAATTCAGGTTCAGTTCTTATTGGACCCAGACTTCTGAAAGAGCAATGACAGTAACCCTAGAACGGCCGACACGACTATTAACAGCAGAGACACAGCGTTAAGTACCGGCGTCGAGCCCTGCTTTAGCTTGTCGAACATCGTGATCGTCAGCGGTGACTCCGAGCCCACCAGCATCAATGTGGTGTTGAAGTTCTCGAAACTCATCAACATTGCAACCACAGCCGAGGCGACAATTGCCGGCAGCAGAAACGGAAGGGTGATCTGCCGGACCGCGCCCCATTTGCTGGCCCCGAGGTTCAATGCTGCCTCTTCAAGACTGGGATCGAATTTCTGCAGGCGAGCCGAGATGACAAGGGTCGCAAAAGTGGTGATGAACGAAAACTGCCCAAGGATCACAAGGATCAGACCTGGCCTGAGCCCGTCAAACCAAAGGCCCGTCGCATCTTCCAGAGTATTTGCCAAGGAACTGGAAAAGACGAGGATCGAGATGCCAAGGATCACTCCGGGAATGATCAGAGGCAACAGCATGAGCATATAGAGGAACCCCTTGCCGGGGAAATCGTGACGCACGAACAGAAACGCGTTGCAGGTGCCGACTGCGACGGAAAGCCCGGAAACCCAGACCGCAACAAAAGCGGACGTACCGATTGATCGCATGATCGAGCGCTCATTGAAAACGCCTATGAACGGTGCATCGGTGCCAAAGAACCATGCAAGCGTGAAACCTTCCCACGGCAAAGACGGGAAAACGCTGTCATTAAAAGCAAAGAGGCAGACAACCGCCAGCGGCAGAGCAAGGTAAACGAAGAAAACCGCAACATAGGCGCGGTAGCACAGCTTGGTGAAAGCGGGTTGGGGAATGCTAGGTATCATGAGCGCCCCATTGTCTCGGAAAGCGATTGGCCGGACAGTTTCAGACCAAGAAACACGACAAGTGACGAAAGCGCCAGCAACAGGAAGCCGAAGGCGGAACCCAACTCCCAATTAAACCGGGTAATGAACTGGGTATAGATCATACCAGTGAACCAAAGACTGTCTTTCCCGCCCAGAAGGATTGGAGTCAGATAGTTGCCTAGGGACAGCATGAAGACGACGATGCAACCCGATACAATTCCAGGCATGGCGTGAGGGATCACGATCTCTCGCATGATGGATGTGCTTGTTCCGCCCAAGTCGTAACCCGCTTCGATCAAGCTGTCGTCTAGGCTGTCCAGAGTGGTGACCAACGGGACAACCATGAACAGGATCGACGTGTAGACGAGCCCCACCATGATGGCGGCATCGTTATACAGCATCTCGACCGGTCCTGAAACCAGCCCGAGGTATTGGAGGACATTTGAAAACACGCCCGTTTCCCGCAGCAGGATCATCCAGCCAAAGGTTCGCACCAGTTCTGAGACCCAAAACGGAATCATGCACATCAAAAAAAGCGTTGTCTTGGTGCGCCCTTTGGTGAGCTTGGCGATGTAATAGGCAATCGGAAACCCAAGGATCAACGTCAATGCCGTGGCCAGAACCGACATGATCGCGGTCCGCGCAAAAGTGCGCCAGTAGAGCGGTTCGGTGAAAAAGGCCGCATAATTGGCAAAACCTGTTTCGTATTCACGCGGTCCAATCTTCTCGCTAATAGACACGAAGAACAGGCCGACATGCGGCAGGATGATCAGCACGGTCAACCACAACAGGATCGGCGCCAGCAGCAGATAGAGACCCAGTCGCGAGGTATCGGATACCATGGCTCAGCCCTCCGCCACGGGATAACACCGCGCTCGCGTCGGTTGCCAACGGGTGCGTACCGCATCACCCTTTTGCAGGGAGGCAAAATCACCGGTTTGCGGTAGAGCCGCCTTCCAACTGACGCCATCCGTTCCTTTCACGGTAACCATGCTGTTGGCTCCGTTGAAAAGGACATTCTCAACAATGCCGGGGCTAACGTTCGACACCCCGTCTGTGTCGGCTCCGTTTGGCAGCAATTCAATGGCTTCGGGCCTTAGAAAGACTTGAACCTTCTGTCCCGTTGGCAACTGATCCCGACCGACAGCGACACGAATGTCCGAGCCGCCATCAGCTTTGAGCGTCAAGGTCGTTTCGTCTGTCGCAACGACTCGAGCAGATATCTTGTTGGCGTCCCCGACAAATCCGGCAACAAACGCTGTGTCCGGCGCGTGATAGACGTCATGCGGTGTACCGATCTGTTCGAACCTTCCATGGTTCATAACCGCGATATTGTCACTCATCACCAACGCCTCAGATTGGTCGTGAGTGATATACACAAAGGTCGTGTTAAAGGCCGACTGCAGAGCCTTAAGCTCCACCTTCATATGCTCGCGCAGCTTCAAGTCCAGCGCGCCCAGCGGTTCGTCCAGCAACAGCACATCTGGCTCAAGAACCATACACCGAGCAATCGCGACTCGCTGTTTTTGTCCGCCGGACAGTTGATCGACCCGGCGTTCGGCCACGTTCGGCAATCCGACACGATCGAGCACCTTTTCCACACGTGTTTTGATCTCTGACTTCGAGATGCCGCGTTGGCGCAATCCAAATCCTACATTGTCCCCGATGTTCATCGTTGGAAAAAGCGCAAGGTGTTGGAATACCATGGATACCGGACGTTTGTTCGGCGGCACTCCTATCATGGAATGCCCTTTAATCAGCAAATCTCCGGCTGACGGTGTCTGAAAGCCAGCGATCATGCGCAACAAGGTTGTCTTGCCGCATCCCGAAGGGCCGAGGATGGAAAAGAAAGAGCCTTGCGGCACATCAAAACTGACATGGTCGACAGCGCGGAACGTGTCGAAATCCTTGATCAGATCACGACATTCAAGATCAGGACCCGTATTCGTCAAATTGCAAACTCCCAAGTGTAAAGGGGCACCCGAAGGTGCCCCCTTTTGGCCGGTGTCACAGCATTAGTTTGCTGCGTTGATCCTGTCCAGAGTCGCTCCTTCGAGTGCCTCAAGGCCAGCTGGCACAGGTGGGTACCATTTGATGTTATCAATCGCTTCCTGATCAAAGCTGCCCTGATAACGAGCCTTAAGATCCTCGTTGACGCCCGCATCGCCGTCCACAGCTGCCGTGAAGTTTCCTGCAGTGTTGGTGATCATCGCCGCGATCTCGGGCTGCATCACAAAGTTGATCCAGTCATAGGCCGCATCATCAGCCCGGCCGCGTGCTGGCAAAACGAAGGTGTCGATCCAGCCCAATGCGCCCGCTTCCGGTGCAACAAAAGTGATGTCTGGATTGTCGGCGTTCAGCTGCCAACCGCCTGTATCCCACGCCATCGACGCCACGACTTCACCCGAACGAAGCAGGTTCTTGATCTCATCTCCACCGCCCCAATAGGTTTTCACGTTGGGCTTGCATTCCGTCAGCTTCGCTTCGACCTGATCCAGAATGCCTTGATAAGCTTCTGTGTCGCCATAAGCGGCAAAGGGATCGAGCCCCATGGAATAAGCAAACCCGATCAGCGTCGGGCGCTTGAGACGGTAAGACACCTTCCCTGCGACCGCGTCGTCGCACAAATCGGTGTAGTCGGTCACATCTACGGCTTCGGCCGTGTTCACAACCAGACCACTGGTTCCCCAGACATGCGGCAGGCCATAAACCTCGCCATCAAAGGTCGTGTTTCCCGCGGTCGCGCTGAGCATCGACGGAATGAACAAATCAGCATTCACACGGGACATGTCGATTGGTTTGTAAATTCCAAATTCTTCCTGCGCGCTGGTGATCCTGTCTTGGCTGGGCTGTGCCAGATCAAACCCGCCACCGTTGGTCGCGCGTAGTTTTGCAATCATTTCCTCATTATTCGAGGTCGTTACCTCGACCGTATGGCCCGTTTCGGCCTCGAACTTCGCGATCACGTCTTCCGGTGCGTAACCACCCCATGTCAGCAGTCTCAGAGTGTCCGCTTGTAGCATTGGCGCGGCCAGCGCGGACACTGCTACAAATGATGCAAGCAATGAATATTTCATAGTTCTCCCCTTGGTAGATCCAGCCATGCGCTGGTAAATACAAGATTTTTTGTAACAGCATTAAGTCAAACTAGCTTCGGGAAGTCCACTGCCATCTTTACCCTCAACTACAAGCAAGGGGTCTCTTAGCGAGGAACCGTCAATTGGTTCGTTCCTTTTTGTAAGTCAGCGGAGCGGATCAAGAAGGACGACAAGATGAGAAAGGATACGCCGATCGAATTGTTGGTATTTTAACGGTTCAGGCCGTCACAAGAAAAACTCTGCCCTTTGAACCACCCAGACCATAGCCACAAGGCTCGCACATGCAGCAACGGCAGCACGCGAACCGACCCAGATAC
The DNA here is from genome assembly GCF_040329455.1 of Ruegeria sp. SCP11. Lineage (NCBI taxonomy): Bacteria > Pseudomonadati > Pseudomonadota > Alphaproteobacteria > Rhodobacterales > Roseobacteraceae > Ruegeria > Ruegeria sp. SCP11. The sequence continues at coordinate 105,376 of NZ_JBDZYG010000012.1, read as the reverse complement.
GGCCTGGTTGCTTGCGCAAGATCAGAACCAATGGCCAGACCAATAGAACGATCATCAACTGCCCAATCTCGACACCTACGTTAAAGGCCAGAAGGCTGTGCCATACGTTTGGCGCATCCACGCGCAGGATCTGGTGCAGCATGAAGGAAAAGCCGAAACCATGCAGCAAGCCAATGCCCGAAGTGATCGCAAAAGCCTTTAGGTCACCGTGGTTCCGCTCAGGTGGCCGAACGGCCATTACGGCGGCGTAAATGATCGAAAGAGCAATGGCCAGTTCGACCGTGGGGATGAACCAGTCACCGCTCGGGGCAACTCCGAAAAAGCCCAGGATCAATGTCACCGTATGGCCGAGCGTAAACCCTGTTACCCGCGCCAGCAGGCTGTGCAGATTCACCGCTCCGATAATCATACAGAGCACGAACAACACGTGATCTGGACCTTCGATGATGTGTCGGATGCCTTCGACCACAAATGTTGAAGCAGCTGCCGTCGCTGATCCGGACACACTGATCGGCTCGTGCATTAAACCTGTTGCGCGATAGGTGCGGACTTGATCGCCGTTGTAATCCAAGATCAAGTTAGCCGTATCCTCTTGCCCTGTTAGTCCAGGATCAGACGAGTACGACAGTGCGTAATCTTCGACCGGACCGGTCGCGTAACGTAAGTGCAGGTCCAGCATCACATCGCCCACATAAGTCTCGTCGCCTGCAGGGAACTCATCTTTGGCGGATAGTGCGTTTTTCGCCTCGGCCAGGGTCGCAAAACCAGGCTCCGAGCCCAAGGGATGCAAGCGCATGGCGATGACGGAGGCCGTTGGTACTTGTCCCTCAACAGACAAAACCAGCCCGCCAACAGCAAGCAACGCCAACCCGTCCGGATTGTCGCGCAATTCAACCTGATCGACGTAATGCATCACTACGCCATCCTCGATCTGGTTGTAGGTATATGGTGCAGGAACCGGGAGGCCGTCGACCCCTTCTGGTCCAACCAATTCGGCGACCACATAGGACAGTGGTATTCTAAGATATACGTCCAAACCGTTCTCAGAACGCACCACATGATGCACTCTTACATTCTGATTCAGATTGAAGTGAGCACTGGACCTGTCTGCCGTGAGAAACACCATGGCAATCGCAAGGAAGGCGAAAACTAATTTAGTACGTCGCATATCAACCCTCCTTTTTGGCTGTCAGCACGGTCAGGCCATCCAGCATCCATTGATCACCGCGCCTTGATACATCCATCAGCCCGCGAAAATTCACGTTCTGCCGGTGCAAATGCCCCCAATGTCCACCGCTGACACGGGCCGTCCAATTTGCGATGATCTGAAAATCGTCTTTGCCCTGGCCTTGGGCTAGGTTTTCAACCAACAAGTCTTCAATTTCTTCTGCCAGCGCTGAAGCGCCAGATGGAAGTGTAACCGATAGTCCCCTGCGAAGCTCGGCACTGACATCCTCTCGGTGGGACTCATCCACAAACGGCGCTAGAGCGGCCTGAATTCCATCTGCGTCCGTCTCCAACAGGGCCGTGTTAATATTGTCCAACATACCTTTTGCGACGTGATGGGTTGCGATCTCGTCCGGTTCAGGGCGGGGAAAAGAGCCTTTCATCGCAAACGTTAGAATGGCTGCCGCGGCAAAAAAAACGGCCAACCCGAAGCTCAGCCCCCGTGGCGCAGACTTCAAATTCCACGCGCTCAGCAAGCAAATCACGGAAATCACGGCCAATCCAAATGCAAAAAACGGCAGAGGCACCGCCCCGGCGGTTTTAACAATGACCGGTTGGGTGCGGGGCTCTTCCCAAGCCGTCAGGTGATTGGTCCACCTCACTTTCGGATCTGTTTTGTAGATTTGCGAAGGGACCCCACCCGCCGGATCGCTGAGTGTGATGGGAACGATATCAACGCCATCAGGGAACAATTGCCAATGCATGTCAACCTGACTGGCCAGACGGTCTTGAGGATAGGACAACACGGCCCCCAAAAGCATCGTAGTGCGCTCGGCAGGTGCCTGATCCGGTAGCACGCGCAGCCCCTCAGCACCCACCGCGATACGGGACACCTTCACGCTACTTGGCATCACGTTGACCCCATCTACGGTGACAGGGTTTTGGGTTTTGAAGAAATCCGAGGCCTCTTCTTTGATCCATGTGACCTGATCGGCGGTGAGGCTTTCGGCGTCGCCAAGTTTCAGTTCAGTCCACCCTTCGAGGTCTTTTAGGCGAAAAATCACCTCGTGGCGTACTTCACGCGGCGCGATCGACAGAAACGACATGAGCGGGGATTTGTGATGGCGGGTCAGGTTCGGGTTTTCAAATCTGGTGAACCAGGGGTCATCCCAACTCAGCAGAATCGTTTCCGATTGAGACAAGAACCGGTAGTCGGTGACCGGTACACCGCTGTGTTCGGCCATAACCCCGATTGAGGCCAACGGAACACCGTCAGAGTTCAATGGCGGTGTGAACGTGATCTTTTCCGGCCTGCCTTGAAAGGGAAACTCCAAATCCACAAAGACGACTTCCGCACTTCGGGGTCGAGGTGCGACCAAACTGCTGGCTGCTGTTTGACGAGGGATGCGAGGGCGCACGTCAATTGCATGGACCACGCGGTCCAACGGATCGCCATCAGCTGATACGTGAAATGTCTGCCCTGTGCGTTCCGACAATGATGCACCGGAGCCATCGTCAGCTGCGACAAAGAATGGATACGCGCTCAGGTCGATTTCCAGCATAACGCGAACATGATCCGTTTCGACCGACAGTTCGGCGAAGTTCGGCGCCGTCTCGCCACCGTAAGGTGAGACGAGATCAGCCTTGGCAGGCCCCCAGCCGACTATGACGGCAGCCAGGCAAGCAATGCCGCACCACGTCTTAGAAGTGAAACGCAACAGCGGCGTAAATTCCGTTTTGATCGATGTCATAAGCAAACTCCCCGCCATCACGGTCTGTGGAGTAGTCAATTCCGTAAAACTGGTAGCCAAACCGCAAAGACGTGTTCTCCCAGCCCTTCCAGTCAAATCCGGCCAAAGCGACGTATTGCAGATCGTCTCCGTTCACCCCAAAGCCGCTTAACGAAGCTCGGGTCGCGAAGCTCCACCTGTCGTTAAGCTCCACGGCATAGCGCAGCGCGATCAAGGGCTCGAACCATTCCTCTGTTCCGCCCAAGGTCCTGCCCGGCCCCGGTCCGGCCAGATCAATTTCCTGCTTCAGACGGTTCCATTGAACGCCGATTGCAGCATCGGCCGCAAAACGGCGTCCCGAAGCATTCACGCCCTCTGAAAACCTGTAAGCGGCCTGAAGGTTGAAGAATGTTTGCCGAACGTCCACGTCAATCGTTGCATTTCCAACCGGCAAGTTCCCGTCTTCACCGAGCTTCACGTAGTAAACCTCGGAAATAATCCCGAAATCGCCCCTCCACCCTTCGTATCGAACCGATGCCGCACCCTGTAGAATATCCAGGACCTCGCTCAGGTTCAGGTCCAGATCGACACTGGTACCGTCAACTGTAGAAGTGCCTTTGGTGCTGAGAGGCAGGAAAAGATAGGGTGTGATTGAATGGCGCCATGCGTCGGCATCCGTCGAATTACGTGAGAGAGCTTGCGCATTTGCAACCGTTACTGCGACTAGCGTCAGGCCAATCTGCAAAGGCAGCCATAATTTCCATTTCTGAGCAAATCGCATCCCAAGTCTCCGGTTCAAAGAGTTGAGCCAAGAAGACCGGCGCGAGTTCTCACCCGCGCTTCTCTTGGTGCCGAGGGGTTATTGATCTCCGGGATAGGGGAAGTCTTGCCCCAAAACCTCCGAGGCTTCTTCGTAGATTGGGCGTAAGACATCGTCTACGTCGTCATACCCTTCTTTGGTAAAGTCCGAGAATTGCATTGCTTCAAGCGGAACACCAGAACGCTCAGCGAACTCTGCCTTATCATCCTGAGATGGTGGTTTAGCGGGCGAAGCTAAAGGCGGCGACCAGGTACGCTCTTCGGTGACGGCCATCCGCACTATGATGTCGTCTTTCGTCACGTTCCAGACCATGAAGTCATCTGCCATGCTCAGAGGGCCATCATAGGTTGAACGAATGCGATCATGAACATTTGACGACGTATCGAAGTCGTTGAAGAAATGATACGCGACTGCCATTCGTGGCTGGATGTCACTCATGACTTTCCCAAAAGCTTCGGGCGCCGTGTGTACCTGTGTTCCGGCCAAGAGAGCTGTCTCGGGTGTAAATTTCATCTTACTCACCAAATCGGGCACCGCGATGAAGCATTCGTGAATCGCTAGATCGGCATTCTTTGCGTACTCTTTGAACCACGTGTTGGGATAAGTATCCGAGCTGAAAACAAACTTTAAACCATTCCACTCCAACGCATAACTTACCGCACCGTCGATCGAGTGAATTGCAGGGAAGGTCCGAATTTGTACACCGTTCTCGTCGTAGATGACTTCGTTTTCCAGCTTGTAGTCAAATTCATTGACTTCGATCGAGTAGCCCCGAAAATCCACGATTCCTGCGCGGCCAGCCAGATCCCAAGTTAACATCTTCTGCATGTGATCAAGCGCATAGGCAGTTCCGAGTTCTTCTGCTGGCCCGCTTGGGCCCCAAACGCGAAGGGGAATGTTTCGCCCCATCAGCGCACCGCCAATGAACAGATCATGCAACGCCCCGAAATGGTCGGTGTGCAGGTGACCGATAAAAACCTTGTCCAGATAGTTGTAAGGAATTTGAAGCGATGAAATCCGCTCGGCCGAACCCGAACCGATGTCGAACAGGAACTTGTCGCCGTTCCCCAATTCAACAAGGAAACAGGCAGCGGCCTGCGCTGCGCGTGTCGTCGGCATCCCGGTGCCGCAGGCGATCACACGCATCTCATCTTCGGCAAGGTCTTCTGTGTTGGGGTAATAAACTTCCCGCGGTCGGTCACGAACGGCGGTTGGAGAGACCTCTTCGGCGTCCTGCGCGTAGGCAGCAGACGGAGAAACAAAGTCGATCACGGCTTGTGTGACTGACTGCGGTGCGGTTGCCCAAACCCCGAACGCCAGCCCAACCGTGAAATGCTTGCTGAGTTTCCTGAAATCTGAAGGTCGTACCATTGGGTTTCCTCCTTAAAATAGAATGTCCGCAATAGTTTAAGGCCCCACTCAAACTACTTGACGGTCGAGGGACTTCTCTCGATCCTGCGGGCCCGAGACTGAAAACGTAAGTGACTCACAGTTTGAAACGGGGTGACTCACATCGAATTAATTGCAAAAATAGGAATATGAATGGGCTCACAGACAGCGTTACCGAGACCGAAAAGCGGGATGCGCTTTCGCGTTTGCTGGATGACAGCCATCTTGAGGGAGCCGACCGCCTCAGAGCGTTCCTGATCTATATCGTCGACGAAGAACTGGCGGGTCGTGGTGAACACATTCGCGGCAAAACTATTGCTCAGGATGTCTATGGTCGCGACACCTCTGAAGGGTCCGATCCGGAAAACGTAGTCCGTGTGGACGCCAGACGTCTTCGGCAGTTTCTGGAACTGTACTATGAAGGCGCTGGCAAGAACGACCCAGTAAGATTGTATATGGACAGCGGCGGGTATCGGCCCCGGTTCGAAAGCGTTGAACCCGCGCGCAGCCACCGCCCCGTCAAACGCGTAGAAAGATTTGGCGTTCCCGTTGGCACGTTTGCGGTCGGTGCCTTGATCGGTGCGTTCATTGCGAACAGCCTGCTGCTATCGGATTCTGAACATGCTCCTGGAAGCTCCAACAGTGTTTTTGTTTCAGAAACCTCGGACCTCTTGCAACGGGCTGCAATCTACGAAAAGTCGCCTGCAGCCCTGCAGGCGTTCAACCTGGCGCAACAAGCACGCGCAATGATCTTCCCGATCTTTGATCGCCCCCGACAAATTCTCGTGCTGTCCGTATTCGAGCGTGTGATCGAAATCGATCCCGACTATTTCGGTGGTTACGCCGGGGCCGCTCAGGCGCTGGCGACGCTGTCGGTCATTACACCACCTTCGGACGCAAAAAACGACTATACAGCTGCTGCTATGGAATTCGCTAATGAAGCAGTCAGGCTGGCACCTGACCAAGCCTGGAGCCAATCCGCCAAGAGTTGGGCTTACTTTGCCAATCAGGATTACGAAGCAGCGTTGATGGTTGGAAGACGGGCTGCCCAACTTGACCCGGAGGACGGTGCCGTTCTTGATTTTCTCGGCGCAGTGGCGTTGTTCTCAGGCGCGTTTGCTGAAGCGGTTGAAACTGCAGATCGGCAGACACTGGTGGATTCAAGCAATCAGAGGTTTGCCAACCGCAACATATCGGGTGCTGCGCATTTCCATCTCGGCGACTATGAAAAGACCATCCAACGGTTTGAAGAGGCGAAACGACTAGGAGACCCGCTGAGTGCGCCGTCTTTGGCATATCAAGTTGCCGCGTTTTCTGTTCTGGGCCGTGATCGTCAAGCTCAAGCGAAACTGGCCGAATTGGAGCGCGCATGGCCGAATGCGCCAATTGCGACAATGTTGAAGAGTATTTACAGCAATGACAAACACGCCGACGATGTCGTCAACGAACTTCTGCGTCAAGGATGGTCACCGCCGTCACTTCAGTAGGAATTCAACCCTTAGGCAGTAAAAAGACGTATTCTGCATATGTGGGCGTGTTATTGCCATCCGACCTTGGTTTTTTGGGCGTAGCATGGCTCAATCCACAGATTTGAAAAGAAATTTCGCGATTTCCCCTTTGATTTCAGTTAGGCTTATCCCATCTCGGCGGCACATTTCCCAAAGGAGAGACACATGTCCCGCACTATCCTAATAGCTGTAGTCATCGCCGCTGCTGGCGCTGGAATTTATTATTACACAACCCAACCCGACCCAACGCCAGCCGAACAGTTGCAATCTGCTGCGCAGGATGCCGGGGACGCGGTCAGTGAGGCGGCAAGCTCGGTAGCTGAGCAGGCGAATGAGGCCGCCTCGTCTGTTGCAGATCAAGCATCCGACGCCGCCGCGTCTATCGCGGATCAGGCCTCGGATGCCGCGGATCAAGCAGGTCAGACTGCGACGGATTTGGCCAATCAGGCTGGTGAAGAAGTCGCCGCTCTGGCGAACCAGGGTCAAGATCTACTGAATTCGTGGATCGAGGCCGGCGCGCTAAGCCTTGATAACTTTGACTATGACACGATGGTCGCATCCATTCAGGAGAGCGAACTGGCGCAAGATATTAAGACGCAGGCTATTAAAATTTTGGATGACATCCAGGCGTCGCCAGAAACGATTGCAGAGAAGATTCAGGAGCTTCGCGATCTTATGTCAGGGCAGTGAACTAAATGGGCTGCCCTTCAAGGGTAGCCCGCTTTTTTTTGTGTGGCCAATGATCCACCCACGTCTCAACTGAGATCCATTGGCGCAAAACGTCAGGTATACGCCACAAAAAATCAGTCGCGTGTTAGGGCCGATGTTCAAACTCGCTGTGCGGATGGTCGCGGGAAAACCAAATCACCCGAATGGTTTACGCTGAAAAAGAGAGGCGGAAAAGCTCCCCCTCGTGCTAGCGAACCCAACGAGAGGCTCTACACCGGTATGCGAAGAAAAAGGGCCCGCAATTGCGAGCCCTTTGAATTTCGGTTTCCGCAGCGATTAACGCTTCGCTAACCTGAACGTCTGTTATTTCTATATTTTACAAATGTTTACAGCACCAAGAAAATTCTGCTAATAAACTGCTAACGACTACGCTGAAACTGCGCCTCCACTTTCTCGCGCTTTTTTATCGTATTATCAATGGCTTCATCTAGCTCACCGGCTTGCGCAGCAGCCTTCAACGTCAACAAAGCGCCCTTCACTTCTTTCAGCGTCTTTACGAAAACCGAGTTGCCATCTGCCAGTACGAGGGTTCGGTTGCCGTATTTACACTGCACATACCAGCCTCCGTCTTGCTCAAAAAACCACGCGCGAACCTTGCGCATGCGATCAACAAGCACCTTTTCACCAGTGTCGTTTTTGTCCCATGCCTTGTGCAGCACTGAATAATCTTCGCCTTTCAAAGCGGCATCCGCCACATTCACCTGTTCTTCCAAAGCTGCGACGAGCTTTAGCCTACGCTGGCGCGTTGGGTCTTGGTTATTGGTACGGACAACGGATTTGACGGTGAGTTTTGATAGATTAGACATGCTTCACTCCTTGTGTATTAGCCACAAGTTTGCTGCCTTGCGCTCTAATTTACGACCAAAACCAAACCGTTACTCCCACCGCAGCAACTTAGTCTCTTGCGCATACGGCACAGAGCGACGTGCCATGCTGTAGCTACCTGTAAACCAGATCGGAACCGGCGCACGGGTCTTTTTGAGCGGTCTGCATCAAACTGCGCAAGCGCTCAGAGATCCAAATATCCGAAAAGGTTTGGCACGCACCGTTTGTGGCCAATTTTGGCCGAGCAGCCCGAAAGTAAAACGCTTTACTACGAAAAAAAATTTCACCATTCCGAAATTCTCAATCAAACCTCTGATTTCAAATAATAAATAAGTTTGAAGGCAAGAATGGAAAATAGAAAACGTTTCAGTCAGCTTCTGAAGCTGGCCGCAAAAACCTACAAAGAACTAAACACGCAAGATCGAACTTCAGCATTAATACTGACCGCAAAATTTTTGCACGCGATGCTGGCTGAACGCAGCACACAACGACAGCGGTTGGCTGAATTGGAGACGCCAGCCAAAAATACGCAAAATCAACGTTCGCATGCGGAAAAAGCGCGCGGAAAGCTGGCTCGCAAGTCCAGTACAAAAAGCCCTAAGCTGTGTCCCATCCTTGCAGCCTGCTGCAAACGCAAGAACTCAGCTTGCGCATAATCAAACGCTTCTTCGTACTTCGTGAGCTTAGTGCTGCGTGTGTAGTAGCCTTTTTGCCCAGCTATCTTTAGCCGCATGTACCAGTTTGCAGCGCGATGTGTTTTTGAGTTGGGAACGGCTACGTCTAGATTGCGTTGAAACAACAAGAGCGCTCCATCGTAGTGTTCTTGTCTATTCTTGTAGTAAGCCGCGCCCTGCCCGTCTCTCCAATGCTGTAAACGCTAAAATTATGCTAATTTCGCTAAACCAAGACGTCTATGATATCAGCGTGCTGCTAACGATCTGCTAATAACAAAAAACGGCCGCAAAATCTTGCGACCGTTTGTTTTAAAAGTGTATTTTGATCGTTCAGCGATTAACGCTTCGAGAACTGGAACGAACGACGCGCTTTGCGCTTACCGTATTTCTTACGTTCCACAACGCGGCTGTCGCGGGTCAGGAAGCCAGCGGCTTTCAGCGCGCCGCGCAGCGACGGATCGTACAGCTGCAGAGCTTTCGAGATACCGTGCTTGACCGCACCGGCCTGACCGGTCAGGCCACCGCCTTTGACGGTTGCAACAACGTCGAATTCGCCTTCAACACCAGCAACCTGGAAAGGCTGGCGCAGGATCAGCTGCAGAACGGGACGAGCAAAGTACTTGTCTTGGTCTTTGCCGTTCACGGTGACCTTGCCGGAACCCGGCTTGATCCAAACGCGGGCAACAGCGTCTTTACGCTTGCCGGTGGCGTAGGAGCGGCCCAGTTCGTCACGCACGGGTTCACGCACGATGACTTCTTCGGCCACGGTTTCAACGCCTGCGACGGCGCTCAGCTCTTCGAGAGTATTGATCTGATCAGCCATCGGTCATTAGCTCCGGGTGTTTTTCTTGTTCATGGACTTAACGTCCAGAACTTCGGGGGCCTGGGCTTCGTGCGGGTGCTCGGCACCGGCATAAACGCGCAGGTTGGTCATTTGCTGACGCGACAGGCGGTTGCCCGGCAGCATGCGCTTGACCGCTTGGGTCACAACGCGCTCGGGGTGGGCACCCTCGAGGATCTGCTGCTTGGTGCGCGACTTGATGCCGCCCGGGTGGCCAGTGTGCCAGTAGAAGTTCTCTTCGCGCTTCTTGCCTGTCATCTGGATTTTGTCAGCGTTGATCACGATGACGTTGTCGCCCATGTCCATGTTCGGGGTGAACGACGCTTTGTGCTTGCCACGCAGACGCATGGCGACGATCGAGGCAAGACGGCCCAGAACAACGCCCTCGGCGTCGATCAGAATCCATTTCTTGTCGATGTCTGCAGGTGTTGCAGAAAAGGTTTTCATGGCAGGATAGTCCTGTTTGATGTGAGGGACCGCCCCAAGACAGAGCGGCCCGAATTCGATGGAGCGTATTTAGAGGGGAGTGTAGCGCAGGTCAACAACATCAAACGCTTTTAAATATCGCAATTTCAATAACTTAAAAAATAGGTATTATTTTACCCCATAGTTAGACGCTGATTTGCTCGGGTGGATTGTCCAGCAAGCGTCTCAATCGCTGCATCGCATCTTCAAACCGCTCAAGCGACACATGCCCATTCATAGCGATCCGTACTGCATTTGGGGCGCGCCCATCGCGTAGGGCGAACTCATCAGCAGACCGGAGTTGAATCCCTTCTCGTTCAGCGGCACGACTAAACGCTGCAGCACGCCACCCGGAAGGTAGGTGCAGCCAAACAAATGGAACGTCCGGTGCCCAGTTGAGCTCAAACCCGCCCAAAGCGTTCACTGCAACCCGCACATATTCTCCCATCTTTACGCGGACATCCCTCGCAATCTGCCGCGTTCTAGGGTCGGATAATAATAACCGGGTCAGTTCCGCAAGCGGCTGTGCAAGTCCGAAGTACCCGTATTCGGCGGACCGCCGCAAATCGACGCTTCTTTCCCTCGGCGCGATGGCGAAACCGACACGCAATGCGGGCGTCAGTGTTTTAGAGATGGAAGACACATGCCATCCGCGCTCGGGCGCAAGGGCGCGATAACTCGGCTCACGCGCATCGCCCATTCGGTAACAATCGTCCTCGACAATTTGCACATCAAAGCGGCGCGCGACTTCCACGATCTCTTTGCGCCGCTCCAGCGGTGTGTGCGCCCCGGTAGGATTCTGAACCTCAGGCGAGACGCAAACAGCTTGCGCGGGTGTCTGACGCAACAGATGTTCCATGGCATTGGGATCTATACCCCACTTGTCCATTTTGACGCCGACGACGTCGGCTCGCATCAACTCCCCTGCCCTGCGAAAACCTGCGTAGGATAGATCTTCCACCAAAACCACCGGCTTGGCGCCACGCAAGATTGTCTGGAACACAAGGCACAACCCATTCTGCCCACCATGTGTTAAAACAATGTCGTCATGTGAAAGCGCTCCCAAGGGCAGATCCGACAACCAATCCACCACGGTCTGCCGCATTGGTTGATAGGCATCGCGAGTTGGGTAGTTCAGGAACAACCCAGGATCGGAATGTGAGACCTTTTTCAGGCACTCGCGAATCAAGGCGACCTGCCCCACATCTGCCAGCCGCGGACTAAAGAGGCTGACATTGGCGTTGTACTTGTCATCTTGCAGGTGCAACTGCCTGGCCCAAACATCGTCCAGAATGGGAGATTTCGGAGGGGCGACAAATGTACCGCGACCGACCTCGGCGTTTAATAAGCCTTCATCGGTCAGAATGGTGTACGCTCTCGCAACCGTACCCGGCGTGATTTGTAGTCGATACGCCAGTTCACGAACCGGAGGCAGTTTCGCTCCGACTTCCAGCATCTTGTTATCTATTGCTTTTCGAATGGTATCAGCGACCAGAGTGTACTTTGGGCCCTTTGATTTCGGCAACGCCTCCGGCCAAATTGTATCCATTACAATTCTTCCTTTGATTTTGACACAATCTCGAATGTATCAATCTCTTGTACCGAACATATTAGCTTTGTGTCAATACAATTTGAAAGGATACCCACTATGACACGCGCAATGCACAACCCCGCCCTCTTGCTGCTGAACGACAGCCCCCGGCTGCCGCTGATCGCCGCGCTGGCCGTGCGGTTTGCGGCAACCGTGACGAAGTGGGAACGCCAACGCCGCAGCCGAGTAAATTTGTCCAATTTGGATGACCGGCTTCTCAGAGATGTCGGCCTGACCCGGTATCAGGCCCGGCGGGAGTACACCCGCTACTTCTGGCAGGGCTAAAATTTCCCCAGTCCCTTGACGGGACCTCTTCCTGGCCGGGCAATGCCCGGCCTTTTTTACCCAAACGCCGCTGCCGCAGACCCTTCGGGTGGAAGCGAATAGGTCATCGTCGCTCGCGCAACTGGCTTGTCGGACCCGTCGGAGAACATCAGCACGTCCCCAACAGCAAGACTGCGGCCCAGTTTCAGCAACCGGCAATGCGCGATCATATCTTTGCCGCCTTCCGGTTTTCTTAAAAAATCCAAAGAACTATTGGTGGTGACGGCAAGTGATTGCCGACCTTTGCGCGCCAAAACCATTGCGTAGACGCTTACATCAGCCAACCCAAACATGGACGGCCCTGAAACGGTTCCACCTGGACGCAGATGCCGATCTTCGACAACCAACCGCATCACAATCGAGTCCTCATTTAGCTCTTCAACTACAAAGTCCCGATGCACCTGCGGAAAGACCTGCCTCATGTAGTCTGTCAGGTCTTCGCGGTTCATGACCAATGACATGCTTCCCCTCCTCGATTTGCCGACCTAGAGTTGGCCCGACATCGGAACGGAGAGCAAGATGCCAATTCTGGAACGTAACGACACAGGTGCCGTGGCTACCCTGAAAATGAACTCGCCTGATCGCCTGAATGCCCTGAGCGATGAGATGCTGGCAGCCCTTCAGGCCGAGTTCGACGCGTTGCGCGATGACAGCGCGATCCGAGCAGTGATTCTAAGCGGTGAAGGCAAGGCTTTCTGCGCGGGCCATGACCTCAAACAGATGACAGCCGGGCGACAATCAGAAGATGGTGGTAAATCTTACTTCCAGGATTTGTTTGCCAGATGTGCGCAGATGATGCTTTCGATTCAGTCTCTGCCCCAACCGGTGATCGCACAGGTTCATGGCATTGCCACTGCGGCAGGCTGCCAGCTTGTTGCCACTTGCGATTTGGCTTTTGCAGCGGAAGGCACCCGTTTCGGCGTGAACGGTGTGAATATCGGTCTGTTTTGCTCGACCCCCATGGTTGCGCTCAGCCGGAACATTCCCCGCAAACGCGCGTTTGAAATGCTGACGACCGGTGAATTTATCTCGGCCGAAACTGCCGTTGAGCTTGGATTGATTAACCGCGTAGTGCCGGAAATGCTGTTGGAACATGAAACTGCGGCGCTCGCGGACCAACTGGCGGCCAAGCTGGGATCGGCGGTCAAAGTCGGCAAGCAGGCGTTTTACCAACAACTGGATATGCCGATTGAGCAGGCCTACAGCTATACCGGAGAGGTAATGGCACAAAATATGCTGCATCGGGATACCGAAGAAGGAATATCTGCATTTATTGAGAAAAGGCCGCCAAATTGGCGGCAATGAGGCGACTGTTCGAAACAATTTTCGAGACTGTTGATGATTTTTCTTCTTTCCAAAACGGCGACACTGTGGCAATGCTGGGTCAGAGCTTAGGCTCTGGAGACACTTTTGGGTCGCCGTGGGCGGAAGGTCCCTCCAAGCTGGTTTCTCTCACCGGCGTCGACATTCCCGCAGCGGCGACCCCAAAATCCCCTATTTCTAATATACATCCTCCCTGTGTTGCGTTGTTACGTGCTGTGCCCTATGTGGCAGCGCATGACACAAAAATTGCATATCGTGGGCGGCGGCATGGCCGGGTCCGAAGCCGCATGGCAGGCGGCGGAAATGGGCGTGGATGTCGTGATCCACGAAATGCGGCCCAACGTGGGCACCTTTGCGCATCAGACGGGCAATCTGGCCGAGATGGTGTGTTCGAACTCTTTCCGATCAGATGACGACGAACAGAATGCTGTCGGTCTGTTGCATTGGGAAATGCGTGCGGCGAATGGACTGATCATGACCACGGCCGACGCGCACCGTCTTCCTGCCGGAGGAGCGTTGGCAGTTGATCGCGACCCATTTGCGGAATCCGTTACTGCAAAGCTTCGGTCTCACCCACGAGTCCAGGTGACAGGGGAAGAGGTAACCACCCTGCCCGACGAAGGCCATTGGATCTTTGCCACAGGACCGCTGACTTCGACCGCTCTAGGTCAGGCCATAAGTAAAGAAACCGGCGCTGAATCTCTGGCCTTCTTCGATGCCATCGCCCCCATCGTCTATGCGGACAGCATCGACATGAGCAAAGCGTGGATGCAATCGCGCTATGACAAGGGCGAGACTGAGGAAGAGCGCACCGCCTATCTGAACTGTCCGATGGACAAGGATCAGTACGAGGCGTTCATCGATGCCCTGCTCGCGGCCGATAAGACCGAATTCCACGAGGGGGAAACGGCTGGTTATTTTGACGGCTGCCTACCGATCGAAGTGATGTCGGAACGCGGACGCGAGACTCTACGCCACGGACCGATGAAACCAGTCGGCCTGACCAATCCGCATCAGCCGGACGTCAAGCCGCATGCGGTGGTGCAATTGCGCCGCGACAACGCCCTTGGCACGCTGTTCAACATCGTGGGTTTTCAGACCAAGATGAAATATGGCGCACAAACCGAGGTGTTTCGCATGATCCCCGGGCTTGAAAATGCCAGTTTTGCGCGTCTGGGTGGCATCCACCGAAACACTTTCATCAATTCGCCGACTTTGCTGGACGCGCAGATGCGCCTGAAATCACGCCCGAACATCCGCTTTGCTGGCCAGATCACCGGGGTTGAGGGGTATGTCGAAAGCGCAGCTATGGGTCTTCTGGCTGGCCGTCTGGCTGCAGCCGAGATATTGGGCCGTACCCTGCCTGAAGTGCCGCAGGACAGTGCCATGGGTGCTCTGATCCACCACATCACTGGAGGAGCCGAGGCCAAGACCTTTCAACCCATGAACGTCAACTTTGGCCTATTCCGCCCTGTCGAAGGGCTGAAAGGTGGGCGCCGGGGCCGCAAAGATCGCTACAAGGCCTACACAGACCGGGCCAAAGCCGAATGGACAAACTGGCTGGCGCAGAGCTGACTGGACGCTTTAGGACGAAGCGGCGTAACATAGGTGTATGAGCGACAAATTCCTCAAAGACGCCTACGATCTGGACACCCCGCAGGCCACACATGCGCATTATCAAAAGTGGGCCTCGTCATATGATGCCGAGGTCGGCGCGCATGGTTATGCAACTCCCGGACGCGTCGCCGAAGCGCTTTGGTCGAAGCTGCCCGAACCTCAGACCCCTATACTTGATTATGGTTGCGGCACCGGCCTTTCGGGCGTGGCCTTACGAGCGGCGGGATTCGAGGTGATCGATGGGGTTGACCCGACCGCCAAGATGATGGAAGGCGCCAAGGCCAAAGGGGTCTACCGCAGGCTGTCGACTTTCGAGATTACCGATCCTGACCCTTTGGAAAAAGGTGCATACAAAGCGATTACTGCCATCGGCGTCATCGGCACCGGTGCGGCTCCGCCCGAGGTGTTTGACTTGTTGATGCATGCTTTGCCCAAGGGTGGATTATTGGGCTTTTCCTATAACGATCATACGCTTAAGGACGTTACTTACACTTCTAGACTGAATGACTGGCTGGACATGGGCGCTGCGCGGTTGCTATTTCGAGAATACGGTCCCCACCTGCCAGGCATGGACCTGAAGTCAGACGTATATATTGTTGAAAAAGCGTGACATTCATTACTCGTTTTGCGCCGTCACCCACGGGCCCGCTGCACCTGGGACATGCGTATTCCGCGATCCTAGCCCATGATCTTGCCGTTTCTCGAAATGGTCAGTTCTTGCTGAGGATTGAGGATATCGACCGCTCTCGATCACGGCCTCACTGGGAAGATCAAATATATGATGACCTGAGTTGGTTGGGACTGAGTTGGCCCGAGCCAATAATGCGGCAATCAGAGCGATTGGGCGTCTACGACAAAGCTCTGGATGAGCTATGGGCACGCGGCCTACTCTATCCTTGCACCTGCAATCGCAAGGATATCGCTGCTGCAGCAAGTGCACCACAGGAAGGCGCGCCGCTGCATGGGCCAGATGGGATAATCTATCCCGGTACCTGCCGTGAAAAATGGAGGAAAACCTCGGCCACCGATACGCGCGCTAGGGAAATTCCGCTGAGATTGGATATAGCTGCCGCTGGTCGTTCGCTGTCTGGATCAAACCATACCGATGCTAAAGTTGGTGACTTTCAGGAAGCTGGCGTCGGACCGAATGATGAGACGGGTTCTGTCGTGTTCACTTTGGGCGAACTGACAAACACCATCGGAGACGTTGTCTTGTCGCGACGCGATATGGGCACGTCCTATCACTTGTCCGTGGTGTTGGATGACGCCGCGCAAGGCGTCACCCATGTCGTACGTGGTCAGGATCTGTTCGAAGCGACCCGCATTCATGTAGTTCTGCAAGCTCTGCTGGGATTGCCGACACCGCAATACTTCCATCACCTGTTGATCCGCGACGACGCAGGTAAACGATTGGCCAAACGCGACGACGCGCGAGCGATCTCAAAATACCGAGCCGAAGGCGCAACTCCTGCGGATATTCGAGAGATGGTTGGCTTGTGATCAGCTCACTCCATTGGTGACATTAGTTCAACCTCGTCTCCATCACGCACTGCTGTGTAGAAGCAAGTACGGCGGTTCGTGTGACAGGCAGCACCGGTCTGACGAACGAGAACCAGCAGGCAATCGCGGTCACAATCGAACCGAAAATCCACCAACTCCTGCACGTGGCCCGAGGTTTCGCCCTTGATCCAGAACGACTGACGGGATCGCGACCAATAGGTGACGCGCCCGGTTTCAAGCGTCTTCTCAATGGCTTGAACATTCATCCAAGCCATCATCAATACCGCACCGGATCCTTCATCCTGCGCGATGGCAGGGATCAATCCGGCCTCGTTAAATTTCAATGACGATGGATCAAACGTGACGGTGGCAGACATGAGAAAAACCTTTTGCATCCCGGTGGATGCTCACTATGTATGGGGAACAGACAACGAGGGAAAGCCATGTCCGGCGAGAACGACCTGATAAAGCTCTATTCCGGCCGCATTCTGGCGCTTGCGGCGGATATTCCGCATCTTGAGCGGATTGAGAACCCTGATGCCGCGGTGAAAAAGCGTTCGCCACTTTGTGGATCGACCGTGACTGTGGATGTGAAAATGCAGAACGGTAAGGTTTCCGACTTTGGTCAAGACGTCAAAGCCTGTGCGCTAGGTCAGGCATCGGCCTCGGTCGTGGGCAGCGCTATCATTGGCGCAACTCGAGCGCAGGTGGAAACCGCGCGCGATCAGTTGTCTGCAATGCTTAAGAAAGACGGTCCTGCGCCTGATGCGCCTTTTGACGGGCTTGAGGTGCTGATCCCCGCCCGGGACTACAAGAACCGCCACGCGTCGATCATGCTGGTTTTGGAGGCCACGGCCGAGGCCATGGAGCAGGCGGAACAGGCTAACTGCGCATAAAATTGGAATTTTTAGGCAATCCGGTTTAATCACACTGCAGGATGTCGGGGGGATTGGATTGGAAAAACTGCTTGAACATTTCGTTACCCTCTGGGTCGTCATCGACCCAATTGGCACTATTCCCGTTTTCATCGCCGTAACTGCGACCCTCTCAGCAGCGTCGCGTCGCAAAACTGCTCTTCTCGCAGCTTTGGTCAGTGCCGGAGTATTGTTGTTCTTTCTGGTGTTCGGTCAATTATTGATCGAAGCGCTGGATATCGGATTGAACTCGTTTCAGGTTGCAGGCGGCATCATCCTGTTTCTCTTTGCCCTGACAATGATCTTCGGTGAAAGCAAGCAAGTCGTTGAACAACATGAAGCGGAAGAAGAGTTGGAGCGGCCCGCCAACCGGCCCAACCCCGCGATATTCCCGCTGGCTGTTCCGTCTTTGGCTTCGCCGGGCGCGATGCTGGCAATCGTTATTCTTACCGACAACAACCGCTATAGTGCTGCGGACCAAGGCATCACGGCTTTGGTCATGCTGTCCGTCATTCTGATCTCATTTATCCTGATGCTACTTGCAAACCCAATAATCCGGTTGATCCGATATTCGGGAGCAGCCATCATCAGCCGCGTGATGGGCATGATCCTGGCGTCAGTCGCAGTAAATTCCGTGCTGTCTGCGATTCTGGAAATTATCAAAACTGGCGAGCTTTAAGAAAAAACCGCCGCACCTTCCGGGCGGAAAGGGCGGCGGCAGGTTGTGCGTGTCTCGTGTGGGGTCCGGATAGCCGCACGAGGCCGAGGCAGGCCTCTCAAGGGAATTGGGACAGGCAGGTCACCCTTGACTGAAATGGGGATGACAGCGCGGTATGGTCGGCACGAGATCGCAGGCAGATAGGCTTAGAACGCACCCGGCAGGTGAAGGGCTACCATCAGCATGACCACCAAAGACACGGCCCCCGCAGCATCCTGCAAAATCGTCGATTGCGAGCGGCTCAGGGCGGTCTTGATCTGGGTCAGCATGGTCTCACCTCCGGTCGAGATTTAATCCTTTGTTGACCTTTTGTTCTCATATTTTCGCGAGTCGGTAAAGAACTTTTTGCGAACATTTGTGAACTTACGGGAACACCACGCCTAACCCACTGAAATCAAACGGATCGCCTGATCCTGTTTCATAAGCCACAGGAGAACACGCGCCGCCTGCCCCCGAGCAGATTGCAATTGCGGGTCGGCAGACAACAATGCACGCGCATCTGTCTGCGCGGTGGCCATCAACCCTGCTTGCCGCTCCAGATCGGCAATCCGGAACTTCGGCAAACCGGATTGCGCCGTTCCGATCAAATCTCCAGCGCCGCGCATTTGCAGATCGGTTTCCGAAATGCGGAACCCATCTTCGGTCTCTCGCAACACCTCAAGCCGCTTGCGCCCGCCCTCACTAAGCGGCGGTTGATACATCAGCAAACACGTCGAGTCTGCCTCACCCCGCCCTACGCGACCGCGCAACTGGTGCAACTGCGCCAGCCCGAAGATCTCGGCCCGCTCGATAACCATGATCGAGGCATTGGGAACATTGACGCCGACCTCAATGACGGTTGTAGCGACCAAAACCTTGGTCTGCCCGTCTTGAAACGCCCTCATTGCGGCGTCTTTGTCATCCGCGGGCATTTGGCCGTGCACCAATCCAACCGTGCCTTCGCCCAGAATGGCGCGCAAACGTTTGAACCGTTCTTCGGCGGCTGTCAGGTCCGAGACTTCGGATTCGTCGACCAGAGGACAGACCCAATAACACTGTCGCCCCTCATCAATGGCGCGGCGCAGATGCGAGACAACTTCGTCCATGCGTTCTGTGCTGACGACGGCGGTTTTGATCGGTTTCCGACCCGGAGGCTTCTCATCAAGCACTGACACGTCCATGTCACCATATTGCGCAAGCGCCAGACTGCGCGGGATCGGAGTGGCCGTCATCACCAGAACATCCGCGCCCTGCCCCTTTTCAGACAACTCCATACGCTGACGCACGCCAAAACGGTGTTGTTCATCGACAATGGCCAGACGCAAGGTTTTGAACTCCACATCACTCTGAAACACGGCATGAGTGCCGACCAAGATGTGAATGTCACCATTTTTTAACGCTGCAAGTTTGGCGCGTCGTTCAGCGCCTTTGTCGCGTCCGGTCAGAATTTCCAACACAACCCCGGCGTCTTCTGCCAGGGGGCGCAGGCCCTCAAGATGCTGCCGAGCCAGAATTTCCGTGGGTGCCATCATGACACCCTGCCCGCCTGCCTCAACAGCAACAAGCAAGGCCATGAAAGCCACCAGTGTTTTGCCAGCGCCCACATCGCCCTGCAACAACCGGTTCATGCGCGTGTCCGAGGCCATATCACCTGCGATATCGTCGATCGCCCGCATTTGCGCGCTCGTTGGTTGGTACGGCAGGTTTGCAAGAACCTTTGCCTGCAGTACCCCGGTACCGACACTGATCACCCCCCTGGCTTTCCGCTCTCGCTGTCGTGCCAAGGCCAGGGTCATCTGGTGCGCGAAGAGTTCGTCGTAAGCCAAACGTTCACGCGCTGGCGCATGCGCGGCAACATCATCCGCCCCTTGCGGGTTATGCGCGGCGAAAATCGCAGTCTCCCAATTTGGCCAACCGTGATTCGTCGCCAAAGCAGGGTCAATCCACTCCGCAAGCGCAGGCGCACGCGCCAATGCACTACGCGCCGCCTTATAGGCCGTTTTCTGTGTGATCCCCTGTGTCAGATGATACACCGGTTCAAAGTCCGGGATATCCTTGGCATCTTCGACCGGAAGCATGTGATCCGGATGAACCATCTGTGCCATGCCATCGAACAGTTCCAGCTTGCCCGAGATCACCCGGCGCGCTCCCTCGGGCAGAACTCGTTTCAAATAGTCTCCACGTGCGTGGAAGAAGACCAATTGGAAATCTGCCTGACTGTCCTCGACATGCACCCGATAGGCACCGCCCTTGTTTCGAGCTGGACGATGTACTCCAACAGTCACCTCAACGGTTAGCGTGGTCGGCAGATCGACGCCCTGAATGGTGTCGCGACGACGTCTGTCTATAACTGCGTATGGCAGGCTGAACAGTACATCTCTTGGCGACTCCGTGCCGGCCTGCATCAAGACCTGGGCGGTCTTTGGACCTACACCATCCAACGTTTCCAATCCCGCAAACAGCGGGAAAAGGCTTTCCGGACGACCGCTCATACAGTTCCGATAAGCTGTAGCCAGCCATCCTCATCCAGTGTTTCAATACCCAATTCAGCCGCTTTCTTGGCTTTGGAACCTGCGCCCGGACCGGCCACCAGCAGATCAGTCTTTTTACTGACCGAGCCCGAGACTTTAGCCCCCAAAGCCTCGGCCCTAGCTTTTGCCTCGGCTCGCGTCATTTTTTCAAGCGTGCCTGTGAAAACAACTGTTTTGCCGGCAACCGGACTGCCTTCGGTGTCAGGCCGCTTTGCCTCCTGTACTTCCAACTGGGCTACCAACGCATCAATACTGGCGCGCTCAGCCTCTTGCGCGAATGCCGAGACAAGAGCGCGGGCCATAACCTCTCCGACACCGTCCACACTCAACAAATCTTCCCATTCTGGTCCCTGGAAATCAGCCGCGGACGTGACGGCGTGTTCAAAATCACCCCAGGTACCATAATGGTTGGCGATCAGGTTCGACGCCGCCTCGCCCATATGCCGGATACCCAATGCAAACAGCAGCCGACCAAATTGAATTTCGCGTTTTTCGTCAATCGCAGCCCATAAATTGCCTGCGCTCTGTGCACCCCAACCTTTGCGGTTGGCAAGTCTGTTCAGGTTCTTTCCGTCACGCTCTTGCAATGTGAAAATATCAACCGGAGTTCTGACCGGAAGATCGGGGTCGTCGTAGAACATCTCGATCTGCTTCGCGCCCAGACCTTCGATATCGAACGCTTTTCGAGAGACGAAATGTTTCAATTTTTCAACCGCTTGCGCCGGACAAATCACACCTCCGGTACAGCGGCGCACCGCGTCGCCCTCTTCTCGGACGGCATCGCTGTCGCATTCGGGGCAAGTCGTGGGGAATTCGAACGGGGCCACATCTTCGGGACGTTTTGTGATATCGACATCCGCGATCTTTGGGATCACATCGCCCGCGCGATACACTTGGACCCAATCGCCTACCCGAATGTCCTTGCCGTCGCGGATCGTGCCCCCCTTGGCATCACGGCCAGCGATATAGTCTTCGTTGTGAAGCGTGGCGTTCGAGACGACCACACCGCCAACGGTCACAGGATGCAGTCGGGCAACTGGGCTGAGCGCACCAGTGCGACCGACCTGAATGTCGATCGCCTCCAGCCTGGTCCAGGCGAGTTCTGCTGGGAACTTATGTGCAATCGCCCATCGAGGTGTTGTGGATCGGAACCCTAATCGCGCTTGCAAAGACAGATCGTCCACTTTGTAAACCACCCCGTCGATATCGTATCCTAGGGTGGACCGCTGCGCCTCGATATCGCGGTAGTGTTCCAGCATCTGTTCGGTTGTTTTACAGCATTTGGTCAACGGGTTTGTGGCGAACCCAAGTTCATGCAACCGTTTAATCGCTCCCATTTGAGTTGTGGCCAGAGGTTCAGACAATTCACCCCACGCATACGCAAAGAACCGCAGTGGGCGAGCGCGTGTTACAGTCGAGTCCAATTGGCGCAACGACCCGGCAGCCGCGTTCCGAGGATTCGCGAAAGTTTTTTCGCTGGCCTCTTCCTGACGTGCATTCAGCTGTTCGAAGTCGGCATGCGACATGTAGACCTCGCCTCGAACCTCCAGAATACTTGGTGCGTTCTCCAATACCTGAGGAATATCAGAAATCGTCCGGGCGTTTGCGGTGACGTTTTCCCCAACTTCGCCATCACCACGCGTGGCGGCTTGGATCAGCTTGCCCTGTTCATAACGTAAAGACAGAGACAAACCGTCGATCTTGGGTTCCGCCGTGAAACACAAGGGCTTCGATACATCCAATCCAAGATACTTCCGGATTGAGCGGTCAAAGTCCTGAACGTCTTCGTCATCAAACGCATTGCCCAGCGACATCATGCGAACCGCATGCGTGACTTTTGAGAACCCATCAGCGGGACGTGCACCAACCTGATCAGAGGGGCTGTCACTTCGTTTCAAATCAGGAAAACGCGCTTCGATTTCAGCGTTTCGGCGCTTCAGCGCATCGTACTCGGCGTCTGAAATCTCGGGGGCGTCATCCGCATGATACAGCGTATTTGCCCGAGACAACTGCTCGGCCAATCGCGCCAATTCCTCGCGTGCGGCATCTTCAGTCAGGTCAGATACCGGAATCATTTTGCTCATGGCCTCGCCCTGTCACGTATTCTTGGACCTCAGTGATAGGGCGAGGTCATGGCTAGGTCCAGACGTGCTGTTTCGTGAGTGAACATGGTCGCCCCGGACCAAGGGCGACCGAGACTAGATCAGGCGCTGACAGCCATCCGTGTTTCGTCAATGCTGTTGCGCTGCGGATCCCGCAGAACGTAACCCCTACCCCAGACGGTTTCGATATAATTGTCTCCCCCCGTCGCGTTGCTAAGCTTTTTACGAAGTTTACAAATGAAGACGTCGATGATCTTCAGTTCGGGCTCATCCATGCCGCCATAGAGATGGTTTAGAAACATTTCTTTGGTCAGGGTCGTGCCCTTGCGAAGGCTCAAAAGCTCCAGCATCTGATATTCTTTGCCAGTCAGATGAACCGTCTGGCCTTCCACCTCAACCGTTTTGGCATCGAGGTTCACGGCCACCTGTCCTGTTTGGATAATCGATTGTGAATGCCCCTTTGACCGGCGGATAATGGCGTGAATACGGGCGACCAGTTCCTCACGATGGAACGGTTTGGTCATGTAATCGTCAGCACCAAATCCGAAGCCCTTGATTTTACTCTCGGTGTCATCCGCGCCCGACAAGATCAGGATCGGGGTTTCAACCCGCGCAATGCGCAGCTGACGCAGAACCTCATGCCCGTTCATGTCCGGCAAATTCAGGTCCAGAAGGATCAAATCGTAGTCATAGAGCTTCGCCAGATCGATGCCTTCCTCGCCGAGATCCGTCGCATAGACGTTTAGGTTGGCATGCGTCAGCATCAGTTCGATGCTTTTGGAGGTGGTCGGATCATCCTCGACAAGAAGTATACGCATTTACTGCTCCAGTTCGGGTCAATTTACCAATTTCAAATTGAGCCTGATCAAAAATGGTTAATCTGACGTTACCGTTGAATCACTTATTCACGTTCGCCTATAGGTTGTCGAAATTTTTTTAGCGCGGTGACTTTCAGAGCGTCCGTTCCATGCTCTGCCACAGCGGAAACCCACGAATTGAATTCCTCATCACTCAACCCATAGCGCTTTTTGGCGTCAGACAGAGTGATCAGCCCATAAATTACTCCCCGCACAACAATCGCCTTGCGCGAGGCGACCCAGCGGGTCGTATCCTCGGGCGGTAGATCGGCGCGCGATAAAACCGTTCCATCCGGCAGGGTTACCGACCTTGGTCCTTCTACTTTGTGCAAATACATCTCTCGGTCCTCTTCGTGCTGCGACAAAGCTGACGCCAGCCTACTTAATGCAGAGTGAAACCGCCCCTTGAGAGTGTGTAGAATTTTCCTATATTCTGCCGGTCTTTCTTAACCCGCACTGGAATCGTCATGGCCCTCGATACCGAGACACCGCTGAACTCGCTTGGCTTTGCCAAACCCCCGTCGGAAACACGGGTGGTGGTCGCCATGTCCGGAGGCGTGGACAGTTCCGTTGTCGCAGCCCATCTGGCCGATCAAGGCTATGACGTGGTGGGCGTGACACTGCAGCTATACGATCACGGCGCGGCGCTGGCCAAGAAAGGCGCGTGCTGTGCGGGAATCGACATTCATGATGCACGCCGTGTGGCCGAGGAACGCGGGTTTCCCCACTACGTTCTGGACTATGAGAACATCTTCAAGGATGCGGTAATCGACGAGTTCGCCGACAGCTATCTGGCGGGCGCGACTCCGGTTCCGTGCATCCGTTGCAATGAACGGGTGAAGTTTAAGGACCTTCTGGAAACCGCCAAGGACCTTGAGGCCGACTGTATGGCCACCGGTCACTATATCCAACGCAAGATGGGACCGAACGGGCCAGAGCTGCACAGCGCCGAGGATGCGAACCGCGATCAGTCCTATTTCCTGTTTTCGACCACACCGGAACAGTTGGAGTTTCTGCGCTTCCCCCTGGGCCACCTGCCCTCGAAGGATGCAACTCGCGAGATGGCGGCTCAGTACGGTTTGGCTGTGGCTGACAAGCCCGACAGTCAGGACATCTGTTTTGTGCCGAACGGAAACTATGCCAGTGTTATTGAAAAGTTGCGCCCCGGTGCCGCGGAACCCGGTGAGATCGTGCACGCCGACGGTCGCGTTCTGGCGCAGCATAACGGGGTCATTCATTACACGATCGGGCAACGCCGTGGCTTGGGCATCGGTGGCCTCAGCGAACCCCTTTACGTGGTCAAACTCGACGTCGACAAGAAACAGGTCGTCGTTGGCCCCAAAGAGCTGCTCGCTACCCGGACTATCCCGGTGCGTGAGATCAACTGGCTGGGTGATGAACCATTCACCTCGCAAAAAGAGTGGCATGTGTCGGTTAAGGTGCGGTCGACTCGCCCACCGCGCGAGGCAATCGTTCGTCCGCTGACCGACACTACGGCAGAGGTCGAGTTGCTGACGCCCGAAGAAGGTGTTTCTCCGGGTCAGGCTTGTGTGTTCTACGCTTCTGAAGGCAGCCGCATCTTTGGCGGTGGCTGGATTTGGCGCGGCTACTAAACTGCATCAGTCCACGAGTTGCTTAGGATATAAAGCCCAGCACAGATCATCACATATGGCACCAGACGTTCCAGTCGCCGGGCTAAAGCCCCACTCATGAAAGGCGCTTTGGCCCCAAAGAGCGCGACAGTTGCCAGACTTAGCGCCGCAAGCGTTGCGCCGATCACACCCGCGGTTCGGAAACTTGGGGCAGAGTCGGCCAATAACGGTGCAAGCACAGCGAATGTATCCAACGACAGGCTGATGAACAGCAGCGTGACCATGATGATCGAAGCCCCGGTTTCCAGATTCGGATTTGCTTCGGAGTCAGTTCCGCGTTTCCTTCGGATCAAGGCCACAACACCCAAGCTCAAGGGTATAATGCCCAGGTAACCGGCCCAATGCGGCACCACATCCTCAACCCCCAAAGCTAGCAAAAGCGCCGCGCTGATAACGATGACCTGCGCCAGCAGGAATCCGAAGACCGACCGCTTGGCTCCCGACACAAGCGTCAGCGCAAGCAGGGCCGCCAAATTGTCCAGATTGGTCAGAATCTGAGCCATGAAAGCGGATATTCCGAAAAGCACGAAATCCAGCATTAGGCTTTCATCCTTTCCAAAACTGCCTTGGCCGCACGCAATCCGGGTGCTTCGCCACCGCGTCCCAGCCGTTCCATCGTGGTGATCATCGCGTTGCGCTGCGCATCTGGCGCATCGGCTACCTGTTTCAACGCTTCTGCAATCTGGGTGGGCTGGCAATCATCCAGCAAACACTCGGGGACCGTCCGGGTCTCGGCCACCAGATTGACGAGTGTCACGGTATCCAGCTTGACCATCCGTTTGGCGATCAGGGTAGTCAACCAGTTCAGGTTGTAGGCAATAACCATTGGCGTGGCCTGCGCGGCCAGTTCCAGTGAAACGGTCCCCGAGGCCGCCAACGCCAGTTCCGCCGCAGCAAACGCAGCCCGTTTCTGTGACTGTGCCTGATCCGAAGGCATATCGCGCGGATCAACGACGACAGGATTTCCCGGCCAGCCCTGCACATGCCCGGCGACGGTATCCACCATATGCGCAACCGCTGGCACCACAACACGCGCGTCCGGCCTATCGTTCAGGTACAGGCGCAGTGCTTCACCAAAGACCGGGGCCAGACGCTCAACCTCCCCGCCTCGCGACCCTGGCAGCGCCAGAATGATCGGCGCATCCCCAAGATCGTACGCAGATCGAAACTCTTGGATATCTTTGTCCGAAGCCACAGGCTCACTGGCTACGGGGTGCCCCACAAAATCACATTCCATGCCAGCGCGCTCCATATAGGGCGGCTCAAATGGCAACAGTGCCAAAACATGATCAATGACTTTGGCCATTTTGTCAGCCCGCCCCGGTCGCCACGCCCATACGCTGGGGGCCACGTAGTGCACGGTTCTAATATCGCTCTGCGCCTTCACAAGCTTAGCCACGCGCAGTGAGAAATCGGGACTGTCTATGGTGATCAGAACATCCGGCTTCGTATCCAGCACGGCCTGGGCTGTCTCGGCAATGCGACGTTTCAGATGGAAGAACTTAGGTAAAACCTCGACCAGCCCCATTACTGACAGTTCAGCCATTGGAAAGCGGCTTTCCAACCCCTGCGCTTGCATCAATGGCCCACCTACCCCGTCGAATTGAACATCCGGCACGAGGCTACTTAGCCCTTCCATCAATGCACCGCCCAGACGGTCGCCCGAAGGTTCACCGGCGACCACGAAAATGCGCATCAGCTGGCCCGCTCACGCACGCAGAGGAAGAGGCCAAGACGGTTACATTCGTCGATCACACGATCCAACTGCAACACGATGACGCCCCCTTTTTCGATAACGATGCCAGATAAACCGGCAGCAACGGCAGAGGAAACGGTTCCCGGTCCAATGGTCGGCAGGTCAGCCCGGCGGTCCTGATCGGGTTTGGGGGCTTTGAACAGAACACCTCCGCCCGCGTCAGGACGCTGAGTCAAGGATTGCAGCATCCAGTCGGTTCCAAAGATGCTCTCAACAGCCAATGCTTGCCCTTTGGACACCGCACAAGCCTGCCCGATATCCGCCGAACCCATCGCCCTCAGAATACCTGCTGCCCGGTCGGCGTCAGTCAGATCACCCTCGGACGGTTGCGCCTCGGTCAGGCAACCTAGCTGAGGCAACAGTGCGGGCGCAATTTCGTGCGCGGCGCGAACGGCCAGCCCTGCCTCTTCGAAAATGCCGATCACGGCGCGAAGGGCCCCGTCATCCCCGGACATGAGCGCCTTTTGCAGCACCGGGACCAGAGGCATCGTTGCTGCATCGATCCGCGACGGATCAATGGCGGGACGGCGCACTGCTCCGGCCATGCAAATCTCGGTCACGCCGCGAGCCTTGAGCTCAGCGATGAAACTGCCCAACTGCTCCAGCGGAAAGACGACATCTGCGGTCACCGAGTCGGGTGTAAAACCCTCCATCGCGCAAATCAGAGGGCGGTCAGCGAGATGATCGACCACTTCACCCGGCAGAGCGCCCGTTCCAGCAATAAGCGCCAGCATCAGTTTATTTCCTCGGTGTCAGGAAAGAGCGATCCGATTGCCCGGTGACGAAATCCACGATCCGCTGGACGTATTCGCTTTCATTCTCTGCGCCGACGCGATGGGCGCGCTCCAGAAACGTACCATCACCCGACGACAGCTCACGGAAGGCTGCACGCAGGGCCGAGATATCCTCGCGCGAGACCCCCTTGCGTTTCAAACCAACAAGGTTCAGCCCGTCCAATTCACCCCGCGGGGCTTGAACCAGACCGTATGGGATCACGTCATTGGGTACCATAGTCAGCGCACCGATGATCGCGCCACGGCCAACACGCACCCATTGATGCAGCCCTGAGATGCCGCCCACGATTACGTCATCCTCAATGATGCAATGCCCAGCAGCCCCGGCGTGATTGACCATGATCACCCGGTTGCCGATCTGAACGTCGTGCGCCACATGGACACCGGCCATCAGCAGACAATCATCACCGATCCGGGTAACACCGCCACCACCTTCGGTGCCGGTGTTCACCGTTACGTGCTCACGGATGCGATTGCGTTTGCCGATTTCAAGCCGGGTATCCTCGCCGCCGAATTTCAAATCCTGCGGAATCTCTCCGATCACCGAGAAGTTGAAAACAACGGTTTCATCACCAATCGAGGTTTCGCCTGTCACTACGACATGCGACTTCAGCTCGACCCGGTTGCCGAGCTTAACCTGTGCACCGACGTAGCAGAACGGCCCGATGATGCAGCCCTCACCGACCTGCGCACCGTCTTCGATAATTGCGCTTGGGTGAATGCTGCTCATGTTGTTTTTTCCATATCCCAGTCGACATAAGCCGAGAATTCCGCCTCGGCCGCAACTTCACCTTCGACTGTAGCGCGGCCGCTGAACTTGAAGATTTTGCCGCCCTTTTTGCCCCGCACAGTCTCGACGTGCATTTCCAGTACGTCCCCCGGGACCACCTTGCGGCGGAATTTACACTTGTCGATATTCATGAAGTAGATCAGCAGCTCACTGTCGATCACATCCATTCCCACGCCCAGCATCACACCCGCCGTTTGTGCCATCGCTTCGACAATCGTCACACCCGGCATGATCGGAGTGCCAGGGAAATGTCCCTGAAAGTGCGGCTCATTCATGGTCACATTCTTGATGCCAACCGCCGATTGATAGCCCGAGATGTCAACCACCTTGTCAACCAGCAGAAACGGATAGCGATGCGGCAAGATCCGTTGGATCAGCTGAATATCTGCGCTCTTGGTTTCCGTGCTCATGATGTAGTCGTCCCGTTCTGGATTTCTGTTTGCGCGTGGTTAGCAATACCGTGCCCCAAGGGCAAGCAAACCTATTCGCTGGCCTCGTTTTCCACCGTACTGCCATCACCGATAGCGGCATTGATCCTTGCGATGGCCACTTCGGTGATGTCGGTGCGATCTGAACTGAGAAATACGCTGGATCGTTCAATGATGATCGAGGCTCCGGTTTCGCGTAGCAGGTCAATTAATACTGGTTGCACCAACTCGATAAATCTCTGTTGTGCTTTGTCGCTGCGCTGCGCCAACGCGTCCAGTTTTGCGCGCTGACCTTCACGGTGGGATTGGACTTTCTTGTCAAAGGCGTCGGCCAGCGGGCGAAACTCTTCTGCCGACATTGTCTCGCGCTTTTCCGTAAGAATCTTTTCTTCGTGGCTCAGTTCGGCCACGATCCGTTCGTTTTCTTCCCCCAGAAGAACTCCTTCGGCCTCGATCTCACGAAGGACACGCTGCCCGAAAGCGGATTCAGCAAACAGACGCTCGCTAGACAGGGTTAGAACGCTACTTTGAGGAACACCCATTTGTTGAGCAACAGTTGGGTCGGCAACCGCGAGAAGGAAAAAAGCACACAGGGCCCTTAATGGGCCCTGCAATTTCATGATCGCTCGTATCAACATTCAGGATCAGAACTGGGCCTGAATGGTCAGGTCAAAGTTCTGCTCTTTGTCAAAGTCCTCTTTCTTCAACGCTTGCGAGAAGTTGAATCGCAGCGGGCCAAATGGTGTATCCCACAGAACTGACACTCCGATCACGTGGCGGATCGAGCCGTCTTCACCGACGATATCACCCCCAGTCGTGTCCACATCATTCAGGTTGTACAAGTTGCCGAAATCATAAAACACACCGCCACGTAGACCGAATTCTTCGGGCAACCCCAACGGGAAGTCCGATTCCAAACGCGCAACCCAATAGTAGTTGCCCCCGATCGCGTCGTCCTGCCCGTTGGACAGGTCGCGTGGTCCGATACCAGCAGGTTCGAACCCGCGGAAAGTGCTGGGGCCCAGAACAAAGCGGTCAATGGTGCGGCTGGTATCATCGCCAGTCCAGTGCAGCGACCCTAGTTCTAAGGATGCACGCAGAACGACTTCTTCGTTCCAAACACGGGTTTGGGCGATAGTGCGGGCGGTCGTCTTGAAATACTCGTTGTCGCCGCCCAGTCCAGCGGCATCAACACCGGCCTCGAACAACACGCCTGCGTTCGGGTTCAAACCACCAAGCCGGCTGTCATAGACATATGAAACACCGAGTGCGCTGGTCGTACGATCGCCTTGAGCAATGTCCGAGGAAATGACCGCACCGTTGACCTCGTCACCCTGCTGAGTCATCTCGCTGTTTTCCCAGATGTAGCGCAAGCGAAGCGCAGACAACTCTCCGATGGCATAGCTCAGTTGAGGCCGGAAGAACAGAGTCTCGGTATCATAGCTGGCAAAGCTCGAATTGGTTGTTGACAGCCCTAGCCCTACGTCAAAGCGCAATTTGCGGCCCAGCAAGTAAGGTTCCGAGAAGTTCAGTGTATATTGCTCAGCATCCTGTGCGGTTGAGAGGTTAACGCCAATTGTCTGCCCACGCCCCAGGAAGTTTGATTCACGTAAACCAATCGCAATCCCGAAGCCATCGGAAACCGAGTAACTCCCTCCCAAGCTGAGCGAGCCGGTCGGCTGCTCTTCGACATCCACATCCACAATGACCTGGCTGGGCGAAGAGCCTTCTCGCGGCTCTACGTCAGCTACGGCAAAGAAACCCAAGGCGCGAATACGTTCGGCAGCCTGACGAATTTCACGCGGATTGAAGGGATCGCCTTCGACCGTGTCAAACTGACGGCGGATAACTCTGTCCAGAGTAGTTGTGTTGCCTTCAATGTCGATACGCTCAACAAAAATCCGTGGACCTTTCGTGAGCACGAACTGAACATCCAGCGTCAGATCGCGTGGGTTTCGAGTGACCCGAGGCTCAACACGCAGGAAATCTACGCCCTGCTTAATCCCCAGACGTTCCATCCGAGCGATCGAGTTTTCAACAAGCGACGGTGTGTAGGTCACACCCGGCTTAATTTTCAACGCGGCTTGGTAGGGAGCCGGATCAACTCCCGGAATCTCACTTACAGTGCTGATTTGCCCAAACGAAAACTTTTGACCTTCCGTGATATTCATCACGAGGAAAAAGGCATCGCGTTCACGGGTGAATTCCACATTCGCGCTGTTTACGCGAAAATCCACATAGCCCCGTGACAGGTAGAAGTCCCGAATGACCTGCTTGTCGAATTCGATCCGGTCGGCGATGAACGTATCACTACTGACGAAAGTCCGCAGAATGTTCGCCTGTTTGGTCTCCAGAACTCGACGCAAGCGGCGATCGGAAAAGGCGCGGTTCCCCACAAAACTGACACGCTCAACCTCAATCGTGGTGCCTTCGGCGACTTCGAAAACTAGATCAACCCGGTTGTCGCTACGGCGAATAATGCGCGGAATGACCGTCGCAGATACGCGGCCCTGAGACGAATAGATCTGGGCGATCAAGTCAGCGTCTGCCTCGGCGACCTGAGGCGTAAACACACGCCGCGGCTCGGACGAGATGGCCTCAAGCAGTACATCGTCCTTTACGCGACGGTTTCCTTCGATGCTGATCTGATTGATGGTCGGATATTCTTCGACCTTGATCACCAGAGTATTGCCGCGCGGGGTTAACTCGACTGTCTCAAAAACACCACTGTCAAGCAAACGCTGATACGCGTCATTCAATTCACCGCCACTCACGGATTGGCCCGGCTGAATTCCAGTTCGTGCGATAATCGTGGACGTTTCGATACGTCGATTCCCTTCGACATCGAACGAATTGACGACGAAATTCTGAGCCCACGCGGCTTGCGGCACAGGCAGAAAACTCACCAATGTCAAAAGGAATATGAACGTTAGTGACCGCCACAAAATCTTGTTTGCTGGCCCTTGCCCCCCGCAGGATGTACCCGCGCTTCGCCTCACTGTCATTTTTTCACTACCCAATATTTTTGGACTTTAAAGCTGAGTAGCGAGAATATTAAAGCTTGTCAAAAGACCAAAACAGAAAACGGCCACAAGGGCCGCCGTGTTCCTACCTGATGTCAGTATATTAAGAATCACATGGTGATCAGATAGTGCCATCCGGCAACCGCAATACCGGTAGCGCCAAAGAAAAGTAGCATGTCCCAGTTCAAAACGAACAGGCAACCAAAACCTTTGGCAGAACTACGCAGAACTTTTGACATCTCAGCCTCTGACACCGATACCAGTTAATTTCGGCAAAAAGAATAGGCGAGAACTACGGCGCAAATACGGCATTTTCGTGAGCGCAAGGCCACAATCAGCAGAACAGATCGTTGGTCACGGAAAAGATCATAAGCCCGAGAATCAAGGATATACCCACACCCATAAGAACCCGCAGGACTCCATCGCTCGGAGGTTTGCCCGCGACTGCTTCGTAGGCGTAGAAAACCAGATGCCCTCCATCCAGCGCTGGAATTGGGAATAGGTTCAAAAGACCGACTGCAGTCGACAGAACCGCAATGAAAAAGATAAAGCTTTGCGCCCCTTGGCTGGCCATAGCGCCAGACGTTTCGGCAATACCAATGGGTCCAGACATATTGCAGGTGCTGATCGCCCCCGTAATCATGTGCCAGATACCCGAAAGCGAGCCATCAATAATACGGATTGTCTGCCGTACCCCCCCTGACAAGGACGCCAGCACGCCCGCCGGCTCGGTTGCAGGCTCAAGCGCCATTCCGCCAACAATCCCAATGCGCCAGTGAGTTACGAAGCCTCCTTCAGGCTTCGGCTCATCCGTGCGGCGAGGCGCCAAAGCAAACTCCAACTCGGCACCGTCACGCCACACATCCAGCAAAAGAACTTTACCGTCAGAGTCCTCGACATGTTCTTTGAGTTGCTCGAAGGCAAATATCGGATCACCATTCACAGCTGTAATAACGTCGCCAGCCTTTAGATCGATATCCATAGCCGCGCTGCGCGGCACGACCTGTTGGATCAACGCTGGAAAGAGCCAAGGACCGGTCACATCCATCTCTTGCCCGTCTCGGATTACGGTGTAGTCCAGTTGCGGTTCAACCGGCAGAGCATCGGTGAAACCCGTCCACGCTCCCTGTTCGTCGAAATCGGGAACCTCTTGGCCCGCAATCGCAACAATCTCGTCTCCATCTTGCAGCCCTTGAACCGTACCGGGCAGTCCCCGAAGTTCACCCACAGTCAGAGGCTCTCGCGTAACGCCTTGGGACATGAAAATCAGGCCAAAAACCAAGATTGACATTACAAAGTTGAATACCGGACCGGCGGCAACGGTAGCGGACCGCGCCCAAAGCGGCGCTCCGTGCATGGTTCGGCGCAGTTCTTCCGGGCTCTGTTCTGTGATTTCCTGCATCGCACCTTCGTCTTTGCCAGACGCGGCATTCGCATCACCCAGAAACTTGACGTATCCACCGAATGGCAAGGCAGCGACCTGCCATTTGGTTCCCCGCTTGTCCACGCGGCTCCACAGCACCGGGCCGAACCCAATAGAAAACACCTCGGCGTGGATACCCGACCAGCGCCCGACGATGTAATGACCGTACTCATGAACCGCTACGATAACGGACAGCGCGATCACAAAGGCGACGATCGTGTACAACAGATTACCGAATTGAGGGATCAGAGAGAGTACGTCCAAGGGTCTATCCTGCTGTCTTCATCATGGCCTCGTCGGCCCACTTACGTGCCAAATGGTCTGTTCTAAGCACGTTATCAAGGTTAAACGGGGCATCAAGAAGGCCGTCTGAGGCCTCAAATCTGTTCAAAACGCTTTCGACAATCTCGGCCATTTCGAGAAAGCCGACCTGACGCGCGATGAACAGGTCCAGTGCGCGCTCTTTGGCGGCGTTGAACACGGCGCCGGACAGGCCGCCCCGCTCCATCACATTGCGTGCCAGCCGCAGGGCCGGATAACGTGCTTCGTCGGGCTCGTGAAAGCGCAGTTGCCCCAGTTTGGCAAGGTCCAGTCGTGCAATCGGCAACTCTCGCCGGTCCGGCCAGTTCAATGCGTAGCCGATTGCATGACGCATGTCGGGCGCACCCATGTGTGCCATCACCGCGCCGTCCTTGAACCCAACCATTGAATGCACAATGGATTCGGGATGTACGATGACCTCGATCTGATCTGGCGTAACGCCAAAGAATTCTTTGGTTTCAATAAGCTCTAACGCCTTGTTGAACATAGATGCGCTGTCGATGGTGATCCTCTGCCCCATGTTCCAGTTCGGATGGCTGGAGGCCTGTTCGACCGTGGCATTGGCTAAATCGCGCAACGGCCAGTCGCGGAATGCACCACCGCTAGCGGTGATAATGATCCGCTCAACGGCATCCATATCTTCGCCTGCCAGCGCCTGAAACACGGCGGAATGCTCGCTGTCCACCGGCAGAAGTCGCGCATTATGCGTGTGCGCCGTTTCCAACACCAATTGGCCAGCACACACCAGCGTTTCTTTATTGGCTAAGGCCAATGTGGCGCCCTGCTTCAGCGCCTCAAGTCCAGGCGGCAATCCGGCAGCTCCAACAATCGCAGACATAACCCAATCTGCCGATCGTGCACCAGCTTCGGTCAGCGCGGATTGGCCGGCGGCCGCCTCGACATCACTGCCTGTCAGTGCAGCGCGCAGGTCATCCAGCCGATCCTCATGTGCGGTCACCGCAACATCCGCCTTTAAGCGGCGCGCATCTTCTGCCAGTTTTTCGATATTCGCACCACCGGTCAGTGCCACCACATCATAGGCCGACGGGTTTCGATCAATCAGATCAATGGTGTTCTGCCCAACCGAACCGGTCGCACCAAACACTGAAACTTTGCGCATTACATGCCTCCGGGGGCGTAGATCAGCCCCGCGATCAGTACGAATAAGGCTGCTCCCATCATTCCATCAAACCGGTCCAGAAACCCACCATGTCCGGGTATCAGGTTCGAACTGTCCTTGACCCCGAACTTCCGCTTGGTAGCGCTTTCGACGATGTCTCCGGCCTGACTGGCCATCGACGCCAGAACCGAGACTACTACGAACATCAAACCAAAGCCTGCATGAAGCGCGAACACTGCCCCTACGGCAGCAGCCGCGGCCCAACCGCCAGCGGTTCCGGACCATGTTTTCTTGGGGCTCACCCTGGGCCAGAACTTAGGGCCGCCAAAAGTTTTGCCAACGAAATATCCGGCCACATCCGTCGCAACCACCACTGAGATCAGCCACACCATCCATCCAAAGCCCATATTCTCGCGGATCGAGATAAATCCCAAACCGGACGCAGCGATCCAGATGGCAAAAAGCGCAAAAATCGTCTTGGACCGGCTAACCTGCCCTGCCCCAACCAAGGCCGGAGCCAGCAGGATCGGTAGCTTGTAGAGCGGAGGCAAATGATAACTGAGCACCACCACAACCGCTGTCAAAATACCCAACTGCATTGCCACGCCAGACCTATCCGGGTCGATCATCCGCACCAATTCCCAGGTCATCAAACCACACGCAATTGCGATGAAGGATTCGAACCACAACCCACCCAGCCAAACCTCGACCGAACCGATTATGACCAAGACTGCCGCAGACAATACCCGAGCGGTCAGGTCAGACCATCTGCTGTCGCTCATGCCGGAACGGCTCCGAAACGGCGATCACGAGACCCATAGCTGTGACACAGCCTTTCCAACTCGGCTGCTGTGAAATCCGGCCAAAGCGTGTCGATGAATTCGTACTCAGCATAAGCCGACTGCCAAAGAAGGAAGTTCGAGATCCGCGCCTCACCACTGGTACGGATGACGAGATCAGGATCAGGAAGAACGTGCGTGTCCAAATACTTGGGAAGGGTTTCCTCATCTACATCTTCGGCGCGCAGACGACCTTCGGCCACATCTCGTGCCAGACGCTTAGTGGCACGGGCAACCTCGTCCCGACCACCATAGTTTAGGGCGACTGTCAGGTGGACGAGATCGTTGTCCTTAGTTTCCTCTTCCAGCGTATCCATAAGTGCTGTCAGCTTGGAATCCAGTCGCACACGGTCGCCAATAAAGCGCACCCGTATCCCGTTTTCCTTCAGGGTTCGGGTTTCCTTGACGATATAGCGTCGGAACAGGCTCATCAGCCCTGCCACCTCAGCTTGCGTGCGCTTCCAGTTCTCGGTGGAGAAAGCGAAAACTGTGAGGTATTTGACCCCGAGCCCCGGGCAGGCCTCAACCACTTCGCGCACACGCCGCGCTCCGGCATGATGTCCGAACAGCCTCGGCCGACCACGCGCCTGCGCCCAGCGTCCGTTTCCGTCCATGATAATTGCGACATGGCGCGGCCCTTGCGCGGGCGCAGTATCGGGGGCGTTTAGCATGATCCGGATCAGACCTGCATGATCTCGGCCTGCTTGGTCTCAAGCGCGGCATCAACGGATTTGATCATCTCGTCGGTCAGATCCTGAACCTCGGCTTCCCAGAATTTCTGGTCGTCTTCGGACATACCGTCAGCCTTGGCCTTTTTGATCTGATCCATTCCGTCGCGACGCACGTTGCGGATCGAGACGCGAGCGTGTTCGGCGTATTGCCCAGCGACCTTGCCCAGTTCACGGCGACGCTCTTCATTCAATTCCGGGATCGGCAGCATGATGATGGTGCCGTTCAGCTGCGGGTTAATACCCAGACCACTTTCACGAATGGCTTTCTCGACTTTGCCGACCAGACCCTTGTCCCAGACATTGACGGTAACCATGCGCGGCTCCGGCACGTTGACCGTTCCCACCTGATTGATTGGGGTCATTGATCCATACGCATCTACCATAACCGGCTCCAGCATCGAGGCTGATGCCCGCCCAGTCCGAAGCGAGGCGAATTCAGTTCTGAGGTTGGACATGGCGCCTTCCATGCGCCGTTTCAGATCATCGGTATCCAGTTCGAAATCGTCAGACATTCTGCTCACTCCCCGTCTTCAGGTGCTGTTGGGATGGCTCATAAGCCATCGCAATTGGGATGTATAGCAATGATGATGCGGAAATGCGCCAATGGCCAGAGGTGTTTGCGGCATTTTCGCGAAGTTTCCAAAACGAACAGACCGGTTGCTGAATAATCCGGCCGGCCTGTTCTATGTCTTTTTGATCAGGCGTTTACATCAACGACAACGCGTCCTTTGACCTTTCCACCAAGAATATCGGCGCCCAATTGTGGCAAGTCGCTTAGGGTTGCCGGTTGGACCATCGCTTCCAGCTTGTCCATCGGCAAGTCTGTGGCGACGCGCTGCCACGCCCGTACACGATTGTCGTAGGGTTGCATCACGCTGTCGATGCCCAGCAGGTTGACCCCGCGCAGCAGGAACGGAATGACGGATGCTGGTAAGGCCGCCCCGCCCGCAAGACCGACTGCAGCGACCGAGGCACCATATTTCATCTGCCCCAGCACACGCGCCAACATCTCCCCGCCGACCGCATCCACACATCCTGCCCATGTCTCGCTTTCCAGCGGGCGCTTGGACGTCTCGTTCAACTCTTCCCGAGGAACGATCGTGCTGGCGCCCAAAGATTTCAAATAGTCTCCGGCTTCGGGCCTCCCGGTCACTGCCGCCACCTCATAGCCCAGATTGGCCAGAATTGCTGTAGCTACAGAACCAACACCGCCAGCAGCTCCGGTCACCAGAATCGGCCCATGGTCCTTCTTCATCCCTTGATCTTCCAAGGCCATGACCGCCAGCATGGCGGTGAACCCCGCGGTCCCTACAGCCATCGCCTGCCGTGCGTCCAAGCCGTCAGGCAAAGGCACCAACCAATCGGCCAAGGCATTCGCCTTTTGAGAATATCCACCCCAATGCGCCTCTCCCACGCGCCAGCCGGTTAGCACCACCTTGTCACCGGGCTTGTAGCGATCATCCGAAGACGCCTCGACCGTCCCCGCATAATCGACCCCCGGCACGTGCGGGTAGTTGCGCACCAGTCCGCCGCCCTTCGGAGACATGCACAATCCGTCCTTGTAATTGACCGTGGAGTATTCGACCGCCACAGTCACTTCGCCATTGGGCAGATCATCCACCGACAGTTGCTTGATCGAGGGGTTCGCCAACCCGCTCGATTCGTCCTTTTCCATGACCAAGGCGTTGAACATCTGATTTCCTTTCGCTTCCCTTATCCCAGGCCCCGTTCTTCACCTGGCTAAAAAATATCCCGGGGGAGTCGCACAGCGACGGGGGCAGAGCCCCCTTCCACCCTCAAATCCAGAAACGCTCCTGTACAGTTGCGCTCCGCATTCCGTCGGGCGTTTCAACCTCAACCTCCGTGCCCGCGTCCCAATGGCTCAGCCGCATCATGCCGACAGATACGTTGGTTTCAAAATCCGGAGACCACGCTGCCGAGGTCACCTGCCCCACCCGTTTGCCCCCGGCAAATACCGACCAGGGCCTGTCACAAGATGGCACGGGCGTACCTTCTATTGCGAGCGGTCGAATTTGCTGGACCGGCCCTTCTTTGGCCACACGCAACAAAGCGTCCCGTCCGATGCACCCGATGGCGGTATGAGTATTGCAAAACTTTCCCAAACCACATTCATGCGGCGTGTTGTCGTCGGTCATGTCGTTGCCATAGGACAGCAACCCGCCTTCGATCCGCTCAATCAGGTTCGGGCACCCCGCGCGCACCTGCAGATCCTCGCCCGCCTTGAACAGAGCATTCCAAAGCGGCATGCCAATCTCGGACCCTTCGACGTAGATCTCGAACCCGCCCTGTTTGGAATAGCCCGACCGGGCCACTGCCAGATCGCGGCCCTCAAACTCGAACATATCGAATTTGAAGAACCGGATGTCCCGCACACGATCCCCAAAGACCCGCGCCATCAGTTCATCCGCCTTAGGCCCCTGTACGGCCAGAGGCGATACGTCCGGTTCATCCACCAGCACATCCAGCCGATACCCGCTGGCGATGCCCTTCACCCACAGCAGCAAGTCACTGTCTGCAATAGAAATCCACCAGCGATCATCCGAGAGTTTCACCGCAACAGGATCATTCAGCATTCCGCCGGTCTCATCGACAATGGGCACGTAGTAACACTGCCCTGGCAGCATTCCCCGCAGATCGCGCGGTGTCAGCATCTGCATCAACTTTGCGGCATCCGGGCCGCGCAGTTCGACCTGCCGTTCACAGGACACGTCCCAGACCTGTACATGGGTCTTTAGGTGCCGGTAATCCGCTTCTGGGCTTTCAAAAACCGTGGGCAATAACATACGGTTATAGACCGTATATCCTTTTACTCCAGCCGCTTCTACGCCGTCCGAGAAAGGAGTGCGCCGCAACCGGCGAGACAAGGAAATCTGTGGCATTCAAACCTCCTTAGGCATAAACACCAGATCGCTGACAGGCGCAGCCGATCCGGATTCAGTCAACATCTGGTGCAATTGCCCCCGATGGTGGGTCTGGTGGTTGAACATATGGATCACGCATTGCGCGTAAGGCAATGTAACATCAGCTTCTTTCGCTGCCGAGAACCACGTGAATTCCCCGGCCATAGGTGCATCGCCAAGCGAACTCGCCCATTTTGAAATGCGGGCGTCGACCTTTTCACACAGAGGCAGCCATGCGGCCAGATCTGAACACAGAGAAACGCTCTCAGGAATACCGCCTCCCGGACCTTCACCCTTGTCAAAGCGCGAGATCCAGATCCAGTTGCCCCACAATAGATGGTTCGCCGTACCCATGATCGAGCCGAAAAACGCGCCACGTTCTTTGGTCAGGTCTTCAGGCGTCAATGCTTGCAGAAAGCCGGATAACTGGGTGTTTTGCCACCGGTTATACCGCGCCATCTCCTGCGCGTAGGCTCCTGTGATCATCATTTCGGACCATGCCAATCAATTGGGCAAATCTCAGCAGATTTACCGCCGAAATCCCACACACGACCATAGTCGCGCACCTTGGACTTGGTTCCACGTGCGACGATGATGTCCGGCCCCATCCAGTATTTCGAGTTCGTGACCATCACCGGATGATCCGCATCCTTACCGGCCAGCATCTCGATCTCACCCTGAATCTTGCGGCCGATGACGATGCGGCGCTTATTCCCGTCGCGTTCGATCTGTACCGGAGCGCGCTCGGCCCCGATGATCTCACTCACCAGCATGGTGAAAAGACCGGTGGTGCCGCCTGCCTGTCCGCTGAAGATTTGCAGCAATCCGTTATAGGCCTTGCCGCTGGCGCGTTCATCTACATACGCGGCAACTTTCCATTGGCCCTCACCCATACGGCCGGGAATATCGACCAGAAGACCCACGTTCAGACCCGACAGATCCTCGCCCTCGTAATGGCCTTCATCGATGATCACACCCATCCATGCGTGGCAATGTCCCTCGGTCGGAGGATGCGCTCCCAGCGATACGACACACGGGCAGAATACATCGCACGAGCAATTGAGGATCAGCTCTCCTTTGATAGCCCAGTCTGTCGGGCTCATCTCGCGTCGTTTCGGATTGGGCATACGGCTGTCGATGCGCTGGCTGATCGGCAGTCTGTCAGCCTCAGGTTTTCTATTCTTAGCCATATACTTATCCTCCGAAAGTAAAGGGATAGATCAACAGGATCAGACCCCCTGCAATAAGTGCAAACCCCATCGGTCGCGTCACCGCGTGACCAATCTGAGGTAGTTTTTCCAAAACCATGAACAGCGTCGCCAGCCCCATCCAAAGCAGGCTCATGACCCCACCGACAAAGCCAAGCGCCATGAAGCCCCAACAGCAGCCCACGCAGAAGGCACCCAGGCCCAGTCCCATTCGTAGACCGCCTGTGA
Organism: Ruegeria sp. SCP11; assembly: GCF_040329455.1. Lineage (NCBI taxonomy): Bacteria > Pseudomonadati > Pseudomonadota > Alphaproteobacteria > Rhodobacterales > Roseobacteraceae > Ruegeria > Ruegeria sp. SCP11. The sequence continues at coordinate 64,538 of NZ_JBDZYG010000012.1, read as the reverse complement.
ATCCAGTTTTCCAGTGGCCCAGAAAATATGTCATTGGTGCATGGCAGACGCCGTGGCAGACCTCTTTTGCGCGGGTGAACTGAAACGCACCGACCGCGATCATCAGGCCTCCTGCAAACAGGCCAGATTTGGCGATACCCAGCATATCGACGACACCGCCGAATAGCAGGCCCAGCTGTACACCTGTGATCAGAGATGCAAACCCGACCCAGACGATGAAATAACCAGCCAGAACACCCAGCCAGCCCGCGCGTGTACCATTGGCACTGCGGATCAGGTCGTCATAACTGCGCAGGGTCGGCACCAGAGTCGGCAACATCATCGCCGCCATCATGATCGCCCACATCCAGAACAGCGGGCCAAACTCGGCCATGGGCATATACATGTCCATGCGAGGGTCCATGGCCGCCATCGCCTGACCCATCGGGCCTGGTCGGCCGATCCAATCCAGATCCATGTCGCGGCTCATGGTGAACATCATCCACCACGCCCACAGGATCAGGACATAGAACCCCAGCCACAATCCGCTGCGTAGAACTGCGCGACTCACCTGTCCCTCCCGACTCAGTCCTTGCTTTTCAAATGTCAGACTTTTAAATGTCAGACAAATAAAATTTCTCAGGCGACCCCGGAATATGAAAATCAAACCCCAAAAAACTGTCGATTTGTCCGCACAGATCGCGCAGGCCATTCGAGACGCAATCATCTCGGGCGAACTGATCGTGGATGAGCGTTTGCCGTCAGAGGCAGAACTTTCCGACCAGTTTCAAGTGTCCCGCCCGACAGTGCGTGAAGCATTGAAGCGCCTCGCCGCACAATCGTTGATCCGCACTCAACGCGGCGCCAGCGGCGGTGCTTTTGTCAATAGGATCAGCTTTGAGGACGCATATTCACAGCAGGTCACGACTTCGACCCTGCTACTGTCGATGAATGCAGTCAGTTTCGATACAGCCTGCGAGGCCCGGTTTGCTCTGGAACGCGCCTGCGCCCCCCTGTCGGCACAACGCCGGACCGCCGATCAACTGGCAACTATGCGGGCCGAGATTTTTCGGCAGGCGCAACCTGGCCTGACGGATGAAGCCTTCTGCGCCTCTGACGTCTCGTTTCACCGTGCTCTGGTCGATGGTGCGGGCAACCCGGTTTTGTCCTACCAATTGGCCGGGGCCGTCGAGGCCATGCAGCCCTTGATGAACATGATCACCTTCTCAGCGCGGTCGCGTGAAGAGATCATCGCCCTGCATAGCCAGATTGCCGACGCGCTGGAAGCTCACGACGCGCACAAAGTGGACGTAGCGCTGGTTGAGCTTGAAAAGTACACGCGTAAGCTGGCGCAAGACGTAGCGCAGCAGCACCGCAAACCCGCATAATGAGGGAATGATGATAACCGCACTGAATGTAATCGCTGCACTTCTGACTATTGGCTTTGGCCTTTTCGGGTTTCTGGCCCCGGCATTCACTGCCGCCTCACTGGACCTGGCGCCGACCGATAGCAACATGGGGCTCAGCGAGATGCGTGCATCGGTAGGTGGCCTGTTCGTCGTCACCGGTATTGCGGTGTTATGGCTCAACAACCCTATGGCCTACGCCATGCTGGGTGTTGTCTATGCCGGCGCTGCTCTTGGTCGGTTCGTCTCGGTCGTTCTGGACAACCCACCGGTGGTTAAAGCGGTGACGTTTGGTGGAATCGAGCTAGCTCTGGCTGTGTGGCTTATCCTGGCCAACATCAACAGAGTCGCGTAAGCAATTGTTTTATAATGAACGGGAATTGCTGAATCCCGGTTTGCATCCGCGCGTCTACTCACCTATATAGGATACGTCCTTCGGGACTATGGACATAAACGCGCTCGTAATAAGCGGATCGGACCCGGGGGCGGTACCCGGCGGCTCCACCAACAATCCTTCGTTTGGGGATTATGGGGCCGAAATAGGATCGACGAACGTCTAAAGGGGTTAGCTTTGTCTCGGCTGTCTGCCACCGTTATCGGCGAAACTAGTACAATTGCAAACGACAATCGTGCTCCGGTTGCAGTTGCTGCGTAAGCAGTAACAAGACCGAAACTTAAGTCCTTACGCCTAGCCGCGTAAGGCGGGGTTCGCAGGTACCTGGCAACAGAAACCTGCATTTCTCTTTTCATGTCTGAGGTTTAACTCTGATCTTGTTCACGTTCAGAGTTTGTTCACCCTTTCGCCTCATGCTGACACCGACAGGAAAAGGAGAACCTGGATGTCACATGCAGATATCGTGAGAGGATGGTATTCCGAAGTATGGGAAAACGGGAATCTTGATGCAATCGATCAGTATTTTGCCGCTGACACTATGGCCGAAGGGCTGATCCCGGAAATGCAGGTCGGTGCGGATGATTTCCGCGATTTGGTTACAGCGTTTCGACATGTTTTAGGCGATATCAAAGTTGAGATTCCGAAGATTATCGAAGACGGTGACTGGGTTTCCGCCATTCTGCATGTCAGCACGACACGGGCCGACAACGGGGCACCGCTGAAAGCCACCGGCAGCGTTATTGCCCGCATTAAGGATGGCCGCATGGTCGAAGCCTACAACCAGTTCGATTTCATCTCGTTATTCGAGCAACTCGGGCAGTTTCCTCAGGACACTCTGCCCGTCTGCATGACGGGTCAGCGGCTCGATTGGGCCTGAAGCCTAAATCGCAATCTTGACCCGTTTGGAGCTTGCACGTATGCAAAGATCATGGGGTAAGATTGCGAACGCCCCGTGAGGCGTCAGCCCAAGTTTCGCATGTATCCGCTCAGATCAGGAGACATGCTATGCCTGCGCCCAATTCAATCACTGCAAAACAACTGATGCGCCTGATCGGAACGCCTCAGGCTCCGGTGTTGGTCGATATACGTATAGACTCGGATTTTGACGCCGACCCCTACCTGATCCCCGGTTCTGTCCGCCACTATGCCAAGGATATCGAGGGCATAGTTGAGCGGATTGGGAACCTCGCGGTCGTCATCATTTGTCAAAAAGGGAAAAAACTCAGCCAAGGGCTTGTCTCGTTGCTGCGCAGCAAAGGGTGCGAAGCTGAATACCTCGAAGGCGGCATGTTTGCTTGGCGGGATCTTCCGGACTCGCCACGCGTTCCAGCCAAAGCAGTGCCAAAACAAAGCGACGCCCCTTCTGTATGGGTCACGCGTCACCGGCCCAAGATTGACCGGATCGCCTGCCCTTGGCTGATCCTTCGGTTCGTTGATCCTGACGCGCAGTTTCTGTTCGTAGCTCCGTCCGAGGTCCTGTCTGCGGCCGAAGTGTTTGATGCCACTCCATTCGATATCGAGGATACCTTCTGGTCCCACCGACAGGACCGCTGCACCTTTGATACCATGCTGGACGAGTTCCAGCTGCGTGCCCCCGCGTTGGACCGTCTCGCGACTGTTATTCGAGCTGCCGATACCAACCGCCACGACCTTGCACCAGAAGCTGCCGGTTTGCTTGCGGTCTCTGTTGGCCTATCGCGTCAATATCGGGACGATCATCAGAACCTTGCGGCGGGTCTGCATCTATACGATGCGCTGTACCGCTGGGCCCGGGACGGAAAAGACGAACGTCACGATTGGCCGACGGATCGCAAGGCATGAACCCATCACTTTCTGAACTCGTCCAAGTATTTGGTCGCATTGGTTTGCTTTCATTCGGGGGGCCTGCTGCCCAAATCTCGTTGATGCATCAGGAGTTGGTCGAACGGCGCCCTTGGCTGGATGAACAAACCTATCTGAGGGCCCTTTCGCTGTGCATGCTGTTGCCTGGCCCCGAGGCGATGCAGTTGGCCACATATGCTGGCTGGCGCCTGCGTGGCGTCGCTGGCGGTTTGATCGCGGGCGCCCTCTTCGTTTTACCCGGGGCCTGCGTCATCGCGGTTTTGGTGGGCCTCTACGCGGCATACGGCAACCTTCCATTGGTGCAGGCCGGGTTTCTGGGCGTCAAAGCCACAGTAATTGTCATCGTCCTGCAAGCTCTTCGAAATCTAGCGCGTAAAGCACTGACAGACGCGCACCATCGCGCCATCGCGGGTCTGGGTTTCTTAGCGATTTTCGCGTTCAACCTCCCCTTCCCCTTGATCATTCTGGCCGCCGCCATCTGGGGGTACGTCACCTTTGAAGGAGACGCCAAGCCCTTGGGCACCCAGACCGCCCCTAAAGCCACCGGAACAATGCGCACTGCTGCTTTGTGGCTAACATTATGGTTGGGGCCACTACTGCTCCTTACCGTGACGGGGCAAAAACTGCTAAGCGATTTAGGCTGGTTCTTTGCTCGTTTGGCCGTGGTCACATTTGGTGGAGCTTATGCGGTGCTGGCTTACATGACGCAGACCGTCGTGGACAAGTATCAATGGGTCAGCACAGACCAGATGATCGACGCGTTGGGATTGGCGGAAACGACACCGGGACCACTGATTCTGGTAACCCAGTTTGTGGCAATGCTGACCGGGCAGATCAGTGGCGGCGCATCGTTGGCCTTCGCCGCTGGAGCGGTCGCCCTGTGGGCCACTTTCGTTCCCTGTTTTCTTTGGATCTTCCTCGCCGCCCCCTATCTGGATCAGTTGGCCGCCCGTCCCAAATTATCAGCCGCACTACACGGTATAACCGCCGCCGTGGTCGGCGTGATTCTCAACTTGTCCGTTTGGTTCAGCCTGAACGTTCTTTTTCGAGAAATCCCCGAAAAATCTTTGGGACCGGTGACTATACCCTGGCCCATTCCAACCAGCCTGAATCCGACGGCATTGGGGCTGACACTTCTGGCAGGGTTATTGATTTTTAAGTTTAAATTGGGAATGGCCACAACGCTGATCATAATGGCCGCGGTTGGAACAGGGATGCATTTTCTTTAGACAATCCTCACATACCCGGTCTTTCGTTTCCGTCGAAATACCTTATGCTGAGTCCGACCACTTTTGAGGATGACATATGTCGCAAGACATCGATTATGGGAACCTGATGCACACCGCGATGCGCGGTCTCATCAAGACCGTTCTGACCAGCGTTTCCGAAAACGGACTGCCCGGCACACATCATTTCTTTATTACATTCGATACCCGTCAGGACGGGGTCGAACTGGCCGACTGGTTGCGTGATCGATACCCGGAAGAGATGACAATCGTCATGCAGCACTGGTTCGAAAACCTTGAGGTCGGGGACGACGGATTCGCGATTACGTTGAACTTTGGCGATGCGCCAGAACCGCTCTACATCCCCTATTCCGCGATCAAAACCTTCGTTGACCCTTCGGTTGAGTTTGGACTGCGCTTTGAAAGCCCCGAAGATGAGGAAGAATTCGAACCCGTCGCCGAGGATTCGATAGAGGTTGAGGAAGAAGAGTCTGATCAGCAGGATGCTGAAGTTGTCTCGTTGGATAGTTTCCGAAAATAAAGCCCTTCGAAACTGTCGGCGTCACTGCTTTTCTAAGAATGTCTCGACCGATCGCGACTTCACACCGTTCCGGAACCGAGAAAATGACAGATCCAGGCCGCCCTCTGCAAGTGTGCGGTCGTATTGCTGCAATTCGTAATCTCCGGTCTCGCCAATAAACAGCGAGAATACCGTCAGAGTATCGCCTTCAATCCGCCCCCAGACAAACGGTTCGCCCTGCATCGGGTCCAGAGGGACCTCATGCCCAAAAACGTTGCGCTTCATGGCGGCGGAAAAGACGTCAGGCCTGTTGGATTCCTTGAAATCAATTGAGAACTTTTGCTCTTTAATGCGACCATCAGCTTTGTGGGTTGTGGTCGTCCAACTTACGTTGAAGCCGTCCTTCAACTTTTTAATTGACACGCTCATGTCCCGCGGCGCTTCGGTTCCGTCATCATAAACTACATTCGCAGATCCTACGTAGCTGCCGACAAATGGCTCGATATTTGCGGCATGAGCCGGAAGGCTGGCCAAGATGGCCCAAAATAATACACTCAATGAAAAAGCGACAGTTTTCAGGTGATAAGTCCGAAACATTGTACCCACCTGAGCCTCCAAATTAATGATCTGTTTATTGTAGCTCAGCCGCACGCACGCACAACGTGTTTCGCAAGAAATTTCGCCCGCCCTTCAGCCTATACCTCTGGCACGCTTAAGTTTATGGTGCGCGCAACTGGCCGATTGCACGCTGCCGCCGCAACGGGTAAACGGCATGCAACTGTATACACGACGGAGTGACAGATGTCTCAAACCCGCACCGAATCCGACAGCTTTGGCCCGCTGGAGGTACCCGCAGACAAGTATTGGGGTGCCCAAACACAGCGTTCGATCATGAACTTCCCCATCGGCTGGGAAAAGCAGCCGGTGGCCATCGTCCGCGCGCTGGGCGTGATCAAAAAAGCCTGCGCCATGGAAAACAAGGCGATCGGCAAGCTGGACGCGAAAATCGCGGATGCCGTCATTCAAGCCGCTGGTGAGGTGGTCGAAGGCAAATTCGACGACAACTTCCCTTTGGTCGTCTGGCAGACCGGTTCGGGCACTCAATCAAACATGAACTCGAACGAGGTTATCGCCAACCGGGCGATTGAGATTCTGGGTGGCGTAATCGGCTCGAAAGACCCTGTGCACCCGAACGATCACTGCAACATGGGTCAGTCATCGAACGACACATTCCCGACGGCCATGCACATTGCCACCGCGATGAGCGTGCGCGATGTCCTGATGCCGGGTCTTGAAAAATTCGCATCAGCACTGGAAGCAAAGGCTAAAGAGTTCGCGGGCATCATCAAGATTGGCCGGACTCACACGCAGGACGCAACACCGCTGACGCTGGAACAGGAATTCGGCGGTTATGCGCACCAAATCCGTCAGGGCATTGCCCGGGTCGAGGCCTGCATGCCCGGTATCTACGAACTGGCACAGGGCGGCACCGCCGTTGGCACCGGTCTGAACACGCATAACGGCTGGGACGAAGCCGTGGCCAAGAACATGGCCGAGATCACCGGCCTGCCCTTCGTCACCGCGCCCAACAAGTTCGAAGCACTGGCCGCACACGACGCTATGGTCTTCCTGTCAGGTGCTTTGGCAACTATTGCGGGGTCCTGCTACAAGATCGCGAACGACATCCGCCTACTTGGCTCCGGCCCGCGTTCCGGTCTGGGCGAGTTGATCCTGCCCGAGAATGAACCCGGTTCGTCGATCATGCCGGGTAAGGTGAATCCTACACAGGCCGAAGCGCTGACCCAGGTCGCAGCGCACGTAATGGGCAACGACGCAGCAATGAAATTCGCCGGCTCTCAGGGCCACTTCCAGTTGAACGTTTATAACCCGATGATGTCCTACAACCTGCTGCAATCCATCCAGCTATTGGGCGACGCCACCGACAGTTTTACCGAACGTATGCTGGTTGGCATCAAGGCAAATGAGCCGCGCATCGACAAGCTGATGAAAGAATCGCTGATGCTGGTGACTGCTCTGGCCCCCACCATCGGTTATGACAACGCCACAACGGTCGCCAAGACGGCCCACAAGAACGGAACTACCCTCAAGGAAGAGGCTATCGCGCTGGGTTTCGTGGACGAGGAGACTTTCGATGCGGTCGTCCGCCCCGAACACATGATCGGCCCCAAAGGCTGATGGGTAAGCCGGTCAATCTGAACCGGTACAGAAAACAAAAAGCGCGGGCTGAGAAAAAGGCCCGCGCTGATCAGAACGCTGTAAAGTTCGGGCGCAGCAAAATCGAGAAGATCGAGAGCAAGTTTGAACAGGACAAACAGCGCCGCAATCTGGACAGTCGTGAGTTGGATGAATGAGCGGTCGCCCGGTCAAACGTTCACTGACCCTCAAAGGGCATCGAACATCGGTTTCTCTTGAGGATGAATTTTGGCAGGCCTTCCGCGACATTGCCAAGGAAAAAGATATACCAATCAACGCTTTGGCTTCTGAAATTGACGTTGCCCGCGATCCTCAGATTGGTTTGGCTTCAGCCATTCGCGTTTTCATATTGAACTGGTATCGCGCCTGACACATGACCTTGTGTTCGCCCAGACATTGCGTCTACGCTCAATGAGAACAAAAAGGGTACATAAATGAGCCAAACTGTTCCCGGCCCAGACGGCCAACCCCGCTGCGCGTGGTGCCAATCCGCGCCCGAGTTCTTTGAGTATCACGACCATGAATGGGGTTACCCGGTGGCCGATGATCAGCGCCTGTTTGAAAAACTGTGCCTGGAAAGCTTTCAGTCTGGGCTGAGTTGGCGCACCATATTGGCCAAGCGAGAAAACTTTCGCAAAGCGTTTAAACAATTCGATTTCAACGCTGTAGCATCGTTTGGTGAAGCAGATGTTGAACGGTTGCTGCAAGACGCGGGCATCATTCGTCATCGTGGCAAGATCGAAGCAGTCATCAACAACGCCCGCCGCGCACAAGAGCTTGTGGCCGCAGAAGGATCTCTGGCCGCCTATGTCTGGCGATATGAAGCAGACAACCCGCCAGAACCGCAAACCGCATCGACCTCGGCCGAGTCCATCGCAATGTCGAAGGATTTGAAGAAACGCGGCTGGAAGTTCGTCGGTCCGACCACGGTGTTTGCCTTCATGCAAGCCATGGGGTTGGTGAACGATCACGCCATTGGCTGTTCCAAGCGTGAAAAAGCGGCGCAATTGCGCCGCGATTTCATCAAGCCAGCGTAGCGCCTCTTAGATCGAGGCGCGGAAGATTTTGTCGATATTGCTTCCAAGAGCAGCGTTGAATTCATCATCCGACTGCTGCTTGGACAGACCTTCGGTCAGCGCACGTGAGAAAGAGGCGATCATCTTGCCGTTCTGGTTCAGAAGATCACAGGCTTGCTGGGTCGAATAGCCGCCGGACAGGGCCACAACACGTACAACGCGCGGGTGGTCGGCCAGATCGTCGAACAGGTTCGGATTGCTGGGGATCGTCAGCTTCAGCATGATGTCCTGCCCCTCGTCCAACTGATCGAGGTTTTTCAAGATTTCGGCTTTCAGAATATCTTCAGCCTCAGCCTTGGTGGCGGAGTTGATATTTACTTCCGGCTCGACAATCGGAACCATACCGGCTGCGACAACCTCGCGGGCGACGTCGAACTGCTGTGCAACCACGGCGGCGATGCCTTCGGCGTTAGCCTCATGGATAACCGAGCGTTCTTTGGTGCCAAAAACGCCGTCGGCCTTAGCCAGGGTTTCAGCCAGGCCCGGGATCGGTTTCATCATTTGAACGCCATTGGCCTGCTCTTCCAAGCCTTTGTCGATTTTCAGAAAAGGCACGATGCCTTTCTGCGACCACAGATAGTCTGCAACTTTACGACCTTCGATCTCTTCGCCGAGGGTACGTTCAAAAAGGATGGCGCCGATAACTTTGTCCTTGGTGAAGTCGTCGGCAAGAATGATCCGCGCACGCATCTTCTGAATCTCGCCGAACATCTCTTCGTCCGAGCTGTAGTCTGAGGCTTCAACCCCGTAGAGAGCCAGCGCTTTGGGGGTCGACCCGCCACTTTGATCCAGGGCTGCTATGAAACCCGCGCCGTTGGACATTTGCTCGCGCTGTTCTGCTTTGGACATAAGACTTTCCCGTTCAACAATGATTCCGCGTTTTGCATTCGCATACAGCAAGGCGGCGGGCGATGGTAGGTTGTTAGCGCTCAAACACCCGCAACCAAATCCCATCTTTCGAACGTACCGTTAGATGCGCGACTGGTACGGGCGTTCGCCCTTCGACCAACTCAAACCGGAACTTCCGAAGTAGCATAGACAACAGCAATGGCCCTTCAACCATCGCGAATCCCGCCCCAGTACAGACCCGTGGGCCGGTGGAAAACGGGATATAGGCCTTGCGCTGACAGGTTTTCCCGTTCTTGGTGCTCCACCTTTGGGGGTCAAACTCATCGGGACGCTCCCAAAGACGTTCATGTCTGTGCAGGTGCCACGGACTGATGACGATTTGCGAACCTTTGGGGGCGTCTCTACCCCGAAAGTGTTCAGTACATGTCGCCTCGCGCACCATCATCGGCACCGGAGGATAGAGGCGCAGAGCTTCGCGGAACACGTCTCGACTGAGTTTTAACTTGGACATCGCGCCAAAGCTTGGATCGTCCAAGGCCTCCGCCTCGACGCTTAGCTTTTCCTGCCACTCGGGATAAAGCGCCATTAAATACAGCGTCCACGCCAGTGCAGAGGCGCTGGTCTCATGCCCGGCGAGGAAGAAGATAGCGACCTGATCCACCATTTCTTGTGTGTCAAAGCAGTGCCTGGTTTCCGGATCGGGTGTAGTCATTATTTTTGTTGCCAGATCGTCCGGTGCCTTTCCGGCGTCGATCAATTCAGCGCGTTCCGCCGTCAAGCGTTTGATTAAGTCCCGGATATCCCGCGCATTCCTGCGTGTATTGTGCGCATGTAGACGCGGAACCCATCGGGGCACGGGTATAAATGCGGCCAGGTTCAACAATGGCTGTTGACGTTGGTAGGCCCGAAACTTTTCGAACACCTGCGCTGCAACTTCATGCTCGATCGGAACCGAAAACAGCGTTCTGAAGATCACATCCGCCGCAGCGTGGCTCGTGAGTTCTTCGCACTCGATTTCCTGACCCTCCTGCCCTCGCAGTCGTGTGACGCAGGCTTGCGCTGCCTCAAGCATGGCCGGGAACGTATCCTTCAGCCGCCCTCCTTCGAAAGCTGGATCAATGATGCGGCGCTGCCGTTTCCACGTGTCTCCGTTAGTTAGAAAGACCGAGTCACCTAACAGCGGGCGCAACCCCTCACTGATGCGGCCTGATTTCGGAAAGTCTTCGGGGCGCTGCTTTAGGACCGTATCCACAAGCTCGGGCTGGTTGATCATGTAGGATCGGAAGAATGGGGTGCGAAACTCGGCCATCCAAGCGTGATAGAGACGTTGTGGCTGCGCGGACAACAAATCCTTGCGGAACAGTTTCAGATAGCGCCAAAGCGATACCTGATCCGGCCGAGGCGTTGGCTTGGGCGGTTTCATGAGCGTACTGACCTGAATTTCGACACTGGATGGTCGATGCGCGATTTCGAGGGTGCCCGTCCGGCAAATCTCTGACCCAAGGTCAGTGGCCCTGCTGTTACGCGGAAATAATCGTAGAGACCCGGACGATCAAAGGCGCAGAGGTATTGGAAGTGTAGTCGAAAAAACCGCCAACGCAGCTCGCGCCAGCGCTCAACAGACAGGGTCTGCGTAAAGGCTGCTGACAGCACCAGTGGCCAGCGTTTCTGGTCCGTCGCTACACCGCTTACAGAAACCGGATCGCACAGGGCGAAAGCGCAGCCATCGCCGGGCGCAGACACGTCGACCCAAGTGAAATTGCTTTGGTTCGACAAAAATTTTAGGTCGGAACGCAGATCCCTAGCCTCTGGCAGGAAAGAAACCATCGGCGTCACCTGCCCCAAAGTCAGAAATGCGAGCCTGGGGCCGTCGTTAGAAAGCCCGCGAACCCGGAGTAAATTCGCCAACGAAATTACCCCTAGATGGGCACCGGAGGAATGCCCGACGACCAGAACTTCATCCACGTCGCATTCAAGAGCGCGCTGGATATGAGCTGTGAATTCGGACAGACGCTTTTTTAATTGGGCAGGTACTGCGCCCTTCCACATGGCCGAGTAGGCGTAGTCATGCATCAGGTAGTAGGCGAACAGACGATTGTCGATTTTGCGAAACCATCGCAGCAACGCATATGCGATGAGACAGGCCGGAACCACCCCAAGCCAGCCCGCAAGGTTCCATAGCAGCATTGTCAAACCCCAGGCGACTGCGAGCGCTATTGCCAATTGTCCGATCAGCATTCCAACGGGGTACAGAGCCGCGATAACCGGCCCCTTCCGCAGACGCATCAGACGCCAAAGTGCTCCGGTTCCGATATAAATCCAAGCTGTTCGCAATAACTGTAGATAGGTTGCGGGGATCGAATTCGACATGCTGTCGCGCACGATATCCGACCAGACAAGTACCTCGCATTCAACCTGAACCTCAGCACCATCCTGGCGCGAGTGGACATGCCAGCCGAATAGCCCTTCTCCTGATTTCGGGGATATCGCGATCTCATAACCCGAGATGTCCGCCTGCGCGCGGCCTTCTTTACGATAGAGCTCGCGATAGCGGCGCGGATGAATTGGGTCATAGCCGGGAATATAGAACACCCGGCGCCTGCGCACTTGCGGCTGTTTTGTGTGATTGCTCATGACCTTACCTTCTGTGGCGCAGGTTAGCGCAGCCTTGTGATCAAGGTAAGTCAGATCAGCATATCACCCGAAATTGGCCAGCGCCGGAAAGGTTTCCAAAAGCCACCAGCTGAATTCGGTGAAAAGCCCGGTGATCAACATGATTCCGACGAACAACAGCAGACCACCCATCACCTTTTCAATCGTGCCCATGTAAGGCTTGATCCGATTCATCACCGTCATTGACCGGTTCAGGAACATCGCCGCCAGAAGGAATGGAATGCCCAGCCCTGCGGCATAGACACCCAGCAACAGGGTTCCCCGAGCGACCGAGGCCTCGGATGCGGCGAGCGACAGAATCGCGCCCAACTGCGGACCGATGCAAGGCGTCCATCCAAAGGCAAAAGCTAAGCCCAGAATATAAGCACCAAAGACTGAACCGCCGGAGTCCCCGGTTTCAATCCGCGCCTCGCGATCAAGGAAAGGAATGCGAATGACGTTCAGGAAATGCAAACCAAAGACGATAACCACCGCGCCGGACAATTTCGCGAACAGCACCTGATTCTTCAGCACAAAAGCGCCAAAGGCAGAGGCCGTGAACCCCAACAGCAGGAACACCGTCGACAACCCGAGAACAAAGAACAGCGCCGACAGGGTAGCCTTGCGTCGCGCCTGCGCTTCATCTTGCATCTCATTGATCGTCACACCGCTCATATAGGCCAGATAAGGCGGAACGATGGGTAGCACGCAGGGCGACAGGAAGCTGATCAGCCCTCCCAGCATTGCGATGAACATGGCAGGCAGTAAGCCCGCGTCGATGATATCGATTCCGAACATAAATCAGCACATATGGTATCACACCCGCCGCGTCACGGGGCCATTCGGTCACATCCCCGTGCTTGGATGCTGGACAGAGGCGCGAAGTGGAAATATCTGAGCCTTATGTCAAACCTCACAGAAACGCTGGACGCGCTGGGCCTGTTGTGCCCGCTGCCTGTCCTAAAAGCTAGAAAACGCCTTAAGTCCATGCCCGCAGGAGCCATTCTGCGTGTGTTGGCGGATGATCCTGCGGCCATCATCGACGTACCGCATTTTTGCTCTGAAAGCGGGCATCAGCTGTTGTCACAAGAGGACACAGAGGGGCATCAAGTCTATCTCATTCAAAAATCTGGGTGAGGAAGAGCTTCGGGCTAGAAAAAAAGGCGGGCCCAAAGCCCGCCTTTTCTAATTACTGACCCAAAGACCACCAACCGCGCCGTTTCGGCTTGGCCGGTTCGCTGGGTTGCTCAGGCTCCTCAGCCACAACCTCAAGTACGGGTTCGGGTGTTTCTGCGACCGGCTCTTGTGGTGCGCCTTCAGCTTCTGCTGGTTCGACCGCTTCAGCAACTTCTTGAGCTGCAGGCTCGGCTGTAGGCTCGGCAATCTCTTCTACTGCAGGTTCAGCAACCTCGTCAGTCGCAGACGCACTGGCTTCTTCAACAACAGGCTCGGCTGCAACCGCTTCCGACTGCTCCTCGGCGTGTTCCTGAGTAGACTCTGCTGAAGCATCCTCAGATGTAGCATCCGTCGGCTCTGCACTAACTTCTTCCGACTTCTCGTCGGGCGCAGGCTCGGCTTTAGTCGAGTTTTCCTCAGCCGTTTCAACCTGTTCCGCGTCCTTCTTACGACGGCGCGGCGCACGGCGGCGCTTGGGCTTTTCAGCCTTTTCTTCCGCGATAGTCTCTTCAGACTCGGCTTCAGTCGGGGTATCTACCGCTTCCTCAGCGGCGACCTCACCCTCTTCGGAAATGGTTTCTGGTGTCTCTCCAGAGCCGTTGCTTTTCTTCCGACGACGACGGCGGCGCTTGCGCTTGGGCTTGGTCTCTTCTTCGGCTTGAACCGTTTCTTCTTCGACGGATTCTTCCTCGTCCGCGTCAACTAAATCCATCAGCGACGCATCAACCGACACGACCGGAGCGCTTGCTTCTGGCACAATCCGGCTGGCGGTTTTGAATTTCTCCATCGAGAAATCAGGGCTGACCAAATGCACGTCGCCTTCCACCCGTACCGACAGGCCATAACGCGCCTCGATCTGCGCGATATGTTCGCGTTTCTGGTTCATCAGGAAGTTGGCAATACTGACCGGACAGCGCACCAGAACCTCGCGCGAGCGACGGCGGGTGCCCTCCTCTTCGATCTGGCGCAGGATAGTCAGGGCCATGTTGTCGTCCGACCGGATCAGACCGGTACCATGACAGGCCGGGCAAGGCTGCGTGGTCGCTTCAAGCATACCTGGACGCAGGCGCTGACGGCTCATCTCCATCAGACCAAAGCCAGAAATCCGGCCGACCTGAATACGCGCACGGTCCGTTTTCAGCTTTTCCTTCAGGCGCTTTTCAACAGCCGAGTTGTTCTTGCGCTCGTCCATATCGATGAAGTCGATGACGATCAAACCGGCAAGGTCACGCAGGCGCAATTGCCGTGCCACTTCCTCAGCAGCTTCAAGGTTGGTTTTGAGCGCGGTTTCCTCGATCGAACCCTCTTTGGTCGCCCGACCCGAGTTCACGTCGATCGCCACCAGCGCTTCGGTCACGCCGATCACGATATACCCGCCGGATTTCAGCTGTACTGTGGGGTTGAACATACCCGTCAGGTAGCTTTCCACCTGATACCGCGCGAACAGAGGCAGCGCGTCCTCATACCGTCTTACGTTCTTTGCGTGGGACGGCATGATCATCTTCATGAAGTCTTTGGCGATGCGGTATCCGCCTTCGCCCTCGACCAAAACCTCGTCGATTTCGCGGTTATACAGATCGCGGATCGAACGTTTGATCAGATCGCCTTCTTCATAAATCTTAGCGGGTGCAATGGATTTCAGCGTAAGCTCGCGGATCTGCTCCCACATGCGCTGCAGATATTCATAGTCGCGCTTGATCTCGGACTTGGTACGTTTGGCCCCCGCAGTCCGGATGATCAATCCCGCGCCCGTCGGCACGTCGATTTCAGCCGCGATTTCTTTCAGCTTTTTACGGTCAGGAGCGTTAGTGATTTTACGGCTAATTCCGCCGCCACGCGCCGTGTTGGGCATCAGAACGCAATAGCGCCCCGCCAGCGACAGGTATGTGGTCAGAGCAGCACCTTTGTTGCCGCGTTCTTCCTTGACGACCTGCACCAGCAGAACCTGGCGCACCTTGATGACTTCCTGAATCTTATAGCGACGCGGACGCGGCTTGCGCGGCGGACGAATGTCCTCGCTGTCGTCTTCATCGGCGACCGATTCAATGCTGTCATCCTTGACCGATGCATCCGCGCGAGTCTCCTCTTCGGTCTCGTCACTCTCGTCAGCATCGCCTTTGGCTTCGTCGTCTGCAGCCGTTTCGTCAGAAGGTTTCTCTTCTTCGCTGTCAGATGTCTCTGCAGCATCCTCGACGTTGGCTTCAGCTTCGGCGGACTCGTCCTGTGCCTCAGCCTCTTCACCTTCGGCCTCTTCGGTCGGCTCAGCTGCAGTCTCTTCAGTCTGCGCCTCAGAATCCTCTGCTACAGCCCCCTCGACCTCATCAGCAGGGGTCTCTGCTTCATCCGGCGCCTCAGTGTCATCGCTGGGTTCTTCAACCGGCGTCTCAGCGACATGATCCATCGGAGAGGTGCCTTCCGGAACCGACAAATCAGCCCCTTCTTCCCCCTCATCCAGATCAATCGTTTCCATACCGGTCGGCTCAGACGACACCTCAATGGTCTCGACCACGTCGTCCGATTTCACGTCTGCTGCTTTGGTCCGAGACCGCGAGCGGCGCTTTTTCGGCTTAGTTTCTTCCGCCTCATCCCGCGCTTTCATTGCCTCGGCATAAGCGCGTTCTTCTTCCATCAGCGCTTCGCGGTCAGCGACGGGGATTTGGTAGTAGTCCGGGTGGATCTCGGAAAACGCCAGGAAACCATGCCGGTTCCCACCATAATCAACGAAAGCCGCCTGAAGAGACGGCTCAACCCGTGTTACTTTTGCAAGATAGATGTTGCCAGCAAGCTGGCGTTTGTTTTCGGACTCAAAATCGAACTCCTCGACCTTGTTTCCGTCGACCACCACGACGCGGGTTTCCTCCGCGTGGGTGGCATCGATAAGCATTTTCTTAGCCATGTGTCCTTGGTGCACCGCGCCAAACGCGTTGTCCTTACCCGTCCGGGGGGACAGGCGCTTTTGGGGTGGTGTCTTGTCAGGGCGATTTCGGACGGCGCGCGGCAGGGTCTGGCGCTGTGGCCCCCTGCCCGTATTCTCGATCGTTGCGCGCGCGTCATCGCGGTTCTTCTCCGACAGGTGCGGAGTGCCGCAACCTGCCCATTTGTTCCTTTCGCCCGCCTTGGCGGGCTCAGGCGTTCAACTGCCCCCTGAAGGGCATAATCGGTCTGCATTGCCTCGTGGGGATCATCACCATCCGCGGCAGAGCAGCGAAACTCAAAGATTCGGGGCTTAAGGGCGCATAACCGCCCGGCCCGTCTCGACACCATAAAGGCAGTCCTGTGGAAAAGACAATGGGCAAACTGCATTGTGGCCGGGTCACGGCCACGTGAATCCCGTCGTCAGACTAAAACAATTCGGGGACTTAAGTGCCAATAGAGGGGGCTGGCCCCCTCTCCTGCGTTTACAAGTAGTCTGAGCGTTGCAAGCTGTACTTGGCCATTTTCTCATTCAGTGTGCGTCGCGGCAGGCACAATTCTTCCATAACGGAAGCAATCGAGCCTTTATGTCGGCGCATTGTGTTGTCGATCAGCATTCGTTCGAACGCTTCGACATATTCCTTGAGCGGCTTGCCCTCGGTCGTCATGACTGGTTGCATTTCCTCGTGATCGGACATCAGAAGCGAGGCAATTGTTCCTGACCCGCGGCGAGATTGCAGCACGGCGCGCTCAGCAATATTGATCAGCTGGCGCACGTTGCCCGGCCACGGCGCCTGCAACAGCTGCGCAGCTTCCTGGGCGCTGACTTGCGGTGCGTCACATCCATATTCTTCGGCAAACTGTTCGCTGAGGCGGGTGAACAGCGTCAGGATATCTTCTCCGCGTTGGCGCAAAGGTGGCATGGTTATGCGCAGCGCCGCCAAGCGGTAAAACAGATCCGGACGCAGGACGTCTTCACTGGTCTTACCGGCTTCCTGCAAGTTCGAAATTGCAACGATCCGCGTCTCGGCAGGGGTGCCCTGATCGTTCATGACGCTAAGAAGGCGCGCCTGAAGCGTATCGCTCAGCGCTTCAACGTCTTCCAGCACAAGCGTACCGCCTCGTGCCTCCTCTATGGCGGGCAACTGCGCATCTTCGGGCATCATCGGACCGAACAGGCGTTTCGAAAGCGCCTCTTCTTCCAGTGCCGCGCAGGACACCAGAACGAATTTCTTACCGGCCCGGCTGCCGACAGCATGCAGAGCATGAGCCACCAACGTCTTTCCTGTGCCGGTCTCGCCGTCGATCAACACGTGACCGTCAGCCTGCCCCAGATCCAGAATATCTTCGCGCAGGCGCTCCATCACAGGGCTGGCGCCGATCAACTTGTTCATGATCTGAGTGCCACCGGACAGTTCACGCCGTAGGGCGCGGTTGTCCAACGTCAGACGCCGCGCGTTACTGGCGCGTTTGGCCAGTTCCGACATCCGGTCAGGGTTGAACGGTTTTTCAAGGAAGTCGAACGCCCCGACGCGCATCGCTTCAACCGCCATTGGCACGTCCCCATGACCAGTGATCATGATCACCGGCAAGGTGCTGTCAGCGCCCATCAGCTTTTTCAGCAATTGAATGCCGTCCATTCCGGGCATCTTGATGTCCGAAATGACAATGCCGGGATAATCCGGTCCCAGCACTTTCAGCGCATCCTCGGCACTGGAAAAGGTTTCGGTGTCATATCCCGACAGCGCCAGCCATTGGCTGATCGACTGGCGCATGTCCTGTTCGTCATCCACAATGGCGATTTTCATGGCCTGTGCCATATTCATTCCTCGTTATTCAGCGGCCTCAAGGCCGTCGCTTCCCAGTATCGGCAGTTGCATCTCAAACACCGCGCCACCTTGCTGGCTGTTGCGCGCGGTCAGCCGTCCCCCATGGTCGTTTACGATACCCGAAGAGATGGCAAGCCCCAAACCGACCCCGTCACCGGGTTGCTTGGTGGTGTAGAAGGGTTCAAACAGGTTCTCGATATCCTCGATCCCGTGACCATTGTCGCGCACGGTCAGCACCGCCGTGTCGCCTGCAGCCAGAATAATTTCGACATCCGGCTCTGGTACAGATTTGGTGGCGTCCAACGCATTCCGCAAGAGGTTCACCATTACCTGTTCGATCCGCATCCGGTCTCCCATCACTATAACAGGTTCTTCCGGCAAAATCTGAGTGATTTTAACATGCCGTTGACGCAGTTGCGGTTCCATCATTGACAGGCTGGAAGCCAACGCTTCCCCAAGGTTTACAGGGGAAAACGCGTCTGCGCCTTTTCTGGCGTAGGATTTGAGCTGACGCGTAATCGCACCCATTCGTTCGATCAGACCGTCTATGCGCCCAAAGCTGGCCAGCGCCTCTTCGGAACGGTTTCTGCGCAGCAGCAAGCGCGCGCCTGCAAGATAGGTTTTCATTGCAGCCAGCGGTTGATTCAATTCGTGACTGACGGCGGCTGACATCTCACCCAGAGCAGCCAGTTTCGAGCTTTGCGCAAGCGTCTGCTCGGCAACTTCCAGTGTCTTTTCAACCCGTTCTCGTTCAGCGATTTCCCGCTGTAGCCTTGTGTTCAATGCGCGAAGCTCTGCCGACTCACGTTGGAACAACGTCATACGCAACGTGGCCCGGCGGCTCAGTGCATAGAACGCCAACGCCAACAGAATCGCAAAACCCATGATCTCAAGCGCCAAAACGCTGTTAACCTTTTCACGGATCGAGGCATAGGTGGTGAAAGACGTCATCTTCCATCCGCGGAACGGAATGCGCGTCTCCATCCGCATCACCGCCTCGCCTTGCAAATACGCGTCAGGCGGCAGCGCGGTCCAATCCGTTGTGGCACGGATCGCGCGTTGGATGGCGCCTTCCGGAGGTTGGCGCAGCATGGCCGCGTTTTCCTCAAGCCCGCGCCATTGCGGTTCGGTCGACAAAATGATGTTGCCTGTGCTGTCTGTTACCATCACCGCGTCCGAAATACCGGCCCAGGCCAGCTCGAACTTGTGCAGATCGACCTCAACAACGATTACACCGAGGATATCGCCACCTGCGTCGATACGCCGGGAATAGACAAAGCTGTATCCACCGGATTCCTTAGGAATAACCGTAAAGATAGTGGCATTAGAGCGTACGGCATCAATGAAATACGGTGAACTTCGGTGGGCCTCTTGCAGCCGGTTTCGGTCCGTCGCCGCCCGTGTCGTTCCATCGCTGTCCAGCAACATCAAAGATGCGGCACCGATCTCTTCAACAAAGGAGATAAGGCGCTGGCTGGAAAGAGAATAATCGCTGGACTGAAGTGCCGAAATCAGCGTCGGATCACGCGACAGAAGCTGCGGCACAATCGCGTTTCTGCGCAACTCGCTCAGCAGGTTGCCAGAATACAGCGCCAAACGCAGCTCAGCCCGGCTTCTGGTGGATTCGGTAAACCGGTCCGTCAGCAGCCTGTTTGTGACCCAAACTGTTGCTATGGCAGCCACCAGAAGGGCCATGACGGCAAAACGCAGGCGCCACCCAAGGGGTGCACCACGAAATGGTTTTGTCAGAACGGACCAGCCGGAGCGAACATCGGAATTCATCCCCGGAAATTACGCGGGGATTGGTTCAACCTCAAGTCACGCTGGTGCGAGAACACCGGACAATGCGCGGAACAATGCCGTACCGTCGGTACCGCCGTGGCCTTCATCCGCCGCCCGCTCAGGGTGAGGCATCATCCCCAGCACTCGACGATTTTCCGACAGGATACCTGCAATGTCGCCAACCGAGCCATTGGGATTCTCGGTATAGGTGAACGCGATCCGGTCCTGATCACGAAGCGCGGACAAAGTGGCATCATCAGCAAAATAGTTACCATCATGGTGGGCAATCGGAATACCGATCACATCGCCAGCATTGTAACCTTCGGTAAAGGCGCTATCGCTGGTTTCCACTTTCAGACCGACTGTCTTGCAGATGTATTTCAGGTCGGCATTGCGAAGCAACGCCCCCGGAAGGATGCCGGTTTCGGTCAGGATCTGGAAACCATTACAGACACCTACGGCATAACCGCCACGGTTTGTATGCTCGACAACCGCTTTGCAGATTGGAGACTGAGCAGCAATCGCCCCACAGCGCAGGTAGTCGCCATACGAGAAACCACCGGGCACACCTACAATGTCGATGCCCTCAGGCAACGCGGCGTCTTTGTGCCAGACCATGTCGACCTGAAATCCCGCCTGCTCGAAAGCGACGGCAAGGTCCCGGTCACAGTTGGATCCTGGAAATACGATGACAGCTGCGCGCATGGCGGGGCCTCCGGAATTTAGGTTCAGACCAGTTCGATTTCGTAGCGTTCGATGACCGTATTGGCCAACAGCTTTTCGCACATCTCGGTGATGTCCGCCTCGGTCGCTCCCTCGGCCAGTTCCAGGTCGATCACCTTGCCTTGGCGTACGCCTTCGACCTGATCGAAGCCCATGGCGCCCAATGCGTGCCGCACAGCCTCACCCTGCGGGTCGAGGACCCCGTTCTTCAGCATCACATGCACCCGTGCTTTCATTCCTGCAACTCCAGCTGAGGGCCTCCGGTCCGGGCCCGTTCCGTTGCGCGGGGGATAGCGTGGTTGTCCGCATTGGACAACCCTTGTTGAACCGCAGATTGCCGCAGATCCCCGCGTTTAACCGCCCCCACCCGAGGATAAGCCGGGATAGCGTGCATCAATCGCGTCGAACGCGCCGGTAAAAACCATCTCGACGGCGACCGCCACAAGGATAATTCCCATAATGCGGGTTAGGACGTTGAGAACTGTCGGCCCCAAAAACCGCGATATCGGAACAGCAAACAGCAATCCAACGCCGATCAGGGCACAGGCGATCAGTATCGCCGATCCGAGTGTCACGATTTCGGCACCATCAGAAAGCTGGTGTGCAAACACAATTGTCGTTGCGATCGTAGCTGGTCCGAAGATCAACGGAATCGCCAGCGGTACCACGGCAATGTTGCTCTTTTTCTTGTGACCCTCTTCTGCAGCCTGCTGATCACCCGGCGATCTGTCCGAAGTATTCAGCATCGACATGCCAAGACCAAGAATGATCAGGCCACCGGCAACGCGAAACGACGGGACATCGATGCCGAAGATGGCCAAAACCTCTTCTCCCACCAAGACAACAATCAGAGAACAGACAACCACTGCACCCGTGACGATTAATGCTACACGTTTGCGCTCTGCGGGCGTGTAGCCATCGGTCATGCTCAAAAAAACCGGGATGCCATATAGTGGGCTAAAGATCGCCAGCAAGGCCGCGAGGTATTTCAGGAAAACGGCGTGATTGAAAAGGTCGGCCATCTCGGGAGTTACCTCACATAAAGCTCCGCCCGACAATGCGAGACAACTAATCGATCTGTCAAACCTCCAATTTCATAGAAAAAACGCCACATCTTTCGACGCGGCGCTTTCGCTCAGAATTTGAGCAAACTGACTGATCAGTTGATCAGCGTCGGCTTGCTGACGTTGCTTTTGGGCAAAACGCCCAAACGGCGCGCAACTTCGGAATATGCATCGGTCAGATTACCCAAGTCGCGACGGAACACGTCTTTGTCCAGCTTCTGACCGGTTTCGATATCCCACAGACGGCAGCTGTCCGGGCTAATCTCGTCAGCAATGATGAGACGCTGATAGTCGCCGTCATAGACGCGGCCGATTTCGATCTTGAAGTCGACCAGACGGATACCAACGGCCAGCATCACACCGCTCATGAAGTCGTTCACTCGCAAGGCTAGGCTTAGGATATCGTCCATGTCCTGCTGGCTGGCCCAGCCAAAGGCGGCAATGTGTTCCTCGGTCACCAGCGGATCACCAAGCGCATCGTCTTTATAGCAATACTCGACGATTGGACGCGGCAGTTGCGTGCCTTCGGCAATACCAAGGCGTTTCGACATTGAACCGGCGGCATAGTTGCGCACGATCACTTCCAACGGCACGATCTCGCAGCTGCGGACAAGTTGTTCGCGCATGTTCAAGCGTCGAATGAAGTGGGTCGGAACACCGATCTGTGTCAGACCATTCATAAAGAACTCGCTCAGACGGTTGTTCAGAACGCCCTTACCGTCGATCACGTCCTTCTTCTCGGCGTTGAACGCGGTCGCGTCGTCCTTGAAATACTGCACGATTGTGCCCGGTTCGGGGCCTTCATACAGAATCTTGGCCTTGCCTTCGTAGATTTTCTTGCGACGCGCCATCGGGGCCCCTTCCATATCGCCAAACGCGATTATCGCGCTGTTGTCGCCCTCATAGTGCAAGCACCCCGTTCCCGCAAGTTCACTGACCCGAGGGGCTTTGACGCAGCGCAAACACCTTGCGCACATACCTTGCTATAGTCATATCATAAGGAAAGAAGTTACAATCCAAGGGGTCCCCAAACAATGACCACATTCGACGAACGTGAAGCCGCGTTTGAAAACAAGTTCGCGCACGATGAGAAAATGCAGTTCATCGCCCGGATGCGCCGTAACCGGTTCATGGCCGTTTGGGCTTCGACACTTAAGGGTGAAACCGTCGACAAAGCAAGGGCTTACGGCCAAGAACTTGTGCATACTGATCTTCAGAATGTAAGCGAAGACGACGTGGTCGAAGCCGTAAAAGGATACTTGGGTGATCTGGCCGATGAGGCGAAAATCCGCGAGAAGATGGCGGAACTTCTGATCGAAGCAAAAGAACAGGTGATAGCAGAGGCCGAAATTTAAGGTTTAGCCTGCAATTCTCATGATCTTCATGAGAATTATGAATTTGATTTGGCGCCCCGGTCGTGAGACACGGGGCGTCTCTGATCTTATTAGGCCATTTGTGCCTTTTTCCGGAATATCCCAATGACAAATGCACTGAGCCAGCTTCTAAAAACCACCGATGCTATTTTGGCAGACGGGGCAACGGGCACCAACCTGTTCAACATGGGTCTGCAATCGGGTGACGCTCCCGAGTTGTGGAACGTGAACGCACCAGACAAGATTCGCGCGCTGTATCAAGGATCGGTCGATGCAGGCAGCGATCTGTTTCTGACCAACACCTTTGGTGGCACCTCGGCGCGCCTGAAACTGCATGACGCCCAGAACCGGGTGGGTGAACTGAACCGTATCGGCGCAGAACTGGGACGTGAGGTTGCGGACAAGGCCGGACGAAAAGTGGTCGTAGCCGGATCTGTCGGACCTACAGGAGAAATCATGGAACCGGTCGGCGCGCTGTCTCATGCAGCAGCGGTAGAAATGTTCCACGAACAGGCCGACGCGCTAAAAGCGGGCGGTGCAGATGTCCTTTGGTTGGAAACCATCAGTGCTCCCGAAGAATTCCGCGCTGCGGCCGAGGCCTTTGCTCTGGCAGATATGCCTTGGTGTGGCACCATGAGCTTTGACACCGCCGGACGCACAATGATGGGCGTAACCTCGGCGGACTTGGCGCAACTGGTCGAAACCCTGCCCAACCCGCCAGTTGCCTTTGGGGCCAACTGTGGCACCGGAGCGTCTGATATTTTGCGCACCGTGCTCGGCTTTGCAGCTCAAGGAACTGAACGCCCAGTGATCTCAAAAGGCAATGCCGGTATTCCAAAATACGTGGACGGACACATTCACTATGACGGGACACCTGAGCTGATGGGCCAGTATGCCTCTATGGCGCGAGACGCCGGGGCGACTATCATCGGCGGTTGCTGCGGCACCATGCCTGACCACCTTCGGGAAATGCGTAAAGCACTGGACACAGCGCCACGCGGATCGCGACCGACGCTGGATCAGATCACGGATGCCCTCGGACCGTTCTCATCGGCCTCGGACGGCACCGGAGACGATGCCGTCGCGCCCGAGCGTCGCACACGCCGCCGCCGCCGTGCTTAAGTTTCTCAGCGCCCCTCGAATTTCGGGGGGCGTTTTTCCATAAAGGCCACGACACCTTCGGCAAAATCCCGACTGCGTCCACATTCACCTTGCATATGCGCTTCTAGCGCCAGTTGCTGTGACAGCGTTTTTTCGTAGGTGCCGCGGATGGCCTGCTTGATAGCTCCAAATCCGGCTGTCGGACCCTTGGCAAGGTAAGCGGCTCGTTCGCGCCAATGTGATTCGAAATCGCTGTCAGGCACCGCTTCCCAGATTAACCCCCAGTCATCAGCCTGACGTGCGCTGATCTTGTCGGCAAACAACGCCGCGCCCATTGCTTTGGCAAACCCCATCTGTCGCGGCATGAACCATGTACCGCCCGCATCAGGAAGCAAGCCGATCCGCGCAAAAGCTTGCAGGAAGTATGCGCTTTCAGCGGCAATAACCACGTCAGCGCACAGTGCAAGATTGGCCCCTGCCCCGGCCGCCGATCCGTTAACCGCAGCGATTGTGGGAACCGGGCAATCGAATATTGTCTCAAGCATCGGTTCGTATTCGTCACGCAGCGTCCGCTCCAGATCCACCTTTCCAGTGCTGGATGCGTCCCCCAGATCTTGTCCGGAACAGAACGCCGTGCCAGCGCCAGTAATGACGATCGCCCGAGCATGGCGCGCGGCGTGTTTCATGGCGTACGTAACCTCGGCGCGCATTTGCACCGTCATAGCGTTCATCTTGTCTGGCCGGTTCAGAGTGAGAACCGCCAAATCGTCCGTGATGTCCAACAGGATCGTTTCATATTCCATGAACCCCTCCCCAAGTCTAAGCTTTTCGAAACCCTGACTGAAATGACAGGGAAGGAAAAGATGAACCCTGGGTCAGTCTTCAAGAATTTGGCGCAAACGTTCTTTCTCGGCCTCGCTCAGCGAGTCCTTTTCGGCTTGGGCCTGCACCTGAGACCTCTTCCGCAGAAAATTCCACCCCATTGCGGCGGCGATCAGCAGCATTATTGGACCTGCGAGCCACAACATCAGGTTTGAACCGGTCGTAGTCGGCTTCAGCAGAACATACTCACCATAACGATCCACGATGAAGGCAATCGCCTCTTCATCCGTATCCCCGGCCACAAGCCGTTCGCGCAGAAGCAAGCGCAGATCACGAGCCAGCTCGGCGTTGCTTTCGTCGATGCTTTCGTTACGGCAAACCAGACAACGCAGCCCCGTGCTGAGGTCGCGTGCGCGCTGCTCCAGCGCAGGATCATCCAGCACTTCGTCAGGCTGCACGGCAAACAAAGGTGACGCGATCAGCGTCAGAATCAGAATCAGACGTTTCATTCCGCAGGTACTCCACCCGCTGGGGCCTTGCGCGCACCAGCTGCAACCCGGAACCGACGATCAGACAGGCTCAACAATCCGCCCAGAGACATCAGAATACAACCGGCCCAGATCCAGTTTGCAAAAGGCTTAATATATGTCCGCATGACCCAGCCGCCGTCCGCCTGTTGATCACCGATCACGACGTACAGATCTCGCAGAAAACGGTAGTCAATCGCGGCCTCAGTGGTGGGCATCCTCGCCACCGGGTAATCCCGCTTTTCAGGATGCAGGGTTCTTATATAACGCCCGTCTTGCTCAACCCGTACATCCGCCATAGTCGAGAAATAGTTTGGTCCATCCACGTTCCGCACACCTTCCAATGTCAAGGTGAACTGCCCAACTTCAAACGGCTGACCCGGTTGTGCGACGCGAATGTCCTCGACCTCCCACGCGGTTAGACCAGCTATGGCGAACATGGTCACGCCGAGACCGGTATGTGCCACGGCCTTGCCCCAATCCGCGCCTGGCAGGCGTAGCAGGCGTTTCAAATTGCCCTTGCGGCCGGTGCGGCTCCAAAGATCAATGGCTGCACCAAAAGTAATCCACGCGCCAAGGAACAAACCAACCGGCCCTAAAGCGCTGCGACCTGTCTGCATTGCCCAAACCAGCAGGGCCAGCGCAACGGCCAGCGCAAAAGCGTAGCGCAGTGAATAAGCGGTTTTTCCAAGCTTGCCGCGTTTCCACGGCAACATGGCACCGACCGGCAAAGCGATCCCCAACGCAACCATAAAAGGCGTGAACGCAGCATTGAAGAACGGTGCGCCGACCGAGAGTTTGCGATCAAATGCCATCTCGGCCACCATCGGCCACATCGTCCCGACGAAGACGACGAAACAACTGACAGCCAACAGAATATTGTTCAAAATCAAGCCACTTTCGCGGCTGACCATTCCAAAGACACCCTTGGCCTCCATCGCCTGTGCACGAGCTGCGAACAGCGTCAGCGCGCCTCCCATGAAGAAGATCAGAATGAGCAGAATGAAGACGCCGCGCTCTGGGTCATTGGCGAATGCGTGAACCGACGTCAGAAGCCCCGAACGCACAATGAACGTACCAATCAGCGAGAATCCAAATGCGATAATCGCCAGCAGGATGGTCCAGCTTTTCAGCGACTCGCGCTTTTCCACCACGATGGCCGAATGCAGCAGCGCAGCAGCCAAGAGCCACGGCATGAACGAGGCATTCTCAACCGGGTCCCAGAACCAGAAGCCGCCCCAACCCAGTTCGTAATAGGCCCACCAGGAACCAAGCGCGATACCGATGGTCAGAAAAACCCAAGCGGCCAGCGTCCACGGCCGCACCCAGCGGCCCCACGCCGCGTCCACGCGCCCTTCGATCAGAGCGGCAACGGCAAAGCTGAAAGCCATACTCAGGCCCACATAGCCCAGATACAGGAACGGGGGATGAAATGCCAAACCGGGGTCTTGCAGCAACGGGTTGAGATCGCGGCCGTCAAAAGGCGCTACGATCAACCGGTCAAACGGGTTCGATGTGAATATGATAAAGGCAAAGAATGCTACGGCAATCGAAGCCTGAACCGCCAATACCCGCGCTTTCAGCGTCGGTGGCAGTCCTCCGCCAAAAAACGCTGCCATAGCACCGAACAGCGACACAATCAGCACCCACAGCAACATGGATCCTTCGTGGTTCCCCCATGTCCCGCTGATCTTGTAAATCATCGGTTTGGCCGAGTGGCTGTTTTCAACCACCACCCTCAGTGAGAAATCCGAGGTTACAAAAGCCCATACCAGAGCGCCAAAAGAGAAGGCTATCAACGAAAACTGGATGATCGCAGCGGGTTCGGCAAAACTCATCCAGCCGGGCCATCGTTTAGCGGCACCAACCAGCGGTACCACCGATTGTACGATGGCAACCAGAAAAGCGAGGATCAGGGCAAAGTGGCCAAGTTCAGTAATCATGGCCCCGGGTATATTCCTGTTCGAAGGCAAGCTCCAATCACTTTCGCCCCTTTGGGGCGAGCATAGTGTCGCGGGTCATTGCGGTCGGGTGCGTCGCCAATCCTCAAGAGCTGGGTTCGCATCCGGTCGCGCGGCCTTTTCAGCCAAGGCTGCATTCGTTCCGGGATCTGCGGCCCCAATACCGTCACTGCGCAACGCGTGTAGGGCTCGCAAGTTCTCCAATACCTGAGGTGTGCGTCGCATTATGGTTGAGATCTCTCGTTGCAGGTCTTGCACCTTGGCCTGGTGACGTGCGCCGAAATAGAAGGACACGATCACCCCCAGCAGCCACCACAACGGCTCGGGCACAAGTGCAATCCCTTGCATCCGCGCCGAGAACCAGATTGGATCGACCATCGCTGCAACGAATAGGCCTAGGGTACCAAGCGCCATTGCCGGGCGTGGCAAACGATTGAGCCCGTCCATAAACCGATCAAATGCACCTTTCTGTGGTGCTTTGAACTCCCCGCCGAACTGCGTCACCGCCTGCTTTTGTAACGCCAAATCGCGTTCAGCCCCTTTCTCGGCATTTTCCCTAAATATTTCAGCAGTTTCTCGCACAACGTTACGGCCGCTACCAAATAGAAACGTGAATACGTTGGAGATCAATCCCATCCCGCGACTCTCCTTTGAAAATCCGCGTCACTCAAATGATAAGTGTGGGAGACAAACTCCTCGGCCCGGCGAATCCAGCCGCCTTTACCACCCGAGCGAGTGCGGGCGTATTTACGCGATGCTGGTCGATGATCGGCAAGCCGAAAGTAGTAATTACGCCGCGCCACACCGTAGGCATCTCGGAGTGCGATCGGTTCCGGGTCCGCAGCACTATGGCAGGCTTGCTTGGTATTGGGTCCGACAACCCCATCCACCACAATTTCATACCCCATATCGCGTAGCAGACGTTGCAGAATCTTGACCGCCTGACCGCCCGCATTGACGTACATGTCGAACACCGAGGGCTGCAGCACCCGAGGCAACACGTTGAGCCGTGGAAGTTCAAAATAATGCTGCACAAAGATCTCAAGGGCCTGAGTTTTGCTAAGCAAGCGTACATCGGCGCTGTTAATCACTCCGTCACTCGAAAGATCTAACCCGAGCCGACGCATCGTGTGAATGGTCACACCGTACTTAGTCGCTCCGCCGGGATCATCAGGGTCGTCTACAAATCCGCCCTCCCGCGCCACGATCTCAGTTGCAATCTGTTGCACCGTCTGCATCGCACCCTCCGCTTGCCGCGTGACAAATGCTGAAGACATCCGGTTAAGTCCGAACAATGAGAAAGGGCGCTGCTTCCGCAACGCCCCTCGAGTCTTGCCAGTCTGTAGTCTGAAATCAGCTTTCGCCGCCTTCTTGGTAGACACCCTGTTCTTTCAAAGCATCCACGACCTCTTTTGGCATGTAGGTCTCATCATGTTTCGCAAGAATTTCAGTGGCTTCAAACACACCGTTGACGTACGAACCCGTACCAACCATACCCTGGTTTTCCGCAAACAGATCCGGCAGAACCCCGGTAAATGCCACTGGCACGCTTTCACCGCCATCGGTCACGACGAAATGCACCGTCTCACCCTGCCCTCGGATGATCGAACCTTCCTCTACCAGACCACCGATACGAAACACCTCGGTCGGCAATGGCGGCTCAGCAATCACCTGACTGGGCGAGCGGAAAAAGTTGATGCCATCCCGCATCGCGTACCCAATCAACCCCGTAGCCAAGATCAAAGCCACAACGGCCAGCAAGATAACTTGTACACGACGACGTTTCTTGAGCGTTTTCATACCGTCCTCACGGGAATAGAGGGGCCATCATCAGCCCCTGGGTTTCATTCTCACCTAACATCAGGTTGGCGTTCTGCAAGGCTTGGCCACTGCTACCTTTTGTCAGGTTATCCAATGCGCCAATCACGATGGCGCGACGTTCAATCCGGTCGCCAACCACACCGATATGGCAGAAGTTCGAGCCCCGCACATGGTGGGTCGAAGGCGTCTCGCCAAATGGCAACATCCGGATAAATGGCTCGTTTTCATAGGCTTTGACGAGCGTTTCATACACACTTGCCGGGTCGCCCTTGACGTAAGTGGTCGCCAGAATACCCCGGTTGGCCGGGATCAAATGCGGCGTGAACTGCACATGCACCTTGCGACCGGCCAGAGCCGAAAACTCCTGATCGAACTCGCCCAGATGCCGGTGAGTGCCACCCACAGCATATGCATTGTAACCCTCGCTGAGTTCCGCATGCAGCAAGTTTTCCTTCAGCGACCGTCCTGCACCAGATACAGCGCACTTCAGATCCAGTACGATATCGTCCAGATCAATGACGCCTGCCGAGATAAGCGGTCGCAGCACATATTGCCCCGTCGCCGCATTGCAACCGGTGCCCGCTACCAACCGAGCGTTCCGGATGTCATCCCTGTAGAATTCGGTCAGCCCGTAAACCGCCTCTTCCTGCTGCTCGAGCGCTGCGTGCGGGTTACCGTACCATTTCTCGTATTCTTCCGCGTCCCGCAGCCGGAAATCCGCTGAAAGGTCAATGATCCTTAGATCTTTCGGCAGGTCACGAATAACTTCCTGACTGGTTTTATGTGGCAAGGCACAGAAACACAGGTCGATCTGAGAGAAATCGATCTCAGAGATTTTGCACAGGTCCGGCAAGTCCATGTGGCGCAGATGCGGGAAGACCTGCGCCATCGACATCCCTGCCTTCCGCTCGGCTGCCAAAGCGGTTATTTCCATGTTGGGGTGCTCGGCGATCAGCCGCACCAGTTCCGCGCCGGTATAGCCGGATGCACCCAGAATTGCGATTTTATGGGTCATGTCAGACCTCGTGTTCCATAGTGTCACATTTTCGACCGCCGTTGTGACGGTCTTCGAATAAAGGAGAGTGCGCTGATCCGTCCTTGACCTAAGTCAGGCTGCGTCGAACGTGATTTGTCGTCGAAGGAACTGCGTCGCCCGATCACTGACGAAATTCGGTTTACCGGTAGTCAGGAATCCACCCTCGGCGTTGCCCTGCATGTTCGGGTGACGCTGAAGATAGTCGGCAAGGCTCTCTGCGACCAAAGCGCCCTGACTGAACACCTGAACGTCCGCCCCCAAAGCAGCCTGAAAAGTGTCAGCCATGAGCGGATAGTGCGTGCATCCGAGAATGGCTGCCTGTGGTTCCGGCATTTTTCGTTTCAGAGCATCGACATGGCTGCGCACCAGCGCTTCGGCCAAGATCATGTCGCCGTCTTCAATCGCGTCGACCACGCCGCCGCAGGCCTGCGCCTCGACATCGACACCGATCGCCCGGAACGCCAGTTCCCGTTGGAAAGCACGGCTGGAAACCGTGGCTGGTGTGGCAAACAAGGCAACGTGCTTTACAGCGACCTCACGCGGTGGGCTGTTGTCGCCCCACTGCCGCTCTGTCAGGGCCTCAATCAGAGGCACGAAAACGCCCAAAACGCGTTTACCCTCGGGTACGCCTTCTTCCTGCATCCGACGCAGAGCGGCAGCGCTGGCCGTATTGCAGGCTAGAATCACCAGATTACAACCGCGGTCCCACAGGTCATAAACAGCGCGCCGGGTCAGTTCATAGATGTTCTCGGCGTCACGCACCCCATAAGGCGCGTGCGCACTATCCGCATAGTACAGGAAATCTACGTCCGGCAGACGTTTCTGCGCGGCGTCCAGGACGGTCAGACCGCCCAAACCAGAATCAAAGATGCCTACTGCCATTTGCCCCTTTAGGCGCGATGCCGTTCCTCGAATTCATAGCCGTAGTCATAAGACTTCAACGGCGTCGGGGACAGCTCATACGTGGCTTTGCGCAAGAAATCCATCATCTTGCGCGTATCCTTGGCCAATGGGTCCAGAACGTCGCGCCCGATGGGCTCTCCGATAACCACTTTCACCGGGGTATCAACGCGCTTTTTGAACTCTTTGATCAGCAGTCCCATGCGCAAAGTATTGTGCAAATGGCTGGCGATCTGAAACAGACGTGAGGTGTGTCCGTCAAAGAATACCGGCACCACCGTGGCATTTGACTTGGCCACCATACGGGCCGTAAACCCGCGCCAGCCCGGATCCATCGGGTGCGAGAACGGCTTAACGCCAGTGCTGACCGTCCCTCCAGGAAAAATGCCAATCGCCCCGCCCTCGCCCAGATAATTCAGCGCAATCTTGCGGGTTTCGAGGTTCAACTTCATGGCCTCTTTTGTCTCGTCAAACGAGATCGGCAGGATGATCCGATTCAGATCCTCGGCCTTGCGGAACACGTGGTTGGCCAGAATACGGAAATCATCGCGGGTTTGAGAAAGGATATGACCCATCATCATCCCGTCGAGAATGCCATAAGGGTGATTGGCGATCAGGATCAGCGGACCGTTTTTCGGGATGTTAGACAGCGCCCCGCCCACAACATCCAGCGACAACCCATAGCGCTCGACCATCACCGACCAGAAATCACGCCCATTGGCGACTTCAGTCTCGTACCCATCTGCGCGCTTAATCAGACGTAAGCGACCCGTGGTGTTCTCCATCAATTTGATCACCATCTTCCCGCCCTTGGTTTCGGCGGAATGGGCATAGGAAATGTCGCGAGCGACATGGCGGCGCGAGGGCATTCGAGTCTCCGAAGTTTGCTGCCTGCTAAATAAGTGTAGGCGACAATTTTGCCTAGGTTTCGTGACATTCCCGTGACGATTTATTCAGCAGCGGTGCGCAGTTCCTGTCCTCCCTTCCGAACGGCCACTAGCAACTCCTCGCGTTTTTTCGCAGCTTTGGCTTCGTTGGCTTGCAACACTGGACCGAATCCACGGATATCAAGCGGCAGTTGCGCCAGCGCAATAACCGCATCGCGAGTCTGTGGCGTAACAAGAGGAGATACCTCTTTGATATCCCGTTCATATTGCTTGATCAGGGCGCGCTCCATCCGACGTTCCGCGCTGTAGCCGAAGATATCTAACGGCGTACCACGCAGGACCTTCATCCTTGCCAAAAGCTTCATCGGCTTCAGCATCCATTCGCCGAATTCACGCTTGCGAGGTCGCCCGTCGGACCCCTTTCCACCAAGGATGGGCGGAGCCAGATGGAGGGTTATCTTGAAATCCCCGTCAAACTCTGCGGCTGCCTTTTCCCGACTGTCCAGCATCAACCGGGCGACCTCGTATTCATCCTTATAGGACAAGAGCTTATGATAGCCTTTTGCCACGGCTTCGCGAATCGCTTCATCCTCAAACGAGCCCACCAGCTTGCGATAGCGCTTGGCCAAACGGCCGCTTTGATACGCGGTCAGGTGCTGTGCTCGAAAATCGATCTTCTGATCCAATGTATTTGGCATGTCCGTCACACTGGGCTCAAGAATGCCAGCGACCTCCTGCGGATGCAGAACCGCCCAGCGACCGATATCAAAGGCACGTTTGTTGCGTTCAACTGCGGTTCCGTTCAGTTCGATGGCCTTCACAATGCCCTCATGGCTGACTGGCAACAGACCCCGCTGCCATGCCGCCCCAAACACCATCATGTTCGAATAGATCGAGTCCCCCATTAACGCCCACGCCAATTCAGTGGCGTCAAACATCGACAACCCATCCTTCAGCCTGGCCTGCAAGGCCAACTCCAGGCGGTCACCCGGTATCCGGAACTCGGTATCTCGGGTGAACTCGCCGGTGACAATCTCGTGGTTATTGACGACTGCGCCCGTTTTCCCGGTTCGGGTCAAACCCAGAGTCTTGGCCCCGGCAGAAACGACAAGGTCACCCCCGATTATCGCATGCGCCTCGCCAGTAGCGACGCGGATGGCACTGATGTCTTCGGGGCGGTTGGCAAGACGACAGTTGATATGCACCGCGCCTCCCTTTTGGGCCAGCCCGGCCATCTCCATCATTCCGGCCCCTTTGCCGTCAATCTGTGCGGCTTGCGCCAATATCGCGCCAAGAGTCACCACGCCTGTTCCACCAACCCCGGTGATCACGACATTATGGGTGCCTTTTATTACCGGCAGCTCAGGTTCAGGCAGGTCCGGGAGGTCAATCTCGGTCGTCGCCTCCTTGCGGATTTGCGCGCCCTCCAACGTGATGAACGAAGGGCAAAACCCATTGAGGCAAGAGAAATCCTTGTTGCAGCTGGACTGATCAATCGCGCGCTTGCGACCCAGCTCGGTCTCTTTCGGTACGATTGAGACACAGTTCGACTGCACTCCGCAATCACCACATCCCTCGCAGATATCGGTATTGATAAACACTCGCTTATCCGGGTCCGGGAACGTACCGCGTTTGCGTCGACGGCGTTTCTCGGCTGCGCAGGTCTGCACGTAGACGATAACCGAAACGCCATCAATCTCGCGGAACTGTTCCTGAACCCGCATTAACTCGGCTCGCTCAAAAGTCTCAACGCCTGCGGGCAGAGTCTTGAAGTTTATATCTTCCTTTTCGTCATAAACCACAGCCACATGCTTTACGCCCATGGCTTTGACTTCAGCGATGATACGCTCAGCGGTCAAACCACCTTCGTTTTCCTGCCCCCCCGTCATGGCGACGGCGTCGTTGAACAGGATTTTGTAAGTGATATTCGTTCCCGCCGATAGCGCCGCCCGGACCGCCTGCACGCCCGAATGGTTGTACGTCCCATCACCAAGGTTCTGGAACACATGTTTGGTTGTCGAAAACGGTGCCTCACCAATCCAGTTCGCACCCTCACCACCCATCTGTGTGAAACCAGTGGTCTCGCGATCCATCCACTGAACCATGTAGTGGCAGCCGATCCCCGCATAGGCGCGGCTACCTTCGGGCAATTTGGTCGAGCTGTTGTGCGGGCAACCCGAACAGAAATACGGCAAGCGCGTGGCGATTTCTTCGGCGTTATCGGCTCGGCGCGCTTCGGACAGTTTGTCCAAACCCGAGCGAATGCCATCGGTCTCTCGCCCCTCCTCGATCAGAATCTCGCCCAGCTTTTCGGCGATCATATTCGGGTCCAGCGCGCCGCGTGTCGGGAACAGTTCCTCACGGTGCAGAGTCCCGGCACCACCCTTGTACCAGCCATAGACACGGCGGCCCCGGCGGACGTCAAAGATCGCCTCTTTGACCTGAACCTCGATCAGTTTTCGCTTTTCCTCAACGATTACAATCAGGTCCAACCCTTCTGCCCAATCATGAAACCCGGTCATGTCAAGCGGGAAAGTCTGGCCGATCTTGTAGGTCGTGATTCCCAGTCGCGCAGCCTCACCCGCATCAATGTTCAGCAACGACAACGCGTGGGTCAGATCCAACCAGTTCTTACCGGCAGCGACGAACCCGATCTTGGCACCGGGTTTGCCCCAAACCCGCCTGTCCATTTTGTTTGCATGCGAGAAGGTCTCAGCCGCAAAACGTTTGTAGTCAATGACCCGTGCCTCTTGCAGGTGCGGTGTGTCACCCAATCGGATGTTCAATCCACCTTGGGGCATGTCGAACTGAGGCGCAGCAAGTTTCATACGGTCAAAGTTGCCATCTACAACCGAAGTAACCTCAATCGTGTCTTTCATCGTTTTCAGACCGACCCAAAGTCCCGAAAATCGACTGAGCGCAAAACCGTAGATGCCGTAGTCCAATACCTCTTGCACACCAGCCGGGCTGACGATCGGCATATACATATCGACCATCGACCACTCGGACTGATGCAAAACAGTCGAGCTTTCGCCGGTGTGATCATCGCCCATCGCCATCAGGACGCCGCCGTGTTTGGCAGTGCCCGCCATATTGGCATGCCGCATTACGTCACCCGACCGGTCAACCCCCGGACCCTTGCCGTACCAAAGACCGAACACGCCATCGAACTTACCGTCGCCGCGCAGCCCGGCCTGCTGACTGCCCCAGAGTGCAGTTGCGGCCAGATCCTCGTTCAAACCGTATTGAAAGGTGATGTCGCTCTCGGCCAGTTGCTTTTGCGCCCGTGTCATCTGCAGGTCCACCGCACCCAATGGAGAGCCTCGATAGCCGGTCACCAAACCAGCAGTATTCAGCCCCGCCTGCGTGTCGCGTGCCTTCTGCATCAGCATCAAGCGCACAAGCGCTTGCGTGCCGTTCAGAAGAATAGGGTTTTTTTCTAGATCAAAGCGGTCGTTCAGCGATATTTGTGGCTGACTCATCAGACGCCTCCCCTCGTCAGATCAGTGTGCTACATTTTAACCCATTTTAGGTCATACTTTCTGACCTGCATAGCATTTATCCTCTGAATCCCAAGGATTTCAGCGTTTGAATGTGGAAGTTGCAACCTATTTCATATAGGCGTTCCGAAGGATAACGAAAGTTGCGGCGATGGATTGGGACAAGCTTAGGATATTTCACGCAGTGGCGGATGCAGGTAGCCTGACACATGCAGGTGACAAGCTGAATCTGTCGCAATCGGCCGTCAGCCGACAGATCAGAGCGCTGGAAGAGTCGCTTGATTCGACCCTGTTTCACCGCCATGCCCGCGGCCTGATACTCACCGAGCAGGGAGAGTTACTGTTCGACGCAACTTCGGCCATGTCAAAACGTCTGGATGCAGCCGCTGCCCGTATCCGCGACAGCGAGGAAGAAGTTTTTGGCGTACTGCGCGTCACCACCACCTTCGGCTTTGGCACCCTGTGGCTGGCTCCACGACTTCCGAAACTCTATGAACAATACCCCGACCTCAACATCGACCTGATGCTCGAGGAACGCGTACTCGACTTGCCCATGCGAGAGGCCGACGTAGCCATTCGTATGAAAGAGCCCAGCCAAGCCGATCTCGTGCGAAAGCGGCTGATGACGGTGCAGATGACGCTGTACGCGACGCAAGACTACCTCGACACCCATGGTGGCATGCTGCAGTCACTGGATGAGATCAAGGATCACCGTTTGATTTGCCAGACACCCTCCGCGCCCCAAGTCGGTGCCAGCGCGTCAATGGTGAAACATCTGATGACCTACAATCCTGGATCTCTGCTAACTGTGAATAATTATTTCGGAGTTTTGCAGGGCGTTTTGCACAATCTGGGCATCGGAGTGCTGCCTGACTACGTGACGCAGGACTTCCCTCAGCTCGTACCGATCCTTTCAGATATCGAAACAGCTGATGTGCCAGTCTACCTCGCCTATCCCGAGGAATTACGCCACTCCAAACGCGTTGCGGCCTTCCGAGACTTCGTCCAGGACGAGATCATTGCGCAACGCAAACAGTTGAAGCAGATGGGAAAACTTTAGCTATGCACGCTTAGCATAGCGGACATGATCTGCAATCAGTCTGAAACATCTTGATCGTCCATAAACTGATCCCTAAATGAGCACTCGAAGGCGATGATGCTGAAACGCTCATCATCTTCATACCTCCCTGTTGGACTACGGCCGAGCTTAGTGCTCGGCCTTTTTTTTGCATTGGGGCGTTGCGCACGCCGTTCGAATACCAAAACATCTGTGAATCTCGGGCACTTAGACCTATGATCGGGCAAAAATCACTAAGACTTGTGTTCGAGGACAGATTCGATGTTTCACCCCTTTCGCCTTTTGATGGCGATACTTTCAGTTATTTGCCTTTCCGGGCCGGTTCTGGCGCAAGAAAACGGCACCACCAGTTCCACAAATACAATTACTATTCCCGAAGACCTGACTCCTGAACAAGTGGACGATTTGGTTGCCCGTATGTCCGACGATCAGGTGCGCGCCATCCTCTTGGAACGTCTGGATGCAGTCGCCGAAAAACGCGCTGCTGAAGCAGAGGATCGTGAAGACCCCATCAAGGAGATAAATGCGATTTGGGAAGCGATGGTGGCTTCATGGACTCATGTCGTCGTCACAATTCCAAATATCTTCAGCGCGCAGGCTCATGCGGTCGAGAATTTCGTAGGTACCTTTGGGGCGCAAGGAACGTTTGTCCTCATGGGATTGGTCCTGAGCGTTCTGGTCGTCGGCTTCATCGCGGAAAAGCTATTCTATCTCTTCACCCGAAAATGGCACGATCAGGCTGGTGCTAATGAGGAGAATGACCTCTGGGGTGCCGCCAGATTCTTGTTCCGCCGCTTCTGTCGGGAAATTGCTGGTTTGGTAGTGTTTTACGTTGTGATCCGTGCATTGGGGCGCGGGTTACTAACACCCGAACAACTGACCTATGCCGCACCTTTTGTCCTTTACCTAATCTGGGTTCCACGTCTGGGCGCGGCTGCCTCGCGGTTCGTACTGGCCCCGAACCAACCTCGATACCGGCTTGTCAATATTGACGATCATTGGGCTAAATTCTTGCACCGCAATCTGATCGGACTTTTGCTCCTGATTGGGTTGACACTGTTCATCGTTCATTTCAACCAACTGAACGGTATTACCGGGCGAGAAACACGGATTGCGTTCTGGCTCAATGGTTCGATTCACATATATATCGGAGTAATTGCTTGGAAAGCCCGCGAAGGGCTGTCGCAGATGATGCTGGGTACCGACCCGGATCGCACCAAGTTTGACGAGGAAGTCGCGCATTATTACCCCTATTTTGCGATCGGGGTCTCGGCCGTTATTTGGCTTCTGGTTGAATTCCTGGCAGCGCAGCGCGATCCCATGATCCGCACTCTGCTTTCGCAAGGCGCACATTTCACCACAATGTTCTGGCTACTGATTGCGCCAGCACTAGATACCCTGATCCGTGGTTTGGTGCGTCACCTGCAGCCACCGATGCTAGGCGAAGGTCCAGTGGCCGAGCGTGCGTATAAATCAACCAAACGCAGCTATATTCGAATTGGCAGGGTTCTGGCGGGGATTCTGGTCATCCTGATGATTGCCAACGCATGGGACCTAGATCTGCAGGAAATCGCGGGTGGAGGTGATGAGTCCGGCAGCAGGCTGATTCAGTTCTTCATCATCATCGCCGTCGGTTACATCCTGAACGAACTCGTTTCGCTGTGGATCAACCGTCGTCTCGCGAAAGAACAGACTGCTGCCGATCAAAGCCCCGACGAGGAAGCCGGTGAAGGCGGCGGCTCGGGTGGCTCGCGCTTGGCGACGGTCCTGCCCCTGCTGCGTGTAACCGCGCAAGTGGCCATCGCGGTGATCTTCGTCCTGCTGGCGCTTGGTGCACT
The DNA here is from genome assembly GCF_040329455.1 of Ruegeria sp. SCP11. Taxonomy (NCBI): domain Bacteria; kingdom Pseudomonadati; phylum Pseudomonadota; class Alphaproteobacteria; order Rhodobacterales; family Roseobacteraceae; genus Ruegeria; species Ruegeria sp. SCP11. The sequence goes on along the minus strand of NZ_JBDZYG010000012.1, from coordinate 26,049 downwards.
GGGCATCAACATCACCCCGCTTCTTGCCGGTGCCGGTGTTCTGGGTCTGGCCATTGGCTTTGGCGCGCAGAAACTGGTGGCCGATATCGTTGGCGGTATCTTCTTCCTAGTGGATGACGCCTTCCGTGTTGGCGAATATGTGGACGTTGGCGGTACAACCGGCACAGTCGAGAAAATCTCGATTCGCTCGATGCAACTGCGTCACCACCGCGGCCCGGTACATACAATCCCTTACGGCGAGATTCAGAAGCTGACCAACTACAGTCGCGACTGGGTCATAATGAAGCTGAAGTTCACCGTGCCGTTCGACACAGACCCCAACAAGGTGAAGAAAATCTTTAAAAAGATTGGTGCCGAGATGATGGAGGACGAGGTCCATAAGGATGGCTTCCTTCAACCCTTCAAATCTCAGGGCGTATTCGACTTCGACGATGTCGGGATGATCATCCGCGGCAAGTTCATGGCTAAGCCCGGCAAGCAGTTCACCTTACGCAAGGAAATCTTCAACCGGGTCAAGGCCGCGTTCAAAGAGAATGGTATCGACTTCGCCCGCCGTGAGGTGCGCGTTGCAATCCCCGGTCTGGACGAGGCGGAACATCTGACCGAGGAGCAAAAAACGGCGATCGGTGCAGCAGCTGGAGAAATTGCCAACCAACAAGCCGAACAGCAGGAGCAAAAACCTAGTTCCGGACATGGTGCTCCAAAATAAGAAATGACGTTCAAAACAACACAGGGCCGCCCGTCACACCCGCCGGGCGGCCTTTTTCTGGCCGGATCGCCACAGGAAAACCCTTGGCGCCAGTCTTAACTCTTTCCACCGACGCGCCCTTGCCCTAAAAGGCGCGCAATCTCGGCCACCTTGAGAACAGGACAGACGATGCAAGAGCCCGCCATCACACCGGATCTGATTGCCGCCCACGGATTGAAGCCCGACGAGTACGACATGATCCTAGAGATCATCGGCCGCGAGCCGACCTTCACCGAGCTTGGCATCTTTTCCGCAATGTGGAACGAGCACTGCTCTTACAAATCCTCGAAAAAATGGCTACGTACCCTGCCCACTTCGGGCCCACAGGTGATCTGTGGACCGGGTGAAAACGCGGGCGTTGTCGATATCGGTGATGGCCAAGCCGTTGTTTTCAAGATGGAAAGCCACAACCACCCATCTTACATTGAACCTTACCAAGGTGCTGCGACGGGAGTCGGCGGCATCCTGCGCGACGTCTTCACCATGGGCGCGCGCCCGATCGCTTCGATGAATGCTCTGTCCTTCGGCGAACCCGGCCACCACAAGACCCGCCAACTGGTGAACGGCGTGGTTGAGGGCATCGGCGGCTACGGCAACTGCTTTGGTGTGCCGTGTGTCGGCGGCGAGGTGCGATTCCACCCGGCCTATAACGGCAACTGCCTCGTGAACGCATTTGCCGCAGGTCTCGCCGACAGCGATAAGATTTTCTACTCAGCCGCCTCCGGCATCGGCATGCCCGTCGTCTACCTGGGTGCCAAAACCGGCCGCGACGGTGTGGGCGGCGCGACCATGGCCTCGGCCGAGTTCGACGACACGATCGAAGAAAAGCGCCCCACCGTTCAGGTTGGCGACCCGTTCACCGAAAAGCGCCTCATGGAGGCGACGCTAGAGTTGATGCAGACTGGCGCCGTTATTTCAATCCAGGATATGGGGGCTGCAGGCCTGACCTGTTCTGCCGTTGAAATGGGTGACAAAGGTGGTCTCGGCGTCCGCCTCGATCTAGAGAACGTCCCCCAGCGCGAAGAGAACATGACCGCCTATGAGATGATGCTGTCCGAGTCTCAGGAACGCATGCTGATGGTTCTCAAACCCGAGCTTGAAGCCGAGGCCCGCGCCGTATTCGAGAAATGGGACCTGGATTTTGCCATCGTCGGCGAAACCATTGCCGAGGACCGCTTCCTGATCGTCCACAACGGAGAGGTCAAAGCCGATCTGGTTCTGTCGAAACTCTCCTCGACCGCGCCGGAGTATGACCGCTCGTGGGAACCGACACCTGAAGCCGAAGAATTGGCAGAAGTGCCGCAGATCGACCCGATTGACGGTCTGCGCGCCCTGCTCTCTTCGCCCAACTATGCGGGTAAGCAGTGGGTCTACGAACAATATGACACGATGGTCATGGCAGACACCGCCCGCACACCAGGTCTGGGCGCTGGAATGGTCCGTGTCCATGGCACCGACAAAGCGTTGGCTTTCACGTCGGACGTGACCCCTCGCTATGTTCGCGCCAATCCGGTTGAGGGCGGCAAGCAGGCCGTGGCCGAAGCGTACCGCAACCTGACCGCCGTTGGCGCCAAGCCTTTGGCCACGACCGACAACCTGAACTTCGGCAACCCCGAAAAGCCCGAAATTATGGGCCAGTTCGTCGGTGCGATTCAGGGTATCGGTCAGGCGGTGGCCGCGCTGGATATGCCGATCGTTTCGGGCAATGTTTCGCTGTATAACGAGACCGACGGTCAGGCGATCCTGCCGACCCCCACCATTGGCGCTGTAGGCCTGCTGAACCACACTGATGAGATCATCGGCAACGAGGTTCGCGAAGGCCACGTCGCGCTGGTTATCGGTGAAACCAATGGACATTTGGGTCAATCGGCCCTGCTGGCTGAAGTCTTCAACCGCGAAGACGGCGATGCGCCCCATGTTGATCTGGACGCCGAAAAGCGAAACGGAGAGTTCATCCGCGCCAACCGCGACATGATCAAAGCCTGTACCGATCTGGGTGATGGTGGCCTTGCGCTGGCCGCATTTGAACTGGCTGAAGCGGCAGGCGTTGGCGTCCACCTCGATGAGGCGTCGACCGAGTTCCTGTTCGGTGAAGATCAGGCCCGCTATCTGGTCGCCTGCAATTTCGATCAGGCCGAAGCGCTGATGATCGCGGCCGGTCAGGCCGGTGTTCCGCTGGTTTCGGTTGGCCGCTTTACCGGCAACGCCGTCAAAATCGGCAATTCCGAAGCCGCGCTTGATGATCTGACCGCCACTTTCCGCGGCAGCTTTGCCGAGGCCGTTGCCTGATCACCGATCATGACTGCAATTATGAAACCTGCGCCCCCACACAGGCGCAGGTTTTGTTGTTTTCAGCCCCCCTTCCCACCCTTGCGCGCCCGGTCCGGGCGCTCTACATCTTGGGAAAGACCTTTAGGAGAAACCTACATGCCGATGAGCGCCCACGAAATCGAACACCTGCTGCGCCAAGCTTTTCCAGATGCGGAAATTCAGGTCGGCGGGCATGACGGCGTACATATGTCCGCCATGGTCGTGGACGAGAGCTTTCGCGGAAAAAACCGGGTCCAGCAGCAACGCGCAGTCTATGCCGCGTTGAAAGGCAAGATGGACGGCCCAGACGGAGAGCTTCACGCGCTGGCGTTGACTACGAAAGTACCCGAGTAATGGATCTAGCAATTGGCATTGTTGGCATTTTGGCCGTTATAATGCTTGTTGCTTTTCTGTCGCGTAGTCGCGCGAAACTTGATCCGAAACCAAAACGAGGCATTCACCCAGGTAAGGGTGACCAGATGATTAACGCCAGTTACGACTCAGGTGGGCCTGGCGGTGGCCACGGAACAATCATTCGTGTACCTAAGGATCCCCAAGAGTATACCAAGGCGATGTCACCCAAGAAATGAGTAGCTGGCTGTTCTGGATATGTGTGATCGCGGCATTGATAGTTGCCGCCGCTCTGATCGAAGCCTATGTGAAGCGGAACAGGAAACGTAACCTCGCCGACATGCGTCCGGACCCGGACAAGATCAGCAAGGTTGGTGGCATCGAAAGATACGGGCTGGACCCACTGGCCCTGGCGCAAGCCGAACACCGACGGTTGGAGGAAGAAGGATGGACCTCTGACCCGTCACAGAATGAAACGACTGCCCGAGATGCGGGTGAAGAGGACAAGCAAGATGACCGACGTTAAGACCCAGATCGACGAAACCGTCAAAGCCAATGACGTGGTGCTGTATATGAAAGGCACCAAAGAGATGCCCCAATGCGGTTTCTCTTCACGTGTGGCCGGTGTTCTGAACTATATGGGTGTTGAATACACCGACGTGAACGTTCTGGCCGACGAGGAAGTCCGTCAGGGCATCAAAGACTATTCTGACTGGCCGACGGTTCCCCAGCTCTTTGTCAAAGGCGAATTTGTCGGTGGCTGCGACATCATCACCGAGATGACCCTTTCGGGCGAACTGGACACTCTGTTTGATGAAAACGGTGTCGGCTACAACAAGGATGCAGCCGACAAAATCCGCGAAGCGAACGCCTGATCAGCTGCTGACGCAGCTTTCCAAAATGACCTGTTCACTGGCGGCATCTGCACCTGTCGCCAGAAAGCTCACCGTAGCCTCCCAACCCTTGGAACGCAGGATGTACGTGCCTGCTCCACCTACGGATTCGTAACGAATGCCAGAACCGCTCTCGACCTGCCGTAGAGTGACAAGCTGGTTGTCCACCATCATCGCTGCTGCACTGGAGCCGTCTGGCGCGTTGAAATAGGCGATTTGCAGCGGAATGCCATTCTGGCAGGTGAACGTAACCGGCAGAATATCAATCTCTGCGAGCGCCGCACCGGCAGGCAATGCCATAGCTGCGGCACAGGCAAGCGCCTTCGCAGCCTTCATCGTGCAGACCTTTCTTCGATCACCGATGCCAGAGCCTCGGCCCTCGCGGCCAGTTCTGCAAGTGTATCCGTGACCGATGGTGGCACTACGGCAACCTCAATCCGTTCTGGTTCGGGTCGGGGCATATTTCTTAGGGTGTGAAGCTCGGCCTCAACCTCGGCCAGTTTCGCTTCAAGCGCGGTGATCTTGTCTTCAGTCCCGGCCGCTTTGTCAGCCAACATCAGCCCGGCCATCAGTAGCATTCTCGATTCCGGCATGCGGCCTATTTGGTCGGACAGAACCTGAGCCTCATCATCCAGCATCTTGGCAGCTGAATGCAGGAACGTTTCTTCCCCTTCCTGGCACGAGACGTCAAAGCCGCGCCCGCCGATTTGAATAGTCACTTCGGGCATTATTCAACCTCCCCTTCCGCCAGTTTCGCTTTGGACAGCAAGGGCTCCAATCGGGCCAGAACTGCATGCGCTTCGGCTGCATCCGTGGCCTGAGCGGCGCGCGTGGCCTCAAGCTCTGCCACCGTAGCCCGGTTGAGCAGATCAGCATCCGAAATACCTTCTGCCGCAGCGGCCCGCAGCTCATCCACTGATTGGCGCAACTGTTCGTTTGCCTTGCGCATTCGCTGCAGATCGTCATCCAAACGAGACATCGCGGCCCCGTGGCTAGTGCGTTCTGCACGCAACATGTCCAACTCGGCGCTCAACTCGGACACGCGCTCACTGTCAGCCAGTTCAGATCGCAGACGCGCATTCTCGGCTTCGATTTTTTGCGCTGAAGAAACGGCAGCTTTCAACTCGGCGTTTTCGTTCTGGATCGCTTGCACTGCGTTCATTGCAGCGGTCAGTTTCGCATTTTCAGCTTTAAGTGCCTCAAGCTCGTCTTGGTTCTCCAGCGCTTCCTTCGCTGCAGCCAATTCGGCACGCGCCGCCTCGACCGCGGCCAGCTTTGAATGGGCCTCAGCCAGTTGCTCTCGCAGAGCCCCTTTTTCAGAATCTTCGATCGGCGCCGCGCGCAGGCTTTCCATGTCTGCGCGCATTGCGCTGACTTCCTGCTCGTGGCGGTCCGTCAGTGATTTCAGTCGTTCTTGCAATTGTTCATTGGCGACCCGTTGGTCATCCAAAGCTGCACGTAATGCGTCGTCCTCACCGCCGCTGGCCGGAGCCACATCCCGCAGCGCCTCAACGCCCGTTCCGATCCGATCCATCGCGGCAACGATACGGCGTTGTAGTTCTTCGATCTGGCTCATGCCCCTGCCACCTCATTTTCAAGGTTCGTTCGTTTCCCGGCTTTGTCCGAATCAACATAGCGCGGGTCTTGCCCTAGTCTAACCCAATGGGGCGGAAAATACCCACTGTTTGCTTTCAATAACTTGGGCTGCTTTCTTGAACCACACCTCCACCGAAACCCCAACGAAACACCCAGTTCCGCTTGCACTTTGGGGGGTGGATGGTATTGAGCGCCCATCTGCCTGTAATCCAAAGGAACAACGCCCGTGGACCTGACTGCGCTGCGCAATGCAAACCCCGAACACTGGGACAAAGCTGCGGCCATCCGCACCCTGACCCTTGACGCCGTCGCCGCCGCCAATTCCGGCCATTCCGGCATGCCGATGGGCATGGCCGACGTTGCGACCGTGCTGTTTGAGAAACACCTAAAATTTGACGCCTCGGCCCCGAATTGGCCGGACCGCGACCGGTTCATCCTGTCCGCGGGTCACGGTTCGATGTTGATCTATTCGCTGTTGTATCTGACGGGTCATGGCGACGTAACGCTTGATGAGATCAAGAACTTCCGCCAATTGGGCGCGAAAACCGCAGGCCACCCGGAAAATTTCCTTGTCGACGGCATCGAAACCACGACCGGTCCGCTGGGTCAGGGTATCTCCAACGCTGTGGGCTTTGCTATGGCCGAGGAAATCCAGCGCGCGCACTACGGCAAAAAGGTCGTAGATCACTACACCTATGTGATTGCGGGCGACGGTTGCCTAATGGAAGGTGTCAGCCAAGAGGCGATCACGCTGGCCGGCCGTCATGAGCTGAGCAAGCTGATCGTGTTCTGGGACAACAACAACATCACCATCGATGGCACCGTCGATATGGCCGACCGCACTGATCAGGTACGCCGTTTCGCGGCCTCGGGCTGGCATGTGATCGAGATTGACGGCCATGATCCAAAGGCCATCGACGCCGCAATCGTACAGGCGAAAGCTTCGAACAAGCCGACCATGATCGCGTGCGAAAGCCACATCGCGCTGGGTCACGCCGCGCAAGGCACTTCAAAAGGTCACGGAGCACTAACGGATCAGGAGCAGTTGAAAGCCGCGAAAAACGGCTATGGCTGGCCCCATGACGCGTTTGAGATTCCGGCCAACATCAAATCCGCATGGGAAACCATTGGCGCCCGAGGCGCTGCCGAGCGCGCCGCGTGGGAAGAGCGTTTCGCGCAACTGTCCGAGCGCAAGCAGGCCGAGTTCAACCGTGCTTATGCGTTCGAAGCCCCCAAGAAGCTGGCTGGTGCCATTCGGGCGTTCAAAAAGCAGATGTCGGAAGACCAGCCGAAGCTGGCCACACGCGCCTCGTCCGAGAAGGTTCTGAACGTCGTGAACCCGATCATGACCGAGACCGTGGGCGGCTCGGCCGACCTGACCGGCTCGAACAACACCAAATCGGCCGATATGGGTGTGTTCCTGCCGGAAAACCGCAAGGGTCGCTACATTCATTACGGTATCCGCGAGCACGGTATGGCCGCTGCCATGAACGGTATGGCGCTGCACGGTGGCATCCGCCCCTACGGCGGCACATTCATGGCCTTCACCGATTATGCACGCCCGTCCATGCGTCTGGCTGCTCTGATGAAAGTGCCGTCGGTATTCGTGATGACCCACGACTCGATCGGTCTGGGCGAAGACGGCCCAACTCACCAACCGGTCGAACATCTGGCGATTTCGCGTGCGACGCCGAACACTTATGTGTTCCGTCCCGCCGACACTATTGAAACTGCTGAAGCTTGGGAATTGGCGCTGACCTTCAAGGACAGCCCCTCTGTCCTGTCGCTGACACGTCAGGGTGTGCCCACCGTACGGACCGAGCACAAAACAAAGAACCTTGTTGCTCAGGGCGCTTATGTTCTGGCCGAAGCCGAAGGCAAGCGTCAGGCTATCCTGATTGCGACAGGTTCAGAGGTATCGCTTGCGATGGAAGCCAAAGCGTTGCTCGAAGCCGAAGGCATCGGCACCCGCGTTGTTTCCATGCCCTGTATGGAACTGTTCGCACAACAGGAGGAAGCCTACCGCAAGCGCGTTCTGCCCGCAGGTCCGGTTCGGGTCGGCATCGAGGCCGCCGTCCGCGCCGGCGGCTGGGACCGCTGGCTGCTGGGTGAGCGTGGCCGCGAAGCCAAAGCTGGTTTCATCGGCATGTCGGGCTTTGGTGCATCTGCTCCCGCAGGCGAACTTTATAAGCATTTTGGCATCACCGCCGAGGCGACCGTTGCGAAGGTCAAAGAACTTTTGGCCTAACCAAAGAACCTGAAAACGAGAAAACGCCGACTTTAAGAGTCGGCGTTTTTTTTAAGAATGACTCGGAGGCGTATAAACTTCTTTGACCGCCTTGTAAGTCTCCAGAGCGTCTTTGTACTCGCTCCATCCATAAAGAGGAATAGATTTAAGCTTCTCGTTTGACCCCAATACGTTAGCAGACATTTCAATTGCAAGGAAATCGCTCATCTTAGGGAAATCGCAAATAAAAGCGATGTGATAATCCTGACCCAAAAGGCCATAAAATCCGACAAGTTTACCGCCCGCAGATTCTACTGCCTTTCGCGCCATTTCCTCTCGGTTGAGTTCTCCCTCAACAACCGCTGCTAGCGCCTGAGGTGTAAACCGTGCCATTAGCATGAAAAGTGCCATAACCTTCTCCTAAAAGTATCTGATTTGCGTTTGAGAATGTAGACAAGTAGACGCGCGCAAGTTTACCGCGTGCGTCCCGATCATATCACTCAAACGCGCTCAACACACTGAAAGGCAAGATACGCAAGGTTACGCGAGTTTGTTCTTATGTTTTTTGCGAATGGAACCTGGCCAAGAGCGGTGAAACCACGCGCGTTGCAACCGGGATCAAAACAAGCCCCCAGGCCAGACCAAACACGCCGTCCATCGCGGCTTTGGAAATCCATTCCACAGCGCCCACCCACTGCTCGGCAACTGAATGCCCAATCGCATAGGCCCAGTCGTGGATGTGATGGCCCAGCCAGCCGAAGCCCAGTACTTCCATCCCGTGAATGACAATCGATCCGCCGACCCACAGCATCGCGGCAGTCCCCACGATCGACAGAGTCTTCAACACGCCCGGCATCGCCTTGACCAGACCGCGCCCCAATCCGCGCCCTATCGGCGTTGGCGCGTTCTGCGCCAGGTACAGGCCCACGTCATCCATCTTCACAATCAGCGCGACCGACCCATACACCGCAACTGTTACACCGATGCCAACGACCGCCAGCGTCGCGGCCTGCATCCACAGATTTGGCGCCTCAATGGCCGCCAGCGCTATGGTCATTATCTCGGCCGACAGGATGAAATCGGTCTTGATGGCACCCCTGACCTTCTGTTCCTCCAGATGACCGGGATCGCGCACGTTCATGTCCTCTTCGATGGCGTGGCTGCCATGCGGAAACAGGACGTGAAAAATCTTCTCAGCCCCTTCGAAACACAAGTAAGACCCACCCAACATCAACAAAGGCGTGATCAGCCAGGGCGCAAAATTGGCCAGCAACAAAGCCACCGGCAGCAGTAGCACGATCTTGTTGAACACCGAGCCTCTCGCAATACGCCAGATGATCGGCAGCTCGCGCGCGGGCGCAAACCCTTGAACGTATTTCGGAGTGACTGCCGCGTCGTCGATGATCACACCCGCCGTCTTGGCCCCGGCCTTGCCCGCCGCTGCCACCACGTCATCCACCGAAGACGCCGCGACCTTGGCGATCCCCGCCACATCATCCAAAAGGGCCAACAGACCGCTCATCGCGCATCCTTTCCTGTATCCTGCCGCATCCGGACCCTACCCGATCCAACAGCTAGCGCAAGCGTTAGCGCAATCGCGTGAGGTTTGCGCTAACACCTTAAAAATATGCCGCTTTTACTCTTTTGAGATTCAGTAATCGCCGCTATATGGCCTTCAAAGCAAGCGCATTTTGGAGACATCATATGACCATCAAGGTCGGTATCAATGGTTTTGGCCGCATCGGCCGCTGCACCCTGTCGCACATCGCCGCGTCGGGACGTAACGACATCGAAGTGATCAAGGTCAACGCGACCGGCCCGTTGGAAACCTCGGCACATCTGTTGAAATATGACAGCGTCCATGGCCGTTTCCCGCGCGACATCGCCATCAATGGCAACACCATGGATCTGGGCCGTGGCCCGATGGAGATGTTCTCGACCTACGATATGAATGAACTGGACTGGGAAGGCTGCGACGTCGTTCTGGAATGCACTGGCAAGTTCAACGATGGCACCAAAGCAAAAACGCATCTTGAGCGTGGCGCTGGTAAAGTTCTGTTGTCAGCCCCCGGCAAAAATGTCGACAAGACCATCGTGTTCGGAGTGAACCACAACACTCTGACCGCGAACGACAATATGGTTTCGAACGGGTCGTGCACCACCAACTGCCTTGCTCCGCTTGCCAAGGTTCTGGACGAGGGTATCGGTATCGAAAACGGTATCATGACCACAATCCATGCCTATACCGGCGATCAGCCGACCCTGGACCGCCGCCACAGCGACCTTTACCGAGCCCGCGCCGCCGCCATGTCAATGATCCCGACCTCGACCGGCGCTGCGAAAGCACTGGGTGAGGTATTGCCGAACCTGAAAGGTCGTCTGGACGGTTCCGCGATCCGCGTACCTACCCCGAATGTTTCGGCCGTCGACCTGACCTTCCGCGCCGCACGCGAAGTCACCGTCGATGAGGTGAACGAAATCGTCCGCGAAGCTGCCCAAGGTCCGATGCAGCGCGTTCTGGGTTATGAGCCTGCACCGCTGGTTTCGACCGACTTCAACCACACCGAGGAAAGCTCGATCTTTGCACCGGAACAAACCCGTGTTGTGGATGGCCGCTTGGTCCGCGTGCTTGCCTGGTATGACAACGAATGGGGCTTCTCGGTTCGCATGGCAGACGTCGCCGTCGCTATGGGACGCCTTAACTAAGATCGATTTGAAATCTTGAACCTTTTTGCCCGCTCAGGTTATCTGGGCGGGCATTTTCGTTCGGGGCCACTATGACCAACCAAATCGCCATCTGGCTTGGCCTCCTGATCGTTGGCGGATTCATTGTGGATTATGCCATCTTCGGCCCGGAGCATTTGGTTTTCCTCGGTAAAAAACTCTACGCCTTTCTGGATTGGCTCGCTTTCTGGCGCTGACAGAGGTTTTGCTTGACATTTCCGTCGATCTAGTTTTGTTAGCGCTAACTTTATTCAAGCCAAAAATTCGGACGGAGCGGAAAATGACACTCAAGCTGGCAATCAACGGGTTTGGAAGGATCGGGCGAGGCGTTTTGCGCGCGGTGATGGAAACAGGCCGCACAGATGTAGAGATCGTCGCCATCAACGACCTCGCCAAACCCGAAATGAACGCGCATCTGTTCGAATTTGATAGCGTGCATGGCCGTTACCCCCACAAAGTGACGCTGACCGACGCCGGACTGGACGTTGGCGCCGGTCCAATCCGCCTTTCCAACGAGCGCGACCCCGAGGCTTTGAACTGGTCGGATATCGATGTGGTTCTTGAATGCACCGGTGTATTCCGCACCCGCGAAGCAGCCGAACGCCACTTGAAGAACGGCTCCAAGAAAGTACTGATCTCGGCCCCAGCGCGTGGAGATGGCGCGGTGAAAACGGTTGTATTTGGTGTAAACGAACACGAACTGACGGCCGAAGACTCAGTTGTTTCGAACGCTTCTTGCACCACCAACTGCCTGTCTCCGGTCGCTGCTGCTCTGGATGCCGGTCTTGGCATTGTTCACGGCAACATGACTACTGTTCACGCCTATACCGCCAGCCAGCCGGTTCATGACACAGCGGGCAAAGACCCCTACCTGTCGCGTGCCGCCGCCCTTTCGATGATCCCGACGACAACTGGCGCCGCCGCTGCCGTTGGTCTGGTTTTACCGCAACTCGCAGGAAAACTGACCGGCCAGGCGATCCGTGTTCCCACACCGAACGTCTCGGTCGTTGATCTGGTGGCCGAAGTCTCGCGCCCGACGACCGAAGAAGAAGTTAACGCGCTGTTTGTTGAAGCTGCAGCCAAGACCCCCGGTGTTCTAGCCGCTGAACGCCGTCCGCTGGTGTCGATGGATTTCAATCACGACTCACACAGCTCGACCGTATCGCTGGCAGAAACCAAGGTCACCGACGGTACAATGGTTCGCGTTCTGGCGTGGTATGACAACGAATGGGGTTTTTCGAACCGGATGCTGGACACAGCTGCTGCGATGGGTGCCCTAGCCTAACCGCTCTCGCAGCGCAGTACTAACGCGGGGCGTGACGAATTTCGACACGTCCCCGTTCAACCGCGCGATCTCTTTTACCAGTTTCGAGGCAATGGCCTGATGCCGCGCCTCGGCCATCAGAAACACGGTTTCGATTGAATCATCCAGAGCACGGTTCATGCCAACCATCTGGAATTCATACTCAAAATCCGCCACAGCGCGCAGCCCTCGCACAATGATCTGGGCCCCAACATCACGGGCACAATCTATCAACAGGTTTTCAAAGGGATGAGCGACGATCTCGGTCCCCGTCTGCTCGGTCAGATGCGCGCATTCCGCCTCGATCATGGCGACACGCTCTTCCAGGTTAAAAAGGGGTCCCTTATCGCGGTTGATGGCAACGCCAATTACCAATTTGTCCACCAGTGCAGAGGCCCGACGGATAATATCAATATGACCCAGTGTAATTGGATCAAAAGTTCCCGGATATAATCCAACCCGCATCAGGCTCTCCTGCGCAATATTATTTCTGCGCTAGCAAACATAACTTCGTCGCGGGTGCAAGGGGTTGAAACGATGCCAGCTCTTTCAATGGCCCATAATCATGCCCTGAAGTGCATCCTTTTCCATGGCCAGTTCCGACAACTGCGCTTTGACCACATCCCCAATGGTTACTATGCCGACCAGCTTACCTTCCTCGACTACGGGCATGTGGCGAAAGCGGCCTTCAGTCATGAGCGTCATGATCTCTTGAACTGTAGCTTGGCGCGTTGTCGTGATCAGGTCCTGCGTCATGTAAGAGCTAACCGGTTTGCTCAGACAACTACTGCCGCTTGCGGCCAGTTCTCGGACGATGTCGCGCTCGGACAGAATGCCGGACGCCGTCTGCCCTCCGTCATCTGACACGACAACGGTCCCGATCCGTTTCTCCGCAAGAATCTTCGATGCGTCCGAGATCGTGGCCGAAGGCTCAACTGTCACCACGCCTTGTGTCGCCTTGGATTTCAAAATGGCCTGAACAAGCATGAGGAGCACCTCCGAAATAGTAAACTTATCCAAAGCGTTGCGCGATTGGGTCGACCTGTCAAGCATCTGCATCGGCTTCAAGCCGCGCAACTTCGTCACGGATACCTTGTGTAAGGGCATTGGCAAAGCGGTTCAGGCGTTCGTTCCGCTGGTCACCTTGGTGCCGAACCAGATAGAAACTTCGCGTCAAACTGACTTGATCCGTCAGGATTTTCCGCAGGTTCGGGTGAAACGGCAACGTGAAGTCATGGGCAACACAAACCCCTGTGCCAAGTGAGACCTGTCGCAGCTGAACCGAAACAGAATTCGATGCAAGCGCGACACGGTCAATGCCGATATCGTTGAGATAATCCAATTCGCGGTCAAAGATCATATCCGGGATGTAACCTATCAGCCGGTGCCCTTTTAGATCGCTAAGGGATCGAATGGGGTCATGGCGTTCCAGATACTCATGCGTGGCCACCATATGCAGCTTGTAGTCGCTGACTTTCTTGACCAGTAGTTTCCCAGCTGTGGGCGCACTGACGGTTAGCGCCATGTCTGCCTCACGTCGGGACAGGTTGATGATCCGCGGCAGTGCCAGGATCTGAATATCCAGATCCGGGTTGGCGTCGCTGATTTTCGCACAAACCTGCGGCAGCAGATAGTTCGCGCTGCCATCCGGTGCACCGATCCGGATCTGACCGCTCAGCGACTTGGTTGATCCCGCCACGGCCCCAGCGGCCGCGCGCATCGCCTCTTCGGCCTGTAAACCGTGGTCCAAAAGGCGTTCGCCCGCAGCCGTCAGGACATATCCCTGCTGCGATTTGGTAAACAGCAGAGCATCGAGGTTCGCTTCCAACCGTGCAATGCGTCGCCCAACTGTGGCCGGGTCGATTTTCAGGATGCGCCCCGCTGACGAAAGGCTTTCCTCTCGGGCCACGGCCAGAAAAATCCGCATGTCATCCCAGTTCGGGTTCATCTTTCTTCCTTTTGCATTTTTGCAAAGCTCTTTTGAAACATTGCCTCTGTTCGCGGGATTTATGCAAGCCTATCCTGCGCGCAAATCTATCGGAGGAGTTTTCGATGCAAGACCTGACTCATTTCCTGAATGGCGAACAAGTTGCCGGTACATCCGGTCGTTTCGACGATGTCTTCAACCCGGCAACCGGCGAAGTACAGTACAAATGCCCAATGGCAAGCGCGGCTGAAGCCACCGCAGCCATTGAGCAGGCCGCGATTGCTCAACCTGCTTGGGGGGCAACCAACCCGCAGAAACGGGCACGCGTGATGATGGCGATGGTTCACCTGATGAACCGCGACATGGACAAGCTGGCCGAAGCGCTGAGCCGCGAGCACGGCAAAACCATTCCCGACGCCAAGGGTGACCTGCAGCGTGGTTTGGAAGTGATCGAGTACTGCATCGGCGCGCCTCAGATGCTGAAGGGTGAATTCACCGACAGCGCAGGTCCCGGCATCGACATGTATTCCATGCGCCAGCCACTAGGCGTCGTGGCCGCGATCATGCCGTTCAACTTCCCCGCCATGATGCCCCTGTGGCATGTCGGTCCCGCACTGGCCTGTGGCAACGCAGTCGTTCTGAAACCGTCCGAGCGTGACCCCTCGGTGCCGCTGATGCTTGCCGAACTGTTTGTCGAAGCCGGCCTGCCCAAAGGCGTGTTCCAGGTCGTCAACGGCGACAAAGAGGCCGTGGATACTCTGTTGGATAGCGAGATCATTCAGGGCGTCAGTTTTGTCGGCTCAACTCCGATCGCACATTACATCTATTCCCGCGCAACTGCGAACGGCAAGCGCGCCCAGTGTTTTGGTGGCGCCAAGAACCACATGATCGTCATGCCCGATGCCGATCTGGACCAGGCCGCAGACGCACTGGTCGGCGCAGGTTTTGGTGCGGCTGGCGAACGCTGCATGGCGATCTCAGTGGCTGTACCGGTGGGCGAAGAAACCGCCGATGCGCTGATCGAAAAGCTGATCCCGCGTGTCGAAAAACTGAAGGTCGGCCCCTACACCGCAGGCGACGACGTGGACATGGGCCCGGTGGTCACTGGTGCCGCAAAAGAGCGTATCCTTGGCCTGATCAACTCGGGCGTGGAACAGGGTGCGAAACTGGTCGTCGACAACCGCGATTTCAGCTTGCAGGGCTATGAGGACGGCTTCTTTGTTGGTCCGCACCTGTTCGACCGCGTGACGCCCGAGATGGACATCTACAAGCAAGAGATCTTCGGCCCCGTCTTGTCGACTGTTCGCGCTGGTTCCTATGAGGAGGCGCTGAAGCTGGCCATGGACCACGAGTACGGCAACGGCACCGCGATCTTCACCCGTGACGGTGACACCGCGCGCGACTTCGCCAGCCGTGTAAACATCGGTATGGTCGGCATCAACGTTCCGATCCCGGTGCCGCTGGCCTATCACACCTTTGGCGGCTGGAAGAAATCCATGTTTGGCGATCTGAACCAGCACGGTCCCGACAGCTTCAAGTTCTACACGCGCACC
Source organism: Ruegeria sp. SCP11 (assembly GCF_040329455.1). Classification (NCBI taxonomy): domain Bacteria; kingdom Pseudomonadati; phylum Pseudomonadota; class Alphaproteobacteria; order Rhodobacterales; family Roseobacteraceae; genus Ruegeria; species Ruegeria sp. SCP11. Next base: position 10,417 of record NZ_JBDZYG010000012.1, on the reverse strand, counting down.
AAGACCGTGACCGCCCGCTGGCCCTCTGGCATCAAAGAAGGTGGCGAGTTCAACTTCAAAGCTATGGACTGATCCCCGCTAAATCAGTGCTCCTACAAACCCGGCCCTCTCAGGCCGGGTTTTTTTCGGCAAAGTGCCGCCAAAACGCTCAGCTTCACGATAAATTCAGGCTACGAACCCTAGAAATACCGGGCAATGACCAATAATTTACCAGCAAATTATTGCTCGAGCAGTTCCTGAACCGGAGGCCAATTTGTCGAATCCCCGTATGACTCGTCGCTCTGCATTGTTGGGCGCAGCATCTCTACTCGCGACGCCCGCTATCGTTCGTGCGCAAAGCACGGATGCTTTCCCAATTGATGAAGAAGCGATAAGCACACAACTGCCGGTGCGCCGTAACGTGTCTTCGTTCTCGCAACAGAACTGGCAGGATCATTTTGATGAACTTGGGGTTGGCTGTCTTCTGGCGGACATCACCAGCCGCGCGGTTCATTATTGGGGCCCTGACGGAACCTACAAGCTGTACCCGAGTTCAGTTCCGATGAGCGAAGAACTGACTAAACGTGGCTACACCAAGGTAGTGCGCAAGACCGAGAACCCAAGCTGGACCCCGACCGCCAATATGCGTGAACGTGACCCGACTTTGCCCATTCGTATGGAAGGGGGCGACCCAGGTAACCCGCTTGGCACACGCGCGATGTATCTGGATTGGCCTGCGTATCTGGTGCACGGCACCCATGACACGCGCAAGATTGGCCGTCAAAGTTCCTCTGGCTGCATCGGCCTTTACAACCAGCATGTTGAGGAGTTGTACCCTCTGGTCCAGATCGGAACTCAGGTTAGACTGGTCTAACTGAAAAAGCCCCGGCCATCAGGACCGGGGCTTTCTGCTTCAAAGGGTTGATTATTCAGGCAGAATCACTGCGTCGACGACATGGATTACGCCGTTGCTGGTTTCGATGTCGGCCTGAATGACCTCAGCATCGTTCACTTTGACGCCATTCTTCGCATTCACGCTCAGACGGTCGCCCTGAACTGTTAGCACCTTGGCGCGCTTACCAGCGATATCACCAGACATTACCTTTGCCGGAACCACGTGATAGGTCAGTATCTCGACCAGTTGATCCTTGTTTTCCGGAAGCAGCAGCGTTTCAACCGTGCCTTCGGGCAGTGCAGCGAACGCCTCGTCCGTTGGGGCAAAAACAGTGAACGGGCCGTCGCTCTTCAGCGTATCGACCAAACCTGCGGCCTGAACGGCAGCAACAAGAGTGTTGAATGACCCGGCCGAAACGGCGGTGTCCACGATATCAGCGGCTTGCGCTTTGACGGGCAATGCAAGTGCAAGTGCGGCGGCGGCGCCCATGAATGTGCGGCGAAACATGGCTGTTGTCTCCTCTCCAGCTTGTTATGCAGAGAGTTACGGAGGCTCAGCCAGCCCGGATCACTTTTCTTTCACCTGAACCCAGATGCTCTGCGCTCTGCCGTCTTTCAGAAATGGCAGGGCTTCAACCGCATCGGGTCGATCCATTTGCAGGTAATACCCCGGCCAAAGCATTGAATATGCACCAGATTGCAGCAAGGCATGCAGAATGTACTGCTCGCCCCAACCCGGGCAGTCATAGAAGAACCGTTTGGGGTATTCGTAGGGCAGAAAAACATCGTGCACGTGGATCACAACGCCTGGTTTCAAAGCGGGAATGATCCGGCAGAAAAGATGCGCAACGTCGTTACTCATTCGAACAACGTGGCTGGAGTCAATAAACAGTACGTCACCTGCTTCGAGTTGATCGAACAGCGCCAGGTCGACCTCCTCCAGCCGCTTTTGCTCAAAGTGGTCCACGACGTGAGCGATATCAGCACGGGGATGCGGGTCTATCGCGGTGATCTGGGTGTTCAGCCCGCCGTCGATGATCGCCTGTCGGGTCACACGGGTAGAGTTACCACAGCCAACCTCGATCACGCGCTTCGGTGAAAACCTGCGGATCATTAGGTACAATGCGTCCGCATCGGGACTGTCGTAATAGCCGTTTCCGGCACGATAGCCCGTCTGATTTTGCTCGTGATCTTTGAGTGCCACCAACGCAGCGGCATACTCGGCGTGTTCGGCCACCAGTTGTTCGATGTCGAAACCTTCCATCCCCGGTGACAAAGCATAGGCCGGGCGGGTCAACCCACCTGCCTGTTCAAACGCCTCGAGCCGGGCGCGCTCATCCTGATCCGGGGCCTTGTCGATCAGCTTCACCCCCAACTCATCGAGGGCCTCATTGATCTTGGGGAATTTTCTGGTTTTCACGGGCGGCTCCACTTTCCGGTTCGGCTGTTTCTTACCTTTGCTTACCGGGCCTCTGCAAGAAGAGCCGTGTCAAACGCTTGGCAAAACAGAAATTTCCGTATTCACTGGTCGGAATAATTGTACGAGGACCGCCATGCAGCAGGAATTTACGCTGGGCATAGAAGAAGAGTATCTGCTTGTTGACCGCGACAGCCTGCAACTTGCCGAAGCACCGGCTGCCCTGATGGAGGCTTGCCAATCGGATTTTGAAGGTCAGGTCAGTCCCGAGTTCCTGCAGTGCCAGATCGAAGTCGGCACCCGACCGCATTCAACGATTAAGTCAGCTCGCGAGGATCTGAAACGCCTGCGTTCTTGCGTTTCGAAACGTGCCGCCGAGCACAACCTCGCGCCGATTGCTGTATCTTGCCACCCGTTTGCCGACTGGAAGAAACAGCATCACACCCGCAAGGATCGCTATGACGCACTGCAACACGCGTTAGGTGGAGTGGCACGTCGTATGCTGATATGCGGTATGCACGTGCATGTCGGTGTCGAGGACCCTGCCCTGCGCGCGGACCTGATGCCGCAACTCTCGTATTTCCTGCCGCACCTGTTGGCTCTGTCGACCTCATCACCCTATTGGAACGGCGAAGACACGGGGCTGTCATCCTATCGTCTGACTGTGTTCGACAACTTGCCGCGTACTGGATTGCCACCGGTTCTGGCTAGCTGGTCGGATTATGAGCGCACCACAGGAATTCTGGTTGAGCTTGGCGTGATCGAGGACACCACGAAAATCTGGTGGGACCTGCGCCCGTCGCATCGCTTCCCGACCCTGGAAACACGGATCATGGATGTGCAGCCTCGGTTGGAGCACACGTTGTCGCTTGCGGCTTTGGTACAGGCTTTGACCCGCATGCTGTGCAGGCTGAAAGATCGAAACCTTCGCTGGCGTCACTATGACCAATTTCTGATCGGTGAAAATCGCTGGCGCGCACAGCGGTATGGTGTGGGCGAAGGTCTGATTGATTTCGGCGACCGGTCCATCAAACCCATGCCCGAGCTGATGGGCGAATTGATGGGAATGCTAGCCGAAGACGCCGAGGCTCTGGGCACAATGACAGAGCTGGCGCGTTTACAGCAGATTGCACAGACCGGCACATCCGCGACTCGGCAGCGCCGAGTCTATGCCGAGGCCGTAGCGCGAGACGACGATCCCGGTAAAGCGGTCGTGAAACATTTGATCGAAGAATACCACTTAGATCTTTAAGGCCCTTCTCCGGTGATTGCTGGCCGTGCAAAATTTCTGTAAGGATTGAGAAATAAACAAGCGTTCAATTCAATCCGCACCGTGGGAGGCAAACCTTGGATTTCGCACTGACAGAAGAGCAATCCGCGATCTTCGACATGGCGTATGACTTTGGGCAGGACAACATTGCCCCATACGCCCGCCAGTGGGAGGCTGACGGAACGATTCCCAAAGATCTCTGGCCTCGCATTGGAGAGCTGGGTTTCGGCGGGCTTTACGTGTCGGAAGATGGCGGCGGATCGGGACTAAGCCGTCTGGACGCTACTTTGGTATTCGAGGCGTTGTCGATGGCCTGCCCTTCGGTCGCAGCGTTCCTGTCGATCCACAACATGTGCGCCAAGATGCTCGACAGTTTCGCGAGTGACGAGTTGAAATCCCGCATCATGCCCGACGTGCTGAACCTGAACACCGTTCTAAGCTATTGTCTGACGGAACCCGGATCAGGTTCAGACGCGGCGGCCCTGAAGACCCGTGCAGAACGTACGAATGAAGGGTACACATTAAACGGTACCAAGGCCTTTATTTCGGGTGGTGGCTATTCCGATGCATATGTCTGCATGGTGCGCACCGGCGAGGATGGCCCCAAAGGCATTTCAACTGTCTATGTCGAAGATGGCACACCCGGCCTCAGCTTTGGCGCGTTGGAACAGAAGATGGGTTGGAAAAGCCAACCCACAGCGCAAGTCCAGTTCGATGATTGCAAGATACCGGCAAGCAATCTCGTTGGCACCGAAGGCGACGGTTTCAAATACGCAATGAAGGGATTGGATGGCGGGCGCCTGAACATTGCCTCATGCTCTCTGGGAGCCGCACAGAACGGGTTGAATTTGACCTTGCAATACATGTCCGAGCGCAAGGCCTTTGGCCAATCCATCGACCAGTTTCAAGCGCTGCAATTCCGTCTGGCCGATATGGAAATCGAGTTGCAAGCCGCGCGCACGTTCCTGCGCCATGCCGCTTGGAAACTGGATCAAGGCACACCAGACGCCACCAAGTTTTGCGCCATGGCCAAGAAATTTGTGACCGAAACCGGCTCAAAAGTCGTAGACCAATGTCTACAATTGCACGGCGGCTACGGCTATCTGGCCGATTACGGCATCGAGAAGCTGGTCCGCGATTTGCGCGTGCACCAGATTCTGGAAGGCACCAACGAAATCATGCGGGTCATTGTCGCCCGTCAAATGCTCGCTGAACGCTGAGGACTTTATGCCAGACATCGACATCCGCATCACAGGCCGCGCCGGGCGCATCACTCTTACCCGCCCCAAGGCTCTGAACGCGATGACTTATGAGATGTGCATGGCCATCGACACGGCCCTGCGCAACTGGCGCGAAGACGACGCGGTAGATCTCGTCATTATGGATGCCGAGGGCGACAAGGCCTTTTGTGCAGGCGGAGATATTGCCGATCTCTACGCCACCGGCATCAAGGGAGACTATGGTTTCGGCCGCACATTCTGGCGCGACGAATACCGACTGAATGCGCTGATCTTTGAATACCCCAAACCGGTCGTCAGCTTCCTGCAGGGTTTTACCATGGGCGGCGGCGTCGGGATCGGGTGCCACGGCAGTCACCGCATCATCGGCGAAAGCTCGAAAATAGCGCTGCCAGAGTGTTCGATCGGTTTGGTGCCAGACGTGGGCAGCACTTTGATGTTGGCTTTGGCCCCCGGACGCGTGGGCGAATATCTGGGAACCACCGGCCATCGCATGGGTCCAGGAGACGCCATTTTTGCGGGCTTCGCCGACCACTTTATCCCTATCGCAGAATGGCCCGTTCTGATCGAGATGCTCGAGGCCTCAGGCAATGCTGAACTACTGAATTCCCACGCCGCGACACCACCTGAAAGCGAACTTGAGCAACAGCAGCCTATCATAGACGCCCATTTCGCAGGAGAGAGCCTCGGAGATATCCTGAACACACTGGCACATTCCGATCAGGAGGTTTCAGCTGAAGCCAAAAAACTAATGGATCGTAATTCGCCCTTGTCTATGGCTTGCACGGTGGAAATCCTCCACCGTTTGCGCGGCCCCAGTCTGACACAACGCAAAGCGTTGGAATTGGAGTACCGTTTCACTTTCCGTGCTATGGAACATGGAGATTTTCTGGAAGGTATCAGGGCCCAGATCATCGACAAAGACCGCAGTCCGCGCTGGCAATTTGCTGAACAATCTGTGCCTGCAGTGGCGGTATCGAAGATGCTACAGCCGCTGGGCCAAGACATGCTGACATTTGAGGAGACATAAGTGATGAAAATCGGGTTTATCGGCCTAGGCAATATGGGCAATCCGATGGCCGCTAATTTGGCCAAAGCCGGGCATGACGTGACTGGCTTTGACATGGCCGATGTCGACGTTGCCGGCGTCACTATGGCCGCGTCCGGAGCCGAGGCCGCCGAGAACGCTGAAATTGTCATCACAATGCTGCCGAACGGTAAAATCCTTCGCGCGGTTGGGGATGAGATCATTCCAGCGATGCAATCCGGTGCGGTTTGGATTGACTGCTCGACCGTCGACGTCGACAGCGCCCGCGCTGTTGCGGATCAGGCGAAGGCGGCTGACATCCTCGCTGTTGACGCCCCGGTCTCGGGCGGAATCGGCGGTGCGGCAGCGGGTACGCTGACCTTCATGGCGGGCGGAAGCGATGCCGCCTTCGCAAAAGCTGCGCCTCTTTTCGACATCATGGGGCAGAAAGCCGTTCATTGCGGAGAATCCGGTGCAGGTCAGGCCGCAAAGATTTGCAATAACATGATCCTCGGCGTCACTATGATCGCCACCTGCGAAGCCTTTGCTCTGGCCGATAAACTAGGTCTGGACCGACAAAAGATGTTTGACGTTGTCAGCACCTCGTCGGGTTATAGCTGGACCATGAACGCCTATTGCCCCGCCCCTGGCGTCGGACCCGAAAGCCCTGCAGATAACGACTACCAGCCTGGTTTCGCCGCCGAGTTGATGCTGAAGGATCTGCGTCTCAGCCAGCAAGCCGCGGAAAGTTCGGATGCCGACACTCCGATGGGTCAGGCCGCGACCGCGCTATACGAGCAATTCGTTGAGGCCGAAGGCGGCTTGGGTAAGGATTTCTCAGCCATGCTGCCTCGGTTCGAAAAGCGCGGGCGTAGTTAAGCGACAACCGTGGGCGGCCTCCCGCCTACGGGGTTGACCCAAACGGAACCTGCGGCCATCTATCTATCGACCCGGCGTACATTCGAAAGGAAGCGAGATGAAGCGCAGTTTGGCCATATCGACGGCATTATTGGCGCTTGCGCTCAGTTCAAGCGTAGCCTTGGCCGGGAACGGCAAAGGAAAAGCCGGGCATTGCCCTCCGGGTTTGGCTAAGAAATCTGTGCCTTGTGTGCCGCCTGGCCAGGTGAAAAATCTGTACCGTGCGGGCGACTATATCAATGGCGACTATAGATGGATTAACGATCCATATCGCTACGGGCTTCGCCGCGGTGACAGCTACATCCGAGCCGGAGACTACGTTTACCGAGTCGACCCCGATACCCGGAAAGTGCTCAACTTGATTGGCGCGGTGGCTGACATCCTCAACTGACGAGCAGCCGCTACTCCGCAGCGACCCTCGCCCCGTCCAACATCTGTTTCAGATAGCGACCTGTATGGCTGCGATCGACTTCGGCCACGTCTTCAGGCGTACCGGTCGCAACGATTTCACCACCGCCATCGCCACCTTCGGGACCAATGTCGATGATGTGATCCGCAGTTTTCACAACGTCCAGATTGTGCTCGATCACTACAACCGTATTACCCTGATCAACCAACTCATGCAGCACTTCCAACAACTTACGAACGTCTTCAAAATGAAGTCCGGTCGTCGGTTCGTCCAGAATATACAGCGTTCGCCCAGTTGACCGTTTGGACAGCTCCTTTGACAGCTTCACCCGCTGGGCCTCGCCGCCAGACAGGGTCGTGGCCTGTTGCCCGACCTTGATATAGCCCAGACCAACCCGCGCAAGCGCATCCATTTTGTCCCGGATTGACGGTACCGCCTTAAAGAACTCCTGAGCATCTTCCACAGTCATGTCGAGGACATCAGCAATGGATTTGCCCTTAAATTTGATCTCCAGCGTCTCGCGGTTGTACCGCGCGCCTTTGCACGTCTCGCAGGTCACGTAGACGTCGGGCAGGAAGTGCATCTCGATCTTGATGACACCGTCACCCTGACAAGCCTCACACCGGCCACCTTTGACATTGAAGCTGAATCGCCCGGGCTTGTAGCCGCGCGCCTTGGCTTCGGGCAGACCGGCAAACCAATCCCGAATCGGAGTGAAGGCCCCGGTGTAAGTCGCTGGATTCGAACGCGGAGTCCGCCCGATGGGACGCTGGTCAATATCAATGACCTTGTCCAGATGCTCGAGTCCTTTGATCGTCTCGCAGGGCGCCGGAGTTTGACGCGCTCCGTTCAACCGCATCGAGGCGGTTTTGAACAGGGTCTCAATAGTCAGTGTTGACTTACCGCCACCGGACACACCGGTCACGCAAACAAATTTGCCCAGAGGAAATTCGGCTGTGACGCTCTTAAGGTTGTTTCCCGTCGCCTTAACAACCGAAACCTTCTTCTTGTTTCCCTTGCGCCGCTCAGCCGGGACCGGGATTTCACGTGTGCCCGCCAGATATTGGCCTGTCATCGAAGCTGCATCTGCTGCTATCTCGGCCGGTGTTCCTTTACTCACAACCTGCCCGCCGTGCACACCTGCACCCGGGCCGATATCGAAGACATAATCGGCCTCGCGGATGGCTTCTTCATCATGTTCCACCACGATCACGGTGTTGCCCTGATCTCGCAGGTTTTTCAGTGTGCCCAGCAGACGATCGTTATCCCGCTGATGCAGCCCGATCGAGGGTTCATCCAGAACGTACAGGACCCCTGTCAAACCCGAACCGATCTGGCTGGCCAAACGAATCCGCTGGCTCTCTCCGCCGGACAAGGTGCCACTTGAGCGAGACAACGTAAGGTATTCCAATCCGACGTTATTCAGGAATCCCAAACGTTCACGAATCTCCTTGAGAATCGCCCGCGCGATCTCGTTCTTCTGGACGCTCAGATGATTGGGCGCGTCTTCAACCCAGGCCAAAGCCTCTTTGATCGACATCTGAACCACTTGCCCCACATGCAGTCCGGCGATCTTGACGGCCAGCGCTTCGGGCCGCAGGCGATACCCATCGCAGGAGCCGCAGGGGCGGTTGTTCTGGTAGCGCTCGAATTCCTCGCGAATCCAAGCGCTGTCCGTCTCGCGGTAGCGGCGTTCCATGTTGGGAATCACGCCCTCAAAGCTGCGGGTAACCTGATAGACCCGCCCTCCTTCGTCATAGCGGAACTGGATTTCCTCGTCGCCCGAGCCGCGGAGGAATACCCGTTGAACCTTCGCAGGCAGGTCTTTCCATGGCGTGTTCTTTTCGAACTCGTAATGCCGCGCGATGGCCTCGATGGTCTGCAGAAAATAAGGCGACTTCCCTTTGCGCCAAGGGGCCAGAGCTCCGTCATAGAGTTTCAGGGATTGATCAGGCACAACAAGCCGTTCGTCAAAGAACAGCTCGACCCCCAGACCGTCGCAATCCGGGCACGCCCCGAAGGGCGCGTTGAACGAGAAAAGGCGAGGTTCGATTTCGGAAATCGTGAAGCCGCTGACAGGGCAGGCAAAGTTCTCGCTAAACGTAATGCGCTCGGGGTCACCCTCGTGCGGGGCTGTTTCCAGAATCGCGATTCCGTTCGCCAGATCCAAAGCGGTGCGCAGACTGTCGGCCAGCCGTGTTTCCATCCCCTCCCGAACGACCAGCCGATCGACCACAACGTCGATATCGTGACGGAACTTCTTGTCCAACGTGGGCGGCTCGTCCAACTCATAGAATTCGCCGTCCACCTTCACGCGCTGGAAGCCCTGCTTACGAAGCTCTAGGAACTCCTTTTTGTACTCGCCCTTCCGGTCCCGAACGATGGGTGCCAGAAGATAGCCGCGCGTCCCCTCCTCCATCGCCATGATCCGGTCGACCATGTCCTGCACCTGTTGTGCTTCGATGGGCTGTCCAGTCGCAGGGCTATAGGGCGTACCTGCACGGGCAAACAGAAGGCGCAGATAGTCGTAGATCTCCGTAACGGTTCCGACGGTCGAGCGTGGGTTTTTCGACGTGGTTTTCTGTTCGATGGAAATCGCCGGAGACAAACCGCTGATGTGATCCACATCAGGCTTTTCCATCATATCGAGGAATTGACGCGCATAGGCCGAGAGGCTTTCGACATAACGACGCTGACCTTCGGCGTAGATCGTGTCAAACGCCAATGACGATTTCCCTGAGCCCGACAGTCCAGTGATCACCACCAGCTGATCGCGCGGAATGTCCACGTCGATGCTTTTGAGGTTATGCTCGCGCGCCCCGCGCACCTCGATATTCTTCAGCTCAGCCATATTCGGCCCCCAACACACAAGTGTCCTAGAAATAGGCGAGCGGCAGCGAGTCTCCAACAGAAAAGTTAGAACAAAGTAAGAACGCTCAAATTATTGCCGACATCTCCTGACACAAAGACCCCGATCCGATAACCGCCCCTAGAAAGGGGTTAAGATTTCATCGTCTCTAAGGGAAATGGCGCGGTTGACGGGGCTCGAACCCGCGACCCCCGGCGTGACAGGCCGGTACTCTAACCAACTGAGCTACAACCGCGCATTAGGGTCTATGTCTGATCCAATAACCCGGATCAAAGGCTGGCAGCGATGGCGCGGTTGACGGGGCTCGAACCCGCGACCCCCGGCGTGACAGGCCGGTACTCTAACCAACTGAGCTACAACCGCCCGCTGCCCGTTCGTTGCTGAACGTTTGGGTGT